>JAAKFJ010000033.1 GCA_011064745.1 Candidatus Anoxychlamydiales bacterium | reverse complement strand
AAGAGCTCTAAGAGTTTGATCATAAATGCTCATATTATTTTCTTCCTTATATTTTAATTATTATTAATAATTTAATTACAAATTATAACATTTTAATTCAAAAGAATCAATTAAAACATCTCATTGTAAATAGTTAATTTACAGAGATTTAGGTTAAAGAAATGTGACCTTTAAGAGTTTGGTGACTAAAGTCTTCAATGTTAATGATTTGAAGAGATCCTATTAACTTAGGATCACCTTTAAATATTACTTTTTCAAAGGTTCTAGTGCGGCCTTTTAAAAATAGTCCATCTTTATTGTGTCTCTCTACTAAGACCTCTTGTTTAGAACCGATGAGGTTTTGGTATTTCTTTTTTAAAGTTTCATGGAAAAGGCTTAAAAGCTTCTTTAACCTGATTTGTTTTATTTCATTGGGGACGTTATCTTCTAATCTAGCGGCATAGGTTTTTTGTCTTGGGCTATACGCAAATATAAAGGCTGTATCAAAGCTAACTTTATCAAAGAGCTTATAGGTTTGATTAAAGTCCTCATCTGTTTCATTGGGGAACCCAACTATTATATCTGTACCGATGGTGGCATTTGGGACGATACTTTTTAAAAGATTTACTTGGGTTAAGTAGTACTCTGAGGTATAAGTTCTTCTCATCTTTTTCAATATTTCATCAGAACCGGATTGGACGGGAAAATGAACAAATTCACAAACTTTTTTTAAATCTCTGATCGCATACATTAATTCTTTAGTTATATCTTTAGGATGAGAGGTCATAAATCTAATCCTATCGATACCTTCTATCTTATCTAGTTCATATAAAAGATCAGAAAAATGTATTTTCCATTCAGGTTTATCAAGACCATATGAGTTGACGTTTTGACCGAGGAGAGTGATTTCTTTATACCCCAGGTTGGCCAGGTGTTTAGTCTCTTTTATGATGCTTTTATAATCTCTTGAGACCTCTTTGCCTCTAGTTTGAGGAACGATGCAATATGAACAATAATTATTGCAGCCCCTGATAATAGAGATGGAGGCTTTAATTTTATTGACTCTTTTAGCAAAAAAATTATCCAAACCTTTTTCATAAGTAGTATCAATTTTTTTTCTTTGAATATTCTTTTTGATAATAAGATCATCTAAAACATTATTTAAATCTAATAGATTATTGGTGCCTAAAATAAAGTCTAGATGTTTAAATTTTTTTAATAACTCTTCTTTTTTTGACATGGCCATACAGCCACATATGCCAATAATTTTATCTTTACTTTTCTTATATTCATAAAGTTTGCCTAAAACCTTTTGTTCAGCTGCATCTCTAATCGAGCAGGTGTTAAGTATTATTAAGTCAGCTATATCTTCTTTTTCAACTTTTTTGATATCTCTATTTTCTAATTGGGTAGATAAAATCTCTGAATCGAGCTCATTCATCTGACAACCATAGGTACGTATATAATAAGTATTTAATTTTTTCATGAAATAACTTTAGTGAAGTTAATTTTTTAATTTTATCTAAAAAGTTTAAACTAAATGCTAAGTTTTTTTAAAGAAGCAACTGTATTACAAAGAAAGAAAAAAAAAGCTTGGCAAAAATATATCAATCAATCTATTCTCATAATCATATTGTTAAGCAGTTTAGTGTAAAATAAAAAAATGAATAAGAATCAAAATAAGACAAAGTTTGTTACAAAAGAAGAAGCACTCAAGAATAGAAAATGCTATTTATTTGATGCATCAGGAAAAACTCTTGGACGTTTTGCTAGCGAAATAAGCAAGATTTTAAGAGGCAAACATAAGCCTGATTATACACCTAATGTTGATACTGGCGATACTGTGATTATCATTAATGCTGAAAAGATTAAAGTAACAGGTTCTAAAGAGGCTAGAAAGGTTTATAGAAGACATACTGGTTTCCTCGGTGGTCTTAGAGAAACTCCATATAGAGTAATGTTAAAAAAGAAACCTGAATATATCATCTTCCACGCTGTAAAAGGAATGATGCAAACAAAATCTAAACTAGCAAGACAACAATTAAAAAAATTACATATTTTCATTGGCTCTGAGCATAATATGCAAGCTCAACAGCCAATGGTAGTAAATATTTAATACCAGGTAAGATAAAAAATGGCGAAAAAGCAGATAAAAGAAACTATTGGAGTCGGACGCAGAAAAACTGCTGTATCATCTGTCAGACTTAGAAAAGGGAAAGGTAATATTGATATCAATGGAAAAACACTCGAAGAATATTTTCCATTAGCTTTTCAAAGAGAAGTTATCCTATCTCCACTTGTTAAATTCGATTTAAATGGTAAATACGATCTAATTATAAGAGCTAAAGGCGGGGGAATTGAAGCCCAAGCCGTAGCTACTCGCCTTGGTATTGCAAGAGCTTTAGTTCAAGAAAATGAAGACTTTAGAGGGTCGTTGAAGGAACTTGGATATTTGACCAGAGATCCTCGTAAAAAAGAGCGTAAAAAATACGGTCTTGCCGGCGCTAGAAAGAGTTTTCAGTTTTCTAAACGTTAAAAGATTTTTCTTCCTCCTTGTTTATCTAAGGGTCTTTGGGAAGTTCTTCCCAAAGCCCTTTTTTTTTAAATATTAATTTTTTTATTGCTACAAATTCCAAGATATCCTTATTAAGAAGATTAAAGGAGTCGAAATTTGCAGATCATCCAAAAAGACAGACAAGGAAAACCCGCAAGTGAAACTGCGATTGATAACCATAAAATCAAGATATTTGATGGCAATACCTCATTAGATGAAGTCATCTTCGGGGGTAGGGTCTTAAATCTGGTAAATGATATAGCAAGAGAAGTGGCTACATCTCACTCTGAAATCAAATGTAATACTGTTGCTGTAGATTCACTCAGATATTTTGCTCCTATCAAAAGAGGGGATATCCTAATTTGTAAAGTCCAAGTTAATAATGTTTGGATAGAGGATAATATATTAGAGGTGGGTTCAACCGTTATTGCTGAAGATTTTAGATCTTTAGAGCAAAAAAAGATTCTATCAGCTTATTTTATCTTTAAAACCATAGATGATATTGAAATTCCTGAAGTGATACCTTATTCTCTAGATGAGAAACAGAGATATCTAGATGCCGAGAAAAGAAAGAACATCAGAGAAAAAAAGAGCGTATCTTAAATTCAATCAAAATAGTTTTCAATTTGCAATTTTATGTATATTCATATATATAAACATCCTTTAGCAATAACTTGTATCGGTAAATCTATGGCAACAGCAATTACTAAAACTGGGAGATCTAGTTCTGATTCACATTGGAGAGAAATTGAAAAGTTAGAAACTGAAGATGGAGAAAGAATTAGAGTTCAGCTGCCCTTTAAAAGTGGAAAATATTCAACTCAAGCCAGAAACTTTGATAACTTACAAAAGATAGATTATTCAAAATTTGGTATTCAATTAGAAGAAGTAAAAACTGAAGATAGTGAAGAAGATAATAATTTAGTGTGGGCAATATTACCCTCAAATTGGAGTGTGGAAGATGATGTGAAAAATGATGATTTTCATTTTTTTATTATCTTAGATTCAAATAGAGATCCTAAACTTAGAGTTCTTTTAAGAAAAAATTCTTCTGAAGGATCTGCTTTTGTTATGCAGATTTCAATTTTAGAGGTAAAAAGTTTAAAAAAACAAATAAGAAATAAAAATGAATTTCAAGCTCTTTTGAAAAGATATAATGATATTTTAAAAATTGAAAGTGATTCTAAATTAGTTAAATCAGAGAAGGAAAAAGCTTTTAAAGATCTAGAAACATTTACAAAAAAACACCCAATATTTGCTTGCGATTTACCTGAGGCAAAAGAAATGGTCTAATGAACTTTTTAATAAAGTAATTAGTCAGCAAAAACTTCATTTAAAATATCCGAGAGTCTATACCCCGCAAGAGCAATTCTTCTATATGCAATTTTTCTATTTTCTTGAATATATTCAGCTTAAGTTTTTATGCATATTGATCACACCTTTAATATGTCTAAATCTGACATATTTTTGATTGTCAGAGGTTTTTCGCTGTTGAATAAATAAGGTCTTTTGCTTAGGTCATTTTCCCAGTTAAAGGGAATAAAAGTTATTGTAATTTTCATATTCGAAGAAACTAAGTTTTGTTTAGCTAGCATATTTTTAACATCTTTTTCAAAACTTTTATCATCATCTAAATAATAATTTATTTCATCATTTGGCAGTAAAAAAACCAAATTGATTTCATCAGATGCTTTTTTGCTATTGATTAGATCTTTTATCATTTTTTGGATTAAAAAATAACCTTCTAAATATTGCAGTCCTGAATAGGTTAGATCTACCTTTTGGTTTAAAATATTTTTTAAAATAGGCCAATTACCACACCATTGAGACAGAGTAGTATTTTTTGGAGGTGTAACTTTTGATTTTTTTAAGCTTATATCCCAGATGAAGGGACGCTCTTTCCAGATAATATCATTTATATAATTAATAAAATTTGTACTCTCTTTATCTTTAAGAGTATAAGATTTTAAAAATTTAAAAAATTCGCCTGAGTTTAAACAAACAATATCAGATTGTTTAAGATCTTTGATTCTTTTAAATTCAGCTGATGTATATTCCCTTGTTGGATCAGATTTGGATGATTGCCATTTGGCGATATCATAAAGATAGATTTTCGAAGTAGTTGTAGATACTTTTCTAATTGCATCTATAAACTCTTCTGACAAGCATTTAAACCAATCCTCTCTGAGAGATGCGCGTCCCATAAACCATGTTATTATTTGGGGGTTAGCGAGACTTTCTAGCTCTTTTGTTAACTCATCTTTTCTGTTTTTTTCGCCGATCATAGGACGGAATCGAACAGAAATTTTTATTTGATCTTCTTCTTGTATTTGTTGTGGCTTTGATATTAAGCCATTTATTGCAGACATTTTTTTTCTCCTTTTTGGTTTGTTGTAAAAATTAATTTACAAAGTTTTTTTGAAATGATTTCTAATGGATCAATGATTTTGATATTTGAGATTTTTTTTAAAAAATCATCCATCAGAACTGAAAGCTCAGTGCAACCAAGTAGGACACAATCGATAGATGGATCTTTTTTGATTTGTTTAAAGATAAAATTTTCAAGTCTCTTTTGATCTTTTAAAGAAAAAAAGCCACTTAAAATCTTTTCAATTAACTTATCTATCCATTTTTGATCTTGTTTGGATAATAGCTTGGTTTTATCAAAATCAAATATATTTTTTAAAGCAGATGTTTTGGTTGAAAGGATCAAAACTTTTGAAAGATTTTTCTTAAATAAAAATCTTTTAGTTTCAAAAATCAAATTGATTAATCTATCATCAGCTTTATTGCTATTTAAAAAGGCATGCAGAGTATTGCAAGCGATTGTTATATAATCAGATTTGCTATCGATTAAAAAATCGATAGCATCTTTTAGTTCTTTTTTAACCTTTTTTTCATTTTGGTTTTTTGTATTAGGTTTTAGCATCTCAGAAAATGGGTAGCTAAAAAGTATTATTTTTGGAAAATCTTTGTCATCAATGCAACCATACTTTTTTTGACAAAGTTCAATAATTTTTTTAGTTAATAAGACCCCTGCCATGGGGCCTGCCCCTGAGATAATTCCAATTGATTTAGTCTTCATTTACAACCTCTTTTGTAATAACTGATTTATTAGTAATTTTTTGCCCAACTATAAATCCTAAAAAGCTCAAAGAAATAGTTAAAAGCTCTTTTGGAATCGGAGTGGAAATAAAACGAAAAGTTATAAATCCTAAACCTCCTGCAATAATTGATAAAAAAGCGGCTAATTTGGATGGCTTTTTCATCAAAATAGCTGCGATGATAGGAATAAATAAAGTACAAACGGATAATTCATAAGATAGAATTAGCATACCTACAACATTGTTGAAGAAAAACCCAATCGCCAAAGACAATAAACCCGTTGCTAAAGTTAGTAATCTAGAGAGTCGAAGTTGTTTATTGGTTTTAATTTTTTTAGATGATAAAAAATCATAAGATAAATTTGAGCTGATTGCGCATAAAATAGAATCTGCTGTTGAAATAACAGCCATAAAAATAGCGCCCATAAACAAAGTTGTTGCTAATGGATTTGTGAAGGTTTTGACAGATTCTAGTAAAATGCTAGCTCCATCAGAAAATTGAAGATTATACCTTTTAGCAAGTATTCCAAAATAAATTGAGACAGAAGAACATATAAATAATGAAATTCCTGCTGTTATGGCCGCAAAAGGAATTATTCTTGAGTTTTTAGCTGCAAAACACCTTTGACCCATATCCTGTTCAATCAAAGTAAATAGAAGAGGCATGAAAAGCCAACCGATCCACGGAACTTTTGAGAATCCAAAACTTGTCGTTATTTCTGGTAGGGGCTTGGATATAGAGGTAAACTTGATACTAAAAAATGCGATTGCAATAGATCCTATGATGAAAAGAGCTTGTAAAATATCTGTATTAACAACAGCTTTTAATCCTCCCATAACTGTGTATGCTATGAGAATCGACCAAAAGATAATAAAAATTAATGGGTTTTCAAGTCCCATCGATGCAAAAAAGAATCTTGCCGCTATTACCATAGCTGTTAGAATAAAAAAAAGGGCGATAATAGATAGTGATGAGGCGATATACCTCAGTGGACGAGAGGAGTAGATTTTTTCAAAAATTTCAGCAATAGTTGAAATATTTAAGTCTCGCAGTTTTCCTCCAAATTTTATTCCAAGAAAACAAAATCCCAGACAATTTCCCAGAGGATAAAGTAAGACTATCCAACCTTTTTGATAGGCTTCTTGAGCAGCTCCAATAAGAGTGCCTCCACCTAGTTGGGTGGCAAGTAGGGTTAAAGCTAGTTGAAAGTAACTCAAGCTTCTTCCCATCAAATAATAATCATCATTTGTTTTTAAGTTTTTAGAAGCTGATTTGCCAATCCATATATATATGCTGCCTAAAATTGCAGCTACTGTCATAAAAAGTGAAATATTCATATTAAAATCCTTTATATTTTTGTTAATAATATTTACTTGTGGCAGATTGATGAGAAAAAGTTTAAAAACTTTGATATACTTAAAAAAAACTTTAATGAGCTAAAAAATATTCTTTTAAGAATATTTAACTTATCAAAACTGCTAAGTTAAAATTAAATTTTAATGAAGATTAATATGATGATGATGAGAATGAGAAAAAAAAGATAAAGTAAAGATAATAAATTTGTTAGAAGAGTCTTTTATAAAATCAAAAGACTGGCTTTTATAGTCTAGATTTTCCTCTGTTTTCATGTTTTTCTCCTTTTATTGAGAGTGTTTTCTCTCAAATATAGCTCAATTATATTAATCTATCTCAATATCTGTCAAAGTATTTAATTTTTTTTAGATTTTCAAATATTTTCTACCAAAAATTGAAAAGATCAATAAAGGTGGTAACCACATGATGATATATGGGGATATTGCTGAGTTTTCAGCTAAAATAAGAGCTGACTCCATTGAAGTATGAAAGATTACAAATCCAAAAATTGAGAAGGCGGAGATAAAAAATATAGAGATATTTTTTGAAAAGGCGATAAGAAAAGGAAAGATAGCTATAACAATCAAAATGGGAGTCAGCGGCATAGCGAGTTTAAAGTTCAAGTAAGACAAGAGCTCATTTTTTTCTTTTTGGCAGATTGTTGGAGCGATGCATTGTTTATAAAGAGATGAAATAGTTCTATTTTCAAATGGAACCAACATATTTGTGTTTTTATTTAATTTAATATCTTTGAATTCATAGGTTAGATAGGAATTCTCTTTTTCAAAAAAATCATCTTTTCTGACTAGGTGATCGACATAATTGCCAATAGCTTCATTTTCATTTAAGTAAAGATATTTAGCATGCCAGATATCAGAGTTTGATTTGATGATAAAATAAACATCAAAGAGAGTTTTTTTAGCTAGATCATATTTTTGATAAACAATTTTTGTTGAATCTTCAAGATAAATAACGTTTGGAAGCAGCTTTTTTTTGTAAGTCGTTTTTTTCAAAAACTTTTCTTTGAAATTATCTTTGAAGTTTAAAGCATTTGGATAGAGATATTGATAGTTTAAATATGAAGAACACGTAAATAAAATTGCTAAGATTATAAAGGGCCTCGAGATCATTTTAGCAGAGATGCCGGCCATACGAAGAGCCGTTAGCTCATGATGGATGTTCATATCAGATAGTATCTTGATGATAGCTAACATAAAAGTCAGCGCTAGAAAAAGATTATATTGAATGAAAAAAAGGTTCAGATAGTATTTTAAAATAATTTGAAGAGAGGTTTTAGAATGGGAAAATATTTTAGCTCCATGAATAGATAAATCGATAAAAATGACAACTATGAATACTGAAGCTAAAAAAAAACAGGTAAGTCTTAAAATATTTAAAAATATTTTTCTTTCCCAAATTTTAGATAAAATCATTCATAACCTCTCGATACTTTTTTAAGTTTCAAAATAGTTAAGGTGATAACAATTATGTGAGGTAAGATATAAGCTGCGATTGCAAAAAAGGGGTGCTTTTTTAAAGCTTTACCAACGGTAAAACTAAGCAAGACTAATAAAGAGAGAGAAAAAACTCTTAAGATATTTTTTTTAGAAGTCAGCCGACTAATAGAAATACCAAAGCTTATCCCAATCAAGGTAAAGCTTAAAGCGGCGAGGGCAAAGCTAACCCTTCTTGCGATTTCCATATCAGCTCTATCAAATCTTTTTTTATTAACTTTTTGTTTAGCTTGGATAAGTAACATCTTAATTGGCATAGAAGAGATATTCATATCCCATTCTTTAGATTTAATAAATTGGGTAATAGCATCAGCTTTCGTTGACATATCAGATTGATTTTCAATCAACAAATTATCAAAATTTTGATCTTTATTAGAATCTATATAGGATATCAAAGTAACATTTTTTCCTATTAAGTTATCCTCTTCTAGTTTGAGATATTGGGCCATCATCATGCAGAGTCTGGCATTAGATTTATTAGGGGAAATAAATAAAATATCTTTGGCGAGCATATCGTTATTTTGTGTTGATATCTCAACATACGAATCTTTTATGTTCGACATCTTTTGTCTTCTTTGAAGAAGGACTAATGGGTTCATAGAGGTGTTTTTATAAAAAAGCTCTTTGGATTTATAACGACATCTAGGGGTTAGCTCAGAGGTGATAAAAAATGTTGTTATTGTTAAGACAATACCGAGAAGTAAGAGAGGAGAGAGAAGCTCCTTTAAAGAAATACCACATGATCTAAAAGCTGTTAGCTCATGCATAATGGACATTCTTTGAAACAAGATTATTGAAGATATCAAACAGGATATTGAAATAGCAATCGGCAAGATATGCGGTATTTGATAGAGGATGAACAATAATAAGCTATACATATCAGAGGCGAGAGTTGCAAAAATTGCTATCTGTTTTAGTCTTGTTATTAATAAAACTGAAATAAAGGCTAAAACACTTAAAAAAAACACCTTTATGTATTCTTTAAAAAGATACCTCCAGAGTATTGGCATCTAGCATTTTTTCCTTTTTTAATGGTATAATGATCATCAGTTTATAATATTTTAATTTTATTTAGTAGATATATGGATATTTTTGATGTTTTGAAAAAATTTTTATCTAAAAATTTAGATTTAAAAAAACCTATTTTGCTGGGGTTTTCTGGTGGGATAGATTCATCGGCTTTGTTAGACCTGCTCTTGAAGTATAGAGATGTTTATACTTTAAATCTACATGTAGCGACTATTGATCATGGTTGGAGAGAAGAAAGTGCTATAGAGAGTGAAATAATTAAAAAAAGAATGAAAAAATTAAATATTACTTTTCATTTTAAAAAGTTAAAACTTAAAAAGGCTAAAAATCTTGAAAATGCCTTTAGAGAAGAGAGGTTTAAATTTTTTAAAAAACTTTGCACAAAATATGACTTTGGGGCTCTTTTGCTCGCTCATCAAAAAGATGACCTAGCGGAAACGGTCTTGAAAAGGATTTTAGAGGGCGCTAATCTATTTAATTTAACCTCGATGAGTGAAATATCAAAACGCGACTCAATGACCATATGGCGGCCTCTTTTAGATGTTTCAAGAAAAGAATTAATTAAGTATTTAAAGATAAACGAAATTACCTATTTTAGTGATGCTACTAATGAAAACACAAAATATTTAAGAGCGAAGATGAGATGTGACATCTTTCCCTATCTTAAGAAAAATTTTAATAAGCAAATAGAAAACAATCTAAAAATGTTATCGATTAGATCCAAAGAGCTAGATGCTTATTTAGAAACAAAGCTTAACCCCTTTTTTAGTAAATTAAAGAAGCTCCCTTTGGGTGTCTGCATTGATCTAAATGAGATAGAGCATGCTTTGGAGCTAAAATATATTTTAAAAAAAATATCAAATAAGCAAATGGTTGATCTATCTAGAGATGTTATCGATCAATTGAGTTTCTGGCTTTTAGAAAAAAAAGCCAATTTGAGATTAAAATTAAAAAATGCCAATCTTTTTGCAGATAGAGGCTATTTTTTTATCCTTAAAAAAGATTTTAAGTTGTTTAATACAAAAACTTTGTTAAAAGAAGGCCGGTTTAATTTAGGCAATTGGCAAGTTGAAATTCGAAAAGTCAATAAAGCTTTAAAAAACAGCACCTGGCAAGATTTTTTTAATAATAAATTAAAGATTTATGTTCCTAAAGATAAATATTTTATAGCTCTGCCAAAAGTAGATAATAGATTAAAAAAACTTATGCAAAATGCTAAAGTGCCATCTTTTTTAAGAAGACATATCCCTGTCTTATATAACAAAAATAAAGGCACTTACGATTTTTTATCTGCTAAAAAAACTAAATTAGATAATAGTGAAATTTGGCAAATATCATTATTATTAAAATAAACTTTTGAAAAAACAAAACATTTTGTTATAGGTCTAAATTAGAGGAAGAAACTTTAAACCACTCCTATAGCTTTACAAAATAAGCACAACGTGGTTTAATTTTATTCTCTAAGATGTTGAAAATTAATAAAAAAATATAAGAGTTTTTATGAATGACAATAAAAATAGACCTGAACCCAAAAAAGGCTTTCCAGGCGGTTTTTTACTTTTTATAGTAGCTGTAATATTAATTATATTAACTGTACAAACCCTAACCTCTGATAAAGTAGCTAAAGTCTCTTTTTCTCATCAATTAGAGCATTTGGTTAATTTGGATTTGGTGAAGCCTGAGAGCAACAAAAAGATAGCTCAAAATGATAATTTGGTGACATTTACCTCTAAATTTAGAGAAAAAGAAACTCAAGATAGCATCAATAGATTTAGTTATTTAACTCTTTTAAATCAAAAACATCAACTCTCTAGTGAAAGTGAAACTTTGAATAATGAGTTAGAAGCTGAGAAAAAAAGTGTTGTTAAATCAGCCGAATGGTTTTTATATGCAGCTGGAATCGATGTGTCTGAGAGCTCTTTTAATATTATAGGTGCAGCTTACGATACTGAAAACAGACAAAATTCTATAACAATCAGATCAGTTCCTAAAAAAGATATTGTTAATCTAAAAACCTTAAAAGAACAATTTGTTTGGATAAAGCATAATCCTACCGGGGAAAATACAGCTGATATGCAGAAAAATCTAATTGTGATTACTGATCTATATAGATCTGCTAATATCGGAATTGGTGAAGAAGGGATAAAAAAAGATTTAAAAACTATTCATCAATCTCTTACAACAATTGATTCAAAAGCATCTTTAAATCAAAGAATTGCAGTTTTTAATACTTCTATAAATACTTTAAGTACTGTTACTCAAGATGTTTTAAAAAGTCAAAATGGTGTACGACTTTTACAATTAAGATCGGTTAGATCTTATTTAGAGACTTTAGATCAATCTAATATTTTACAAAAACAGGTTGATAAAAATTTGGCTCTTTTAACCAATGCTAGAGGGAAAGTTGCTTCAAACTTTTGGTTTTTCAATGAAAAAGAAATCTCAACTAAATCTTTAGAAAAACAAGATCCTGAAGCTTTTTCACATTGGTATAATGGAGCTAAAAAAGAGTGGGAGAGTTTTGCTGGCAATAAAGGTCTTTCTATTAAAGCTCCAGATCAACCACGAAGTTTGGTTTTAGAAAAACTTTTCACTTCTCAAGAACCAACGACTAACTATTTCTCTTATATTTTTACTATATTGCCAATAGTTATAGTTGTGTTTTTACTATATTATCTCTTCTCTCGTCAGATGAAGGGAGGGGGCTCTTCTGCCATGAACTTTGGGAAATCACCGGCAAAACTACTGACAAAAGAGACCAATAAAGTTACTTTTAAAGATGTTGCCGGGGCTGAAGAGGCCAAAGAAGAGTTAGAAGAGATTGTTGAATTTTTAAGAGATCCTGAAAAATTTACAATTCTTGGAGCGAGAATTCCAAAAGGGGTTTTACTAGTTGGTCCTCCAGGAACTGGTAAAACTCTAGTTGCAAAAGCTGTAGCTGGTGAAGCTGATAGACCCTTTTTCTCTATCTCAGGTTCTGATTTTGTTGAAATGTTCGTTGGGGTTGGAGCTAGTCGAGTTAGAGACCTCTTCGAACAAGCTAAAAAGAATTCTCCTTGTATAATATTTATGGATGAAATCGATGCGGTAGGAAGACATAGAGGTTCAGGTATTGGCGGAGGCCATGATGAAAGAGAACAAACGTTGAATCAACTCCTCGTTGAAATGGATGGTTTTGATACCAAAGAAGGGGTTATTTTAATGGCGGCAACCAACAGACCTGATATCTTAGATAAAGCTCTTTTAAGACCTGGCAGGTTCGATAGAAGAGTAATGTTAGATCTACCGGATGTTAAAGGTAGATATGAGATCTTAAAGGTTCATGCTCGAAAAATAAAAATCGACCCAACTGTTAATCTTATGGATATCGCTAAATCAACGCCAGGTTCTTCCGGTGCTGATTTAGAAAATATGTTAAATGAAGCTGCTCTACTTGCGGCTAGAAGATGCAGAAAAGCTGTTACCTCTCAAGAAACCATAGAGGCTTGTGATAAAGTTAGATTCGGAAAAGAGAGAAGAAGCTTGGAGATGGATGAGAATGAAAAAAGAACAACAGCTTATCATGAAGCCGGGCATGCTATCGTCGGTCTTATCGTTAAAAATGCAGATCCAGTTGATAAAGTTACCATTATACCTAGAGGGTTTTCTCTAGGGGCTACTCACTTTATGCCTAAGAAAAATAGACTCAGCTACTGGAAGAAAGAAGTTTTAGATCAACTAGCCATCTGTATGGGTGGTCGAGCGGCTGAAGAATTCTTTATAGAAGATATGTCATCTGGTGCTCAACAAGATATAGCTCAAGGCACTAAACTTGCCAGAGCGATGGTTTGTCAATGGGGAATGAGCGCTGATTTAGGCACTGTTACTTATGATGAAAGTAGTAGTGGCAATCAATACCTAGGTTTACAAGCTTATCAAGAAAGAGCTTATTCTGATGAAACAGCTAAACAAATCGATAAAGAGGTTAGAGATCTATTAGTTACTGCTCATAAAAGAGCTCATCAAATTATCGAAGATAATAAAGTCAAAGTTGAGCTAATTGCTCAAATGCTTATAAAATATGAGACTCTAAATCGAAAAGATATCGAACTTATAATGGAAGATAAATGGAATGAAGAAGAGAAGAAAAAACGAATGCAAATAGCGGACGAACTTCAGAAGAAACCACCACCACCACCTCCTATTGAAGATAAATCTACTCCAGAACATGATGGACCAAAGCCTCAAGA
>JAAKFJ010000032.1 GCA_011064745.1 Candidatus Anoxychlamydiales bacterium | reverse complement strand
AAGGTCCATGTTTATTGTAAGCTTTTAATAAACATCTAAAATCTCTATCGCTTATGTTTAATAAACCTGAATCTTTCATTTGAGAAATGCTCTTTTCTTTTATGATACAATCATAAATAGAGCTCTCTTTTTGTGTCATACAAAAGATCTTCTCCAAAGTTAACCTCCTAATAAAATCTTTGTTAGGACATTTTAACTTATGAGCATTAGGGCCCAACTACTTTATTCCTACAAATTAAAAAAATAAATTGATTTAAAAAAATGAGAAATGTAAAACTTTTTTTTATCTTTCATCAAAAGGAGTATTTATGTTGAGGTTGATAAAAAGTAAATATATTATAATCCTTATAACTTTGATAAGTACGTCTCTTTTTGCAGAAAATTTTAATTTTTCAACTCCCTTAGATATTAGCTCAGCTGCAGGCTTTTCCTCTCAAATAACAGCAGATAGCTCGGGTAGATATGTTTTTGCTATTTGGTTAGATGGCACTCCTAATATTCAAACAGCTAGATCAGCCGATTTTGGTCAAACTTGGGACACAATAGTTACAACTTTTGGTACAGGCTTTCAGCCTCAAATAGTTACTGATAGCTCGGGTAGATATGTCTTTGCTACTTGGCAAGATGGCGCGAATATTAAAGTAGCTAGATCAGCTGATTTTGGTCAAACTTGGATCACAATAGTTCCAAATTTGGGTGCAGGCAGTTTTCCTCAAATAGTGGCTGATAGCTCGGGTAAATATGTCTTTGCTACTTGGCAAGATGGCGCGAATATTAAAGTAGCTAGATCAGCTGATTTTGGTCAAACTTGGACATCACAAATCATTGGCACAGCACTCTCCCCCCTAAGCCCGAATCCTCAAATAGTTACTGATAACTCGGGTAGATATGTCTTTGCTATTTGGGATGATGGCACGGATATTCAAACAGCTAGATCAGATGATTTTGGTCAAACTTGGACCACAATAGTTCCAAGTTTAGGCACAGGCGATAGACCTCAAATAGTTACTGATAGCTCGGGTAGATATGCCTTTGCTATTTGGCGAGATAGCCCGAATATTCAAACAGCTAGATCAGCTAATTTTGGTCAAACTTGGACCACAATAGTTCCAAATTTTGGCCCAGGCGTTAGTCCTCAAATAGTTACTGATAGCTCGGGTAGATATGTCTTTGCTATTTGGCAAGATGCCAGCCCGAATATTCAAGTAGCTAGATCAGATGATTTTGGTCAAAATTGGACCACAATAGTTCCAAATCTTGGCCAAGGCAGTGTTCCTCAAATAGTTACTGACAGCTCGGGTAGATATGTATTTCCAATTTGGGTAAATACCGATATATATACATCTCAGGGACTGAGATCCTTTTTTCCAATAACTAAATTTAATATCTCAAGAGATTAAATCTGGATTTTTAAGATTCCAGAGTCTTTCTCTAGTCATCCATTGCCTTATAGTTTCTTCAGAATTTCCTCAAAATTGCACGCAAAATTGGATATAGCAGCTAAAACGCATAGAGGCAGTCTTAATTATTTTTTTCTCATGCCTTGGAAAAAGCTATTGGTAATTGATTTATTTAGTATTTCTCTTTTGCCCAGAGATAAAATGTTCCAGCAAAGAGAAACAATATTTAATTATTAGGACTCATTTTACAAAATTGTGCAAAGCTGAAAAAGCCTTCAAGTTACCTTTTTTATCCGCAGAGTCTCTGATAATAGCAAAGACAATTTTCATCTTTTTTTGATAAATTGGTCTTTCTTGTAAGATCTCTTTTACAATCTCTGCAACAACTCTCGGATCATTATTATATGCTCCACACCCAAAAGCTGACAAAACTATAAGCTCTTGATTTTTTATCAACGCAGAATTGAAGATCATTTGAATTTTACGTTTGGTATTTTCTCTGTAATTTTTTGGTGTTCTAATGTTATTTAACTTATAGGCTCTAGCTGAAATAACATTGAGCTCAGCTGGATTTTTAAAGTAACAAAACCCCTCTTCTACATTACCTCTAAAAACTCTAATTTTTGGTGAAAAAATAACTCCAAATTCAGGAATTTTGTACCACCATCCCATTTTTCTTTTCAGATAAGGGTTATAATTATTTTTATTTGACTTATGAATATTAATAGAATCAAAAAGAGTCGATCTCATACAAAGAGCCTCTTCTTGTCTTTCATCTCCTTGTAAGAAATTACCACCGGCTCTTGGGTTAGCCATATTTAATACTACAACTTTTTCATAACTTCTTTCATTCTTTAATCTAATAGCAACATCATAACTATCCCCTTCAAAAACCTCTACTTTCATTAAAAAAGGCTCTTCTTTTAGAGTGGTTTTTTCTTTAGCTATCTCAAAATATCTCTCTTCTCGATGTTTATTTTTAACAACAGATCCCAAAATTTGCGTATTTTGTTTCATTTTATCTATCTCTTCTTTCGATAATCTAAAAGCATGCTTAACTTCTAAGTTCTCAACATCTTTCAAAGTTTGATCCGCAATAAGTTTTAGCATTTTTTTTCTATTAGAGAGGTTTTTAGATTTATAAGTTTTTAGCCACTTAAAACTATCATGGGTTTGGGTGATATATCTTTTTACCTTTGGAGCATTATTTATTTTTCTTATAGGAGAAAAAATAAAATAAAAAACTTTAGAAACAGCTTTAAAGATTAAAAAAGTGATCAAACAATTTGAAGCAATCTCCAAAGAAACAAAAAAATAGGACCCAATAATTATTGTATAAGAGATGAAATTGAAAAAATCGTTTTTTATATAATCATTTACACGATAGCAAGTATTGATGAAAGAAATTTTTGTATTTGTATAGATGCTTTTTGCTTGATCAAAAAGAAAAGGGGATAAACTTTTATATCTACTAACAGCTTGAATCGTCATAATTAAATAAATTTTAATACAAAAGCAGTTTATCTAGATATATTTTAAATTTAAAAACAAAATTTGATTTATTTTGAAAAAATATCTTTGAAGATTTTTATATTTGTTAAAAAACTAATAGTTTTAACTACCATCAATGGTCGATATAACACAAAAAGCTTGAATACCATCGCCACAACCAAAATCTGTTAAACCATCGCCGGAGGTTGCTGTAATACCTACTTGAGAAATACCAAGTTTTAAAATTTGAGCAATTTTTTGTCTCATAAGATCTATTTTTTTTTGCATTCTTGGTCTTTGAGCCTCTATAGTAATAGATAGATGTTGTATCTGTTGAGAGCCTAGAGACTCAAAAGCTTTTTCTAAATAGATTTTAGAATCTGTAATACCTTGATTTTTGCAAAGATCCTGAGCAAGAGAGGCTAAAATAGGTGCGTGTGTAATAGATGTTATAGCATTGCAAATAGCATGAAAGATAACATCGCCATCTGAATCAGCCGCAAGCCCTGGCATGTCATCAAAGATTATTCCAGCTAATATACAACTTTTGGTGGAGTCGTTAGATAAAAACCTATGGCTATCTTGACCAATGCCTGTTCTATAAATTGGATGTTTGTTTTTCATATATGTAAATAATAATGCCAGAAAGCTAAAAAAAAGCTAAACAAAAATTCTTATTTGATAGTTTCTTTTCTTTTAGCTACAATGAGATAAAAATCGGATATTTTTATGAACCAAGACAAACTTCTAATTAAAGGTGGTACCTCTCTTCAAGGCAAAATAAAAGCCTCCGGCGCTAAAAATGCGATGACCAAACTTCTTGTCGCCTCTTTAATTTCGGATAAAAAATGTATATTTCATAATGTTCCAAATATTGGTGATGTTGAAATTACTCTAGCTCTTTGCAAAGAAATTGGGATGGAAGTTTTTTGGGATCGAGAAAAACACATCATGGAAGTACAAACTAAAAAACTTAAAAACTCTTATATTCCACAAAGATTTTCAGGATCTAATAGAATTCCAATCCTTATGATCGGCGCTCTTTTAGGCAGAACCTCAGAAGATATAATTGTGCCCACACTCGGTGGTGATGATTTAGGTTCAAGACCTTTAAATTTTCACATAGATTCTTTAAAAAAATTAGGTGCCACAATTGAATATAGAGATATGAAAAAAGAAGGCGCTTATTTTGCTAGAGCTCACTTTGGTTTACAAGGCGCATTAATTACCCTGCCTTATCCATCCGTTGGCGCAACTGAAAATACAATTTTAGCAGCAATTAGAGCTAAAGGAAAAACAATTATTAAAAATGCGGCTATGGAGCCTGAAATAATTGATCTTATCTTATTTTTACAAAAGCTTGGAGCTAATATTTCGATAGATACGGATAGAACAATTCGTATTCAAGAGAGCAATAAATTTTATGAGGTTGAACACTATGTTCTGCCTGATAGAAATGAGATCATCTCATACGCTCTTTTAGCAATTGCAACGAGAGGAAAAGTTTTTATTGAAGGCGCTGAGCATTTACACCTAATTACTTTTTTAAATAAACTAAGAGAGGTTAAGGCTAAATTCAATATCAAAAAAGATGGTATTGAGTTCTCTTTTGATAAAGAACTAAAAGGTAATTTGCATATTGAAACTGATGTCCATCCAGGTTTTATGACAGATTGGCAACAACCTTTTGCCGTATTACTCACTCAAACTAAAGGTTCTAGTGTTATTCATGAAACTGTTTATGAAAATAGATTTGGCTATACAAAAACTCTTAAAGATATGGGCGCTGATATCGAGCTTTTCTCTCAATGCTTGGGATCCAACAAGTGTCGCTTTAACTCTTTAAATCACAAACATTCATTAGTTGTTAAAGGTCCAACAATATTGCAAGCTAAAAACATTATTATACCTGATCTAAGAGCAGGATTTGCTTATATAATGGCCGGTCTTCTGGCCGAAGATGTTACAACTATTACCAATACTGAATATGTCGATCGAGGGTATGAAGATCTTGTAAACAAACTAAAATCACTCGGCGCTGATATAAAAAAAGTTTCTGAAAAATCTATTTTAAAAGAAAAATCCCAAAAAGAGCTGTTAGTTTGATTTTTACTTAATATTTATATAATATTATTCTTTCAAATTTTATAAAAAATAAAAAATGTTACAATCTTTTACAGATATAAATAAATTAATTAAATTTTTAAAACTAGATAATAAAAATAAAAAAAAGATCTTACTTAAAAGTTCATTCTCTTTATATCTTCCGATACGATTGGCTAAAAAAATAAAAAAAAATGATCTAACAGATCCAATTCTAAGACAATTCGTCCCCTTAATAGCGGAAGAAAAAGAAAAAATTGGCTTTTCAATTGATCCACTCGAAGAAAAAAGTTTTAAAAAGGGCAACCTTTTAAAAAAATATAAAAATAGAGCCCTTTTAATCACAACAAATGCTTGTCATATGCATTGTAGATATTGTTTTAGAAAACATAACTTTGAAAAGATGGGAGACAAAAACTTCATACAAGAAATCAAACTGATAAATGAGGATAAAAGCCTCGATGAGATAATTTTAAGCGGCGGAGATCCTCTCTCTTTAAGTCACCAGGATCTTTTATCACTACTTACTAAATTAGATAATATTCCCCATCTAAAAAGAATAAGATTGCATACAAGATCAATAATAGCTCAACCTGAAAAAATTATAAGTTCTGAATTTTTAAAAATTTTTAAAAATTTAAAAAAACAAATAATTTTTGTATTTCATATCAACCACCCAAAAGAGATTGACAAAGATGTCAAAAAAGCTATAAATAGCTTAAAAAAACAAAACTTTTTACTCTTCAATCAAAGCGTTCTTTTAAAAGGCATAAATGATGATTTTAAAACTCTAAAAACTCTTTTTGAAATTTTGATTGATATAGGCATTATCCCATACTATTTACATCAATTAGATAAAATAAAAGGAACCTCTCATTTTGATGTCTCAACGAAAAAAGGCACGAGACTAATGAAAGATCTAAATGAAAATATGTCAGGATATATGATTCCTAAATATGTTCAAGAAATTCCAAACAAAAAATGCAAATCTTTAATTTAAAAATATATTATCTCACTTAAAACCAGTTTTTTATAATATTTTTTATTCTAATATATTTATTATGAGCATCTTGAATAACACTCTTATTATTAGTTATTTAAAAAAAATATTCTTTTAGTTTCATATCATGAAAATGAGTTTTCTTGATTTTATGATATATTTTTGTTGTAAATTTCATATCATAAAAATAAGTTTTCTTGATTTTATGATGTGATTTTATTATAATTTTAATATCATAAAATTAAATTTTTGGGATTTTATAATACGAATTCTTTAGTTAAATTTTTCAAAAGGATAAAAAATGACGCGTTTTATAGGCAGAAAAAAGGAACTTGAATCTCTCAAATCAGTTTTGAAAAAGCAAAGTTCTAGCTTGATTGTGATAAGAGGAAGAAGAAGAATAGGGAAAAGTCGATTAATAGCCGAATTTGGCTCTCGAATGCATACCATTTTTTTTGCCGGATTACCACCCTCTCCAGAGACAACAATTAAAAGCCAAAGAGAGGAATTTGCAAGGCAAATGCAAAGAGAGCTTCAAATTCCTCTACCTAGATCCGATGACTGGGGAGACTTATTTTGGACTTTAGACAATTCTCTCAAAAAAGATCGAGTCATCATAGTCTTAGATGAAATTTCTTGGATAGGATCAAAAGATCCTGATTTTTTAGGAAAATTAAAAAATGCTTGGGATCTTAGGTTTTCAAAAAATCCTAAACTTATTCTGATTCTTTGCGGTTCAGTTTCAAGCTGGATTGAAAAAAATATATTAAGCAATACAGGATTTGTTGGCAGAATTTCTTTAGATTTAATTATTCGAGAAATGCCTCTATCAGACTGTCAGAAATTTTGGAAAGATCAAGAGGGCAATATTTCTCATTATGAAGTCTTTAAAATTCTCGCTGTAACAGGGGGGGTGCCCCGTTATCTAGAAGAAATTATTTCTACACAAACCGCTGAAGAAAATATTCATCGCCTTTGTTTTCGTAGAGAAGGAATTTTATTTAATGAATTTGATCGTATTTTTAATGATCTTTTTGCAAAACGAAATGAAATTTATAGTAAAATATTAAAATTTCTTGCAGAAAGAACGGCTACATTATCAGAGATTTATAAAATATTAGAAGTTCAACCAAGTGGTGCAAGTGTAAACTATATGAAGGATCTCATCCAAGCAGGATTCGTCACTCGTAACCACCTTTGGAGTATTAAAACAGGAAAAGTCTCTAATTTGAGCTATTTCCGTCTCAGCGATAATTACATTAGATTCTATTTGAAAATGATCCTGCCTAATAAAAACCAAATTTCTGACTCTCTCTTTCAAAAAAGAAGTATAACAACTCTTCCAAGCTGGTCTTCTATTATGGGATTGCAATTTGAAAATTTAGTACTCAATAATTTTCTTCCTCTTTGTAATATGTTAAATATACCTTTAGAAGAAATTCAACAAAAAGGTCCTTTTTTTCAAAGAAAAACCAAAATACAACAAGGATGCCAAATAGATCTTTTGATCCAAACATATTATAATTGCATATATATATGTGAAATTAAATTTTCAAAAAATCACATTCCTAGCTCTGCAATTGAAGAAGTAAAAGAAAAAATTAAAAGATTAGTTATTCCCAAGGGATATTCTATAAAACCAGTACTTATCCATGTAAATGGCGTATCTCCAAAAATAGACGAAAGTCGTTTCTTTGCTCACATTATTGATTTTTCTCAGTTATTCAAAAGTTAAAAAAGAGGCCATCCATTAAAAATTTATATAAATACTTAGATTATTGAATAATTTTGTGTAGATTTTTCAAAGCATAATCTATTGAAAGAACTTCAATATTCTCATGCACCTCATTTCTTTTTCCAGTGTAGAGAAAATATAGTTTTGCAGATGGATAATCTTTTGAAAAAGTTTTCAAAGCTTGAAAATCTTGTTTTATAAAAATGAATTTTCTCGTTTTTATGATGTAATTTTTAACCTTGCAAGTTAATTTTTATCGTATTTTTTAACCTTTAAGGGACAAAATTACATTTTTTTAGATAAATATCTGATTATTAGAAATTTAAAATTAAAGAAAATATCAGTCTAAATATTTTTTATATTTAGTTCCAAGTTGGTATTTACGATTTTTTTTAGATAAATCAATGATTTGAAGAAACTTTTCATCTCTCCATTTTTTACATAAGGCACGAGCTGTTCTAGGTTGTAATTTTAATATTTTTTCAACATCTTTAGATGTTAAATTTATGTATTTTTGAAAAAAAGCTAAAATCTTTCTTTTGCGAATATCTAATTGATTTAATAAAGTTGATTTATCTTTATATCCTTTTTTAGAACTTTTCTTAGCTTGAATATTGATTTTATTAAAGCTATAAGCCATTCCTTCTAAAAAATATTCAATCCATTTTGAAATGTCAGCTTTTTCTCTTCCCATATAATAATTATGAGAAGGTCCGATATTTAAAGCCTCATAATAAGCTGATAAATTATCTGCATAATATTCGTCTAATGAATAAAGCCCTTTCAAGTCATACTTACCAATATGCATGATCAGGGTTGTCAACAATCTTGCTGTTCTGCCATTGCCATCATAATAGGGGTGAATAGTTGCAAATTGATAATGGGCAATAGCTGCAATAATTGGAATGGGCAAATCTTTAGGTGATTTTTTTACCCAATTGATTAAGTCTTTCATTAACTTTGATACATCTTTAGCTTCAGGGGGCAAATAAACAATTGTATGTGATCTACTATCTCTAATCACATTTTGTCCATCTCGATATGGAGAAGCTTTTATTGTTTTTTTTCCTCCTCCCATAACTAAAGCATGCAATAATTTTATATCTTTTTCATTTATTTGAGAGTTTTCTTTTGAAAAACTTTCAACTTTTTTTAAAGCAATATAATATCCCTTAACTTCTTTTTCATCTCTTTCTCTATTGATTAAATGTTTTGAAGTTTTTATTGTTAAATTTACTTGCTCTTGGGTTAATCTATTACCTTCAATCATGGTTGAAAAATGAGTTGATAGTAATTTAGCCGTTTCTCTTAGATGCATTAAAAGGCTAGGAGTAATAGGTAGAGAAATAAGACTATGTTTTAAAGCCTCAATTTGCATCAAAGTTTTTGCAATTTTAGGTGTAATCTGAAATTTTGGATCAAACATTTTTACCTACCATCTTGCCATTATTATGCCATTAAACTGCCATTAAATTCAATACAATTATATAAAAATATCAATATTTTTTGATAATATTAATTATTGATTATTAAAGACTTACATCTGATCTAACGGTTTTAATCCTAAAATATCGAAACCTTTTTTCAAAACTTTTTGAGTAAGATGACATAAAATCAGACGCGAGTCTTGCTCAGGCGATCCTTCAACCCGGCAATCTCTAAAAAAGATATTAAATCTTGTGGCAAGTTCATATAGATAATCGGTTAATCTATTAGGCAGAAGATCACGAGACATAAGCTCTAAAATTTCAGCAAATCTAAGTAGATGAAAACCAAGAGATATTTCAGATGGGTGTTTGATATCGATTTCATCAGTTTTTAAAAGCTTTTCAATATCAACCCCGACTTTTTTCTTAATGGAGAGGATTCTGACATATGAATAAAACAAAAAGGCGGCAGTGTTACCTTCTAAAGAAAGCATCTTAGCATAAGAAAACATATAATCTTTTATTCTATGATTCGATAGATCAGCATATTTAATAGCGCTCATAGCTAAATTTTTAGCCGATTCATCTATAGCCTTTTCATCTAAATTTTTAAGTCTATCTTTTAGAATTTTTTTAGCTCTATCTATTGCTGTATTTAAAAGATCTATTAATTTTACAGTTTCCCCTTCTCTAGTTTTGAATTTTTTCTTATCTTCACCTAAAACTACCCCAAAAGTTACATGATCAAATTGAGTTTTATTTGGATCTAGATATTTAGCTTTAACAACTAGAAGATAGATCATTTGAAAATGAAGAGATTGTCCTGAGTCTGTTACAATTATTATTCTATTTGCTTTTTCTATATTACATCTTTGTCTAAAGCCAGCGATATCAGTCGTATCATAGTTATATCCTCCATCGGATTTTTGAACCATGACAGGCAGTGGATTCCCTTCTCTATTTTTAAAACCTTCAATAAAAACACATTTAGCTCCATTTGAAACTTCAATTAATTTTTTATTTTCTAAATCTTTAACAATTACAGGCAGATCATCATTATAAAAAGATTCCCCTCTCTCGATTAGTTTGATATCTAAAAGAGAATAGATCTCATCAAAGGCTTTTCTAGAAATATCATAAATTATATGCCAAGCATTGAAAGCTGTTTCTTCTTTGGCTTGAAGGTTCAGAACTTCTAGTTGCGATTGTTTTTTAAAATTAGGATCTTCGTCAAATAGTTTTTTAGCTTCTTTATACCAAACGGTTAGAGTTGTTAAATTAGCTTCTTTTTCTTTACTTAAAATTTTAGGCTGATAAGTTTTTAAATAGTGAATAAGCATCCCAAATTGTGTTCCCCAATCACCCACATGATTTAAACGAAGAACATCATGACCTAAAAATTCAAAAAGCCTTGCGAGAGCATCTCCAATAATCGTTGATCGTAGATGTCCAACATGGAGCTCCTTTGCAATATTTGGGGAGGAAAACTCAACGACTATTTTTTGTAAGTTTTTGCTTTTTTTAGCTCCCAGTTTTGGATCGAAAAGATTCTTATTTAATAAAGCTGATAAAAAAGTATTTGAAATCGTTAAATTTATAAATCCAGGACCTGCTATCTCTATTTTTGCAAAAATCTGCTTTCCATCTTCAATGGTTTTTAGATTAGAGATAATTTTATCAGCAATTTTTTTAGGATTATCTTTTAAGATTTTAGCAAGTTTTAAAGCGCTATTGCATTGATAATGACCAAAGTTTTCATCTAAACAATTTGCAACATCGGCTATAGCTTCCTTTACAGATAACTCTTCTTCAAAGCTTTTTAAAATAGCTTCAGTAAGTCTATTTTGTAAAAAATCAATTAAAAGTCCATCTATCATATTTTTTAATGATGAAAATATAAATTACTTTTTCTTTTTCCTATCCCAGCTTTCATCTTAAACTGCGCCAATTTTATAGCAGCTCTGTTCGTTGAGATATCATTTTGATCGGCTATTTTATAAATTTCTAATAAAGATGTATATATTTTATCTGTTTTTTCTCGAGATTTTTTTGGGCAGTATCCTGTCTTATCTAATTCGAAAGAAACATTTATAAGACCACCTGCATTTACTACAAAATCCGGCGCATACAAAATATTTTTGTCCTTTAAAACTTCTGCGTGTCTCTCTTCTAATAGTTGATTGTTTGCAGCACCACAAACAGCTTTGCATTTTAGCTGATCTATCGTTTCATCATTAATTATTCCTCCGATTGCACAAGGAACAAAAATGTCACATTCTTGTTTATAAATATCTTCAGGTGCAACAATTGTTGCTGCGTTTGCAAACTTTTTTAACTTTGTCTCATCTATATCACTAATAATTAGCTCAGCTCCATGCCAAAATAGATGCTCAATTAAATAATGAGCTACACTACCGAGGCCTTGAATAGCAATTTTTTTACCCTTAATAGATTTTGAGCCATATAACTTTTTAAGAGTTGCTAAAATTCCTTGAAAAACACCCCAAGCCGTGAACTTAGATGGATTACCAGAACTTTTTTCATGAGGAAGACCAACGACATATTTTGTTTTTTCGCGAATAATCGTCACATCTTGTGGAGAGCATCCCATATCTTCAGAACAAATATAATTTCCTTCTAAAATATTTACAGCTTCGCCAAATGATCTAAGTAATTTTTCATTTTTATCTTTGATATCCTTTACAACTATTACACTTTTACCACCACCGAGGCCTACTTCTGCCATCGCAGCTTTATATGTCATACCTTTAGATAATCTAAGCGCGTCTGTTAGGGCTTCATCAAAATTATTATAAGTTGCAATTCTAGTCCCTCCCAGGGAAGTGCCGAGAGTTGAATCATGCTGCGAAATAATTGCTAGAAGATCAGTTTTTTCATTTGTAACTTTATAAACAGCATCGTATCCTTCGATGTCTAGCTTTTCAAAGACAAAATTCAAATATTTTTTTATATTTTTCTGCCTAATACTTTTTTGAATATTTATTACCATTTGACCCCCTAAAAAACTTTTATTTTCATAAACTGTTTCATTTGCAATTAAAGTTAATAAGTTAGCACATTTTTTTAACAAAATCAACATTAATTATTCATAAATTAAAATATCTTCTATTAGTATATATTTAACCCTTGCTAAAATATTGCTAAGCGATTAAATTTGAAGGGCAACTTATTAAAATTTAATATTGTAACAAAACTTTTCTTTAGAGGGGTAAAATGCAAATTACTGAAAATATTAAAAAAGAAATTTTAAAATTTATCAAACAGAATAAGAAAGCAGATTTAATTTTGACCTATCTTTTTTATGTAGAGAAAAAATTTAATTTGAAACCGGTTTTATTTGCGCGTGAAAAAGTAATCTATCAAAGCTTAGATAAACTCATTGAACGCTTAGAAAAAGAGGGTAAGCTCTTTAGAGAGACTGAGATAAAGATTCAGTTTGGACAACAAAATGTGAATAGTGAAACTAAAAAAATATATATATGTCCTTTCACAGGTAAAGTTTTTGGTGATAATACCCACCCAAATCCACAAGATGCTATCTATGATTGGGTATCTAAATGCCCAGAGAATAGAGAAAGAGTTGGGGGCGGGGTTAGAGTGAAAAGATTTTATGTCTCAGAAGATCCTGAAATTATTAAAAAATACATTACGAAAAGAAAAGAGCCGATCACAAAAACTGTTTACTCATCTGTTTTAAGCGGCAAACTATATAATAGCAAAAAATCGATAATCGATGATTTCAAAAAGCACAGCGTAAAACATCTAACACTTTTTGAAGTTCAAAATCAAAATCGTTTTGAAATAGAAGAGAACTTTTTAAAATTCATTCAAGAGCAATTAACAGAAGATAAGATTAAAACTTTTGTTGAAGCTATTTCTAAATTTAAGGAATTTGAACCTTATTTAGAGAAATGGCTAAAATAAAAAAAATCTCTAAATCTTTAGATGACACCTATTTAATAGGCTCTGAGATTTCTAAAAAATTAAAAAAAGGCTCTATTTTAGCCTTTTTTGGTAGCTTAGGATCTGGAAAGACAACTCTTATTAAAGCGATTGTTGAATCTCTAGAAAAAACCTCTCAAAATATAAATGTTAATAGCCCCACTTTTAATTACTTAAACATCTATAATTTAAAAATTCCAATTTATCATTTTGATCTCTATAGAATAAAAGATAAAAATAAGTTTTTCTCTTTTGGCTTTGAAGAGTATTTCTCAAAAGATGGAATTTGTCTTATTGAATGGGCTGAAAATATAAAAGATATACTTCCCTTAAAAACCCATATCATTAAAATGAAACACATATCTGAGACCCAAAGAGAGCTAGAGTTAATAAACTTATGACCTTAATAGATAAAGATGTTTTTGTTTGTATCGATATTGAAGCCACCGGTTTAGAGCCTATGACAGATCGAATAATAGAAATCGCCGGTATAAAGTTTACTTTCACTAAAATCTTGGATACCTTTTCAACTTTAATAGATCCTGAAGTTGAAATTCCCAAACCCTCCCAATATATCCATAATATTTCAACTGATATGGTAAAAGGTAAACCAAAAATAAAAGAAGTTTTGCCTGATGTTTTAAAATTTATCGATAATCATCTAATAATCGGTCATGGAATAAAATTTGATATTGACCTTATATATAATGA
>JAAKFJ010000031.1 GCA_011064745.1 Candidatus Anoxychlamydiales bacterium | reverse complement strand
TCGAGAGGGCAAGGTTCAATATTCCAAATGGATCTAGCATAGTTATTGATAACTTCATCTGATGAAAATCTTCCCATACCTGCGATGTTATGGATAGCAAATTTTGCCCATTTATATTTGTCTACATATAACTCTTCGACCTTTTTTTGAGTTTCATAATAAGCGAGCAAATCTTTAATAACAAAAAACTTATCGGGTGTTTCAGAAGCTATTAACAAGTTATATAAAGAGAGCATATCGTTATGCTCATGTTCATTTTTTACAAGTGATGCATCTTTTAACATATCAACGGCTCGTTGGATATGAGGATGTTGAAGATAAAAATTTAAAGGACTATAACTTTTTTCTAATTTTAATTTTTTGATCTCTTCTGTGGATGAGCCAAAAGAAAATGGCCACCACTCATCACCGATTGCTTCTCTCATTTCAATATTCGCACCATCTTCAGTTCCAATGGTTAAAGATCCATTGATTGAGAGTTTCATATTACCGGTACCAGAGGCTTCATATCCCGCAGTAGATATTTGAACAGAAAGATCAGATGCTGGAATTATTATTTCCGCTTTGGATACATTATAATTTTCAATTAATACAACTTTCAAATGTTTGCTAACTTCTGGATCATTATTAATTTTTCTTGCGACTATAAAAATAAATAAGATAATTTTTTTTGCGATATCGTAGCCTGGAGCTGCTTTTCCACCAATAACGATATGTCTTTTAACTTTTCGAGCGCTTGGGTCTTTTTTTATTTCATTATAAAGCATTAAAGCATGCAAGGCATTCATAAATTGTCTTTTGTATTCATGCATTCTTTTTACTTGAACGTCTACTAATACATCCTCTTCATCTTCAAAAACAGGATAGTGATCGATGATTCTACCTTTATAATCACGAATAGGAGCTTCTTGCTTGATAAAATGAAATAATTTCTTTTTGTTCTCATTTTTGATTTTTATAAATTCATCTAAAGATTCTTTATCATCAGCAATTTGACTTAGTTTTTGAATTTCATGAAAATCTCTTACCCATTTATTACTCCCGATTTTTCTATCTATAAAATTAGATAAAAGGGGATTGCACTCTAGAAGCCATCTTCTTTGGGTTATTCCATTGGTAATATGAAGAAATTTTTCAGGGAACATTTCAAAAAAATCTTTAAATATTTGGTGTTTTAAAATTTCTGTATGTAAAAAGGCTACCCCATTAATTTTTTTAGAACCCAAAATTGCTAAATAGGCCATTTTTATCTGTCCATTACTAATAATGGACATTCTTTTAACTTTTTCTTCATCAGATGGATACTTTTCTCTGATCTGATCACAAAACATTTGATTAAGCTTTTGAATAATCTTATGTTGTCTTGGAAGAAGTGATTGCAAACGCAGCTCATTCCAATCTTCCATAGCCTCTTTCATGATGGTGTGATTAGTGAAATTACAAATCTGTTGAGTCATCTCAAAAGCATCTTTAAATGAAACATCTAAGTCTTTGATAAGTCTTCTAATCAGCTCTACAATAACAAGGGTTGGATGAGTATCATTTATTTGAATTTGCACCTTTTCTGGCAAACTCGATATATCACCATGTACTCTAAGATGTTGGTGCAAAATATCTTGAATGGATGCACAAACCAATAAAAATTCTTGCTTAAGTCTTATTTTTTTGCCTAGATCATGGTTATCATTGGGATATAAAACATCGGTAAGAGACGTGTTTTCACCAGCTTGTTCTAATTGACCTGCATTATATCTTTGGAGGGCAAAGTTTCTAGGAGATTCTTTCGTCGACCAAAGTCTTAAAGTTGAGACTGTATACTCGCCATTTTCATCGGGATAACCAATAATAGGGGTATCATAAGGCAGCGCTCTAACTTCTTCAAAATTTTCTAAATCATAGACTATATCGCCATGTCTGTTGGCGCCTGGTATTAAATTGCCACAAAACTTAACACTTTTAGCGTGGATATCTTTTCTAAATTCCCAAGGATTTTGATTGAGTAGCCAGCAATCAGGTCTTTCAACTTGATAGCCATTATATAATTCTTGTTCGAAGATACCATATTGATATCTCAAACCATATGCCCAAGATGGATATTTTTGGGTAGCCAAAGAATCTAAAAAACAGGATGCTAAACGACCAAGACCGCCATTTCCTAAACCTGGATCAAATTCAATATCTAAAATCTCTTTTAAGTTTCTGCCCATTTTATTTAATACAACTTCTGTTAAATCGGTTACCCCTAGATTAGTAATATTGTTGCTTAAAAATTTACCCGGTAAATATTCCATACAAAGATAATAGATTGCCCTAGAACCTCTTTCATCATGAGTATGATTCGTAGCTGCCCAATTGATCATTATTCTTTCTCGAAGAGCGAAACAAAAGGCTAAGTAAAATTCTTCTGTTGAAGCTATAGATTCAACTTTTCCAATAGAAGTTATCAAGTAACGTTTGATAGATTGAATTAGCTCGGTTACTCTTTCATCAAGAGTTTTATCCACAAAAATATCTCCTTAGCTCTATACTTTATACTTTGTTTATATATGTGATTATTTATTTTAAAAGAACTAAAATCTCTAAAATTAAATTAATAAAAAATTAATTTTAGGATGTAGAAAATAATTATGCTTATAATTGCACAAGAGGGGATTGTAATTGCCCATGAAAGCACAATATCTCTCAATGTTCTAAGGTTAAGAGCTGATATTCCTTTTGCTAATCCAACACCTAAAATTCCACCAACTAATGCATGGGTAGTAGAAATAGGCAAGCCAAACTTTGAAGCGAGTAAAATAGTAATAGCTGCGCCAAATTCTGCCGAAAAGCCTCTGGTTGGAGTAAGAGTTGTGATCTTATGACCGATGGTTTCAACAACCCTCCATCCCCAAGTAGCAAGACCGATCACTATTCCAAAAGCTCCGAGCAGTAGTATCCAATAAGGAATAACATTAGCAAAACCAACTTTTTGAGTGGCAATTGTTTGAACAACCGCTGCAACAGGTCCGACCGCATTAGCAACATCGTTTGTGCCATGAGCAAACGCCACTAAACACAAACTAATAATTTGTAAAAATCCAAAGGCTTTTTCAACTTTAAAATACTCAGATGTTTGTTCACTGTACTTTGTTTTTTCTCTATGCTTTTCAATTAACACATCAACTTCTTCTAAAAGAGTTTTAGTTTTATCTTTTGTCTCGCCTTTGGATGTTAGATGAGTTCTTAAAAGATGTTTTTTTGCTTTTTCAAGTGAAAAGAGCTCTTTGGGATGGTGATAGACCACCGGGCAAGATGTTACCTTGAAATTTCTTAATAAAATATAGGCAACGATAGCAAATATTATACCTACGCAAATAGCGATAAAAAGTGATAATTGAAAAGATAGATTCAAATTCAAAGCGCTTTTCCCAAAAATTAAGATCATTGTAAAAATAGCAAATACAAAAAAGACTAAAACAGGAATAAATCTTTTTGTCGCTTCAACAGGGGACAGGGCAAAAAGTATTTTTCTTTGCAAGAGAGTAAATATAAAATATGCAATAAAGCCACTAACCAGTGGTGTTATAAGCCAGCTAGAAGCGATTAAAAGCACAAAAAGCCAGTGCACAGAGTGCATCCCGCCAATGATTGCACCAAAACCTAAAACTGCACCGATAATAGCATGGGTAGTTGATACCGGAAGCTTAAAATAAGTAGCTAAATTTAACCATAGGCTGGTTGCAAGTAAAGCAGAGAGCATTCCAAATATAAAAATATTTATGTCTTTAGCAAAAACTTCAGGATTAATAATGCCTGCCTGAATAGTTCTTGAAACATTACCGCCTAAAAAATAAGCTCCACAAAATTCAAAAATACCCGCAATAATTACAGCTTTTTTTAAAGTTAAAGCTTTTGATCCGACTGATGTAGAGACAGCATTGGCCACATCATTCGCGCCGATGTTCCAAGCCATATAAAGGCCAATCAAGAGAGTAAAATATTCAAAAAACTTGAGATTTATCATTTTATTTCTAAAATCGTCCGAATTCGATTTCCTAATTTTTCAGCAATATTAGATAATTCACCAACTTCTCTTAAAATAACATTCCAAAGGTGAAATGAAGAATAAGAGAATTTATCGGTTAAAGAATAAAGCTTTTTTAAAATTTGGTATCCAAAAATATCTAACTCGTGCTCTTTAAAAGCGAGATCTTCTATCATCTGTTTTACTTTTTGAGCTTCTATTCCTCCAAAAGAGGATTCTAAAAGTGTATCGAACTCTTTGATAACATCGTGAGCTAACATAAAAGATTCAATATTCTTTTTATAAAAATTTTCAAAACCCTCTATTTCTTCAAAGTGTTTTAACTCTCTTAAAGAAACCATAACAGCTATGTCCTCCGCTTTATCTGCAAAAGAGTCTTGAAGAGATAAAATATCTAAAAAAGAAGCGCGATCAATTGGAAGAAATAAACTTTTAGGAAGATGGTTGCGAATATCATTTTTGGTAAGATCCGCTTCATGTTCTTGTTTCGAAATAGCTTTTCCAATCTCTTTTATTTTTTCATATTTTTTTTCCTTTAAAGCAATAAATAGTTTTTCCAGGAGTAAAACACAACTTGCAACCTTATCCATATGACTCTGTAGAGGTGCAAAAGGTGATCTGCCAAATAATTTTGCAATTGAAAACATAAAATATCCTTTTTTCTAATCATTCTAACTGGATAAGATTTTTTCTAGAAGAAAAAATAAGATCAAGTTTTGAAAAACATTTGAATTACTTTGAAATCAATTTTATATTTTTTTAAATTGAATATTGATCTAAATTAGGAGATGTATATGAAAAGAGTGGCAATTTTCGGAACCCATGGAGCGGCTAAAACAACACTTGTTTATAAGCTTGCTACTTACTATAAGATGAATGATAAAAATGTTACCGTTATTCACGAAACAGCGCGCCAAAGTCCGTTTCCTATAAATACCGATACAGTTTATCAAACAACTCTTTTTGTAGTAGCCTCGCAACTTCAAAAAGAGCTTCAAGCTGAAGCACAAGGTTTTGAGATTGCAATATCAGATAGAGCGCTTAGCGATGCATTTATCTATATAAATAATCTTAAAAGAAATAATACCTTAACTAAAACATTAGAAGCTTTTTGTTTTGAGTGGTTAACACAATATGATGCTCTAATTTACTTAGAGCCAACAGAGGGCTTCGCTATAACTGCAGATGGCGTAAGAGCAGCAGATTCAGCGTATCAAGTCGTCATAAGAGATGATTTTAGAAACCTTGTTGAAAAGATGGAAAAAGAATTTGATGGTAAGTTAAATATCATTAAAGCTGAATCCAATCAAATCTTTGATGAAAATCAATGCAGTGAATTAATTGATCAAATAAATAGGAGTATTCATGAGCAAACTAGACATATTCATATGGTTTAATACAATTGTTGCCATTATGGGCACAATTTTAAATGCCAAACAAGTTCGTTTTGGCTTTATCGTTTGGATGATAACAAATGCAGTTTTTGTAGTTTTTAATATATATATGAAAATATATCCAATGGCAGCACTATTTTCTGTTTATTTTGGTTTAGCCTTATATGGCTGGATCAGCTGGGGTAAAAAAAGCTCAAAAGCTGAAACTCAAACAACTTAATTTAGATACTGTTTGAAAGATGCTCTAAGCTCACCTTTTTGGCGAAGCCATAAGGTACTGCGCCGAGCCTAAGTTTGCCAATTCTAACCCTTTGAAGTTCCAAAAGGGTTAGATTTGCTCTTTTAATAAAAGTTTTAACTTCTCGTTTTTTCCCTTCTGTAACAATTATCTTCAAAGTCGATTTTCTAACCTTCACAACTCTTTTAGGTTTGACAAATTTGTTTTCAACAAAAGCGCCCTTTGAAATAGTTTTTAGATGAGTATCTGTAATATTTTCTTTGACTTTAGCTATATATTCTTTTTCTAAATTGGCTGATGGATGGATTATCTTATTTGCAAAATCACCATCATTGGTGATAATTAAAAGACCGGTTGTATCTTTATCAAGTCTTCCAATTGTAAAGAGCCTCTCTGAAAAATCTTTAAAAAGATCGATGACTAATTTTTCTTTGCCTTTTTTAACATTTGAGCAAAGATAGCCTTTTGGTTTATTCAAAATAAAATAGTATTTTTTCTCTTCTTTTACAACTTTGTCATTAACCTTAACGCTGTCTTTTGTAGGATCAATAAGTCTTTGAGGTTTAATCTCAACAACTCCATTGACCTTAACTATTTTAGAAAAAATTAGATCTTCCACTTTTCTTCTAGAAGCTATCCCTGAATGGGCTAAAAATTTATTTAATCTCATTTGACTCATATATATATAACACTTACATTTTTCTAGATAGTATACCCCAATTGTTAGAAGGAATCAACTTGCGTCTTTTAAAATATTTGCTAATATAAATAAATATTTAATAGGAGTAATTTTATGGCAAAATTAATTTTAATGAGACATGGCGAGAGTGTCTGGAACAAAAAAAATCTATTTACAGGTTGGGTAGATGTGCCTCTCTCTGATAAGGGTATGCAAGAAGCTGTTAAAGGCGGAAAAAAAATTAAAGATATTCCTATAGATATTATTTTTATGTCGACCTTGATCAGAGCTCAAATAACAGGTTTTTTAGCTATGATGCAACACCATACAACTAAAACTTTAGTTGTGAAACATGAAGAAGGTAGACTCTCAAAATGGGGGAATATCTATAATGATGAAACTAAAGAAGATATCATTGATGTTTACTTTTCTTGGCATCTAAATGAAAGAATGTACGGTGAGCTCCAAGGTAATAACAAAGATGAAATGCGAGCAAAGTTTGGAAAAGAACAGGTTCATATCTGGCGAAGAAGTTTTGATACAGCCCCTCCAAATGGAGAGAGTTTAAAAATGACAGCAGAAAGAACAGTTCCATACTTTGAAGAAAAGATTTTGCCGCATCTTGATAACAATAAAAATGTTTTTATAGCAGCTCACGGGAATTCACTTAGATCTATCGTTATGTTTTTAGATAAGCTATCAGGTGATGAAGTTGTTAAGTTGGAGATTCCAACGGGAGAACCAATCATCTATGAATATGAAAATAAAAAATTTGTAAGAAAGACTAAAATATAAAGTAAATCTTTTGAATTTTGCCTACCAATTTATCATTTTCTAATCTCAATAGAGTAATGTTTTTTTTATAATATTTCTGATTTAATTTGACATATAAAATTTTTGACTTACAATACCTTGATTTTAATAAAAAGGAGATTGGTATGTCAGGAAAATCATCAGCTCTTACGGAATATAGCAGTGGCTTAACAGGTGCTTTAAGAGAAATCAAAGATGATACTATTCCTATTAATGATCGTTTTAAAGTGCTTGCAGATGTAATTCAAAGTGGAGCAAATGTTGTGCAAGAACAACATAAAAACACGTTAACATTGCAAGACCGAGTGGAAACATTAGAGTTGACTGTTGAAAGAGCCGAAGCAGAGATTCAACATTTTAGTGATCAAGAAAGAAAAAGATTAGAAGAAGAGATCACAATAGCATTGGAAAAATTAAAGATAAAAGGAAAGTTAGCAGATGTTGCTTCATATGCTAGTAAGGGTACTCTGGTTGCAAGCTTTTTCTCCATACTAGCACTTGTTGGCGTTTGTCCTTTTTCAATATTTATCACAGTTCCTTCTTTTGGTTTATCTACTAGCTTTATATTGTTAACTACTGAGAAATGTAGATCAATAGAAGGAAAAATATGGATTCTTAAAAATTATCCTGAAGCCCTGCATGATGACGATATCAGAGAACAAGCTTCAAAAGAATGGCATGATATAAAAATGGAAGAAGCAGAAGCAGAAGACAGAGAAATAGAAAGAAGAGGTCGAGCAAGTGAATGCAGATGTCATTGTAGTACTGATTATTTATATGCTGATAATTCTTGGTAACGATACTTTGAATCAAAAAAAATGTTAATAGTTTGTCTTTACGACAATTATTTAATAGTGGAGATATTAATAATAGGTTAATTTTACTATTGAATATTAATAGGGTTATATTTCAACTTGTTTTTACTTTTTGAAAAGTTCTTGAGTTTCCAAAAAAGATTACTTGATCATTTTTTAAATAATATAACTGGTAATGAAGTTATTATAGATTTCTACTGGTAATCCTATTTAATTTGACATATAAAATTTTTGACTTATAATACCTTGATTTTAATAAAAAGGAGATAAGTATGTCAGGAAAATCATCAGCTGTTACGGAATATAGCAGCGGCTTAACAAGTGCTTTAAGCACAATCTCAGATAAAACAATTCCTTCTGATGATCGTTTTAAAATGTTAGCAGCTGTACTTCAAAGTGGAGCAAATATTATGCAAGAACAACATATAAACACGTTAACATTGCAAGACAAAGTGGAAACATTAGAGTTGTCTGTTAAACAAGCTGAAGCAAAGATTCAACGTTTTAATGATCAAGAGATAAAAAGGTTAGAAGAAGAAATTAAAAAAACATTACAAAAATTAGAAAAAAAAGAGAAAATATGTAGCATAGCTTCTAAAATTGGTATGGGTGCATGTGTGATAAATAAGTTGGTAATGTTTCCTTTAATGGCGATACCCGTTACGGTAGCAGTTACAGTTCCTACAGGCATCTTATTAGGTGGATTTACATTATTGACAGGATGTATGAAGGCTTCAGCTGATGAAAAAATATGGATTCTTAAAAATTATCCAAAGGCGTTGCATGATGATGAAATCAGAAAAAAAGCGTCTGAAGAATGGCAGACTAAACAAGAAGATAAAAATCATGCAGAGGACATGACTAGATTGGCACGAGATAGAGATGATACTGATTATTCTTCTTGGTAAACATTAGAAATCATAGATAATCATAAAAATTTTACTCATTTAAATCAGGCCAAAAGATGAGCACTATTTCTTAAGAATCAACACTTAAAGCCTCTTTACCTTATTTTGCAACAACGGCTGCCCTGTTTAAAATAGGAGAGATTGTTGCTACTTCGAGTATCACTTCAACATCTTTAAAAGTAGCAGCAGTTGTTTTGTATACATTTTCATTAATGTCTTTTTTTGCTACAGCAATATGCACTATAATATATTGGAATAACCCTAAAGTTTTTAAACAAAAAATACCAAAATATATTAAATTTGTTTTTACGTGTTGGGATAAAAAGGTTTGATTTTATACTAGATGAGTTTTACTTTTGAAAAAACTCTTGAATTTCCAAAAAAGATTTATCTTTGGTCTCGGGCACTTTTTTAATAGAGAAAATCATAGCTATAACACAAATGAGTCCAAACATAAAAAATGTTTGAAAGGTGCCAAAGCTACCAAACAGGGTTAGAAAACTTAAAGCTACTACATAGTTGCTTGTCCAGTTGACAAAAGTAGCTATGCCGCTTTTCCTCTAATTGACATGGGATAGATCTCTGCATTGATGAGCCAACTAACTTGACCTATACCGATTGCAAAAAGCGATAAAAAAATAGTTTTTTTCTGTTTTCTTAATTTTATCTTTTAAAATCATGCATTTGAGAGCCCATTACATTTAAAGTAAATTCTTTTTTTAGGTTTTTCAATCGATCAAAAAGATTATTTCCGTTTTCTTTTTCCAGGAGTAGGAGGAACAATTTCTTGATGTAATGAGCGTAAAACTTCTAAAGCCGCCTGTTCATCATTAGATTTTTCGGTATTTTCTTGATTCAATTTTATTGTTCTTAAAATATCATTTGGATTTGGAGAAGTAAAAGATGTCTGCAGAAAAAAAATATTTCCTTTTGTGTTAGTTGAGAGGGAATTTTCTTTTAATAATAAGCTTAGAACTCTTATAAAAAATGTTATGCTAGAAGTATTATTAAATTGTTCTTGAGTAATAATATTATTAGATAAATGTGAAAGAGCCTCTACAAGAAGTTTTTTTGAATCGGGGGTAAAATGTAAAATAGATTGTGAAGAGGAATCAATAAATCTTGTAATATTGAGTGATTTAAATGATAAATTATTTGCTATTAATTTTAGTGTTTTAATTGCTTTTAAAACTATATAATTACCTTCACATTCATTTTCAGGTATCATATTGATAACTTCTATTAGTAAATCAAATGATTCTCTTGTAAGCTGTTGCTCTGAATCTGTAATACAATCAAGTGACATTTTATCTGTAGAAGTAGCTGCTGGAGATTCTCTCCTCTCAGGGTTTGCAGATGAAAAACTTCCTCCTATATTGGAGCTACTGACTCTTTCAAATCTTGTATCAAAACTAGGTAGTTGAAACAAAAATCCTTGAGGTTGAGATGTTGAAACAGAAGGATTCAGTACTGTTGCAAAAAATCGATCGTGTTCCTTTAGCTGTTGTAATTTTACTAGAGTTTGTTCAGTTTTTTGTACACGATCATTTAGGTTACATAAACGGCTGTCCATTTGAGCTAAGGATAATTTAACTGCATCAAATTTTTTTGTAAGCATTTGTTCAAATGTAACCTTTTGAGTGCCCAAATCTTCTCTTATTGAAGTTTGAGGTAAACCATTTGATATAGGTCTGCTACTAGACATAATTCATTATCTCCTTATTATTTAAATAAATATTTTTTTTAATCATTAATTAATGATTATGCTATATATTCTAATATAAATTAATAAAAACTTCAACTTAATCAATAAAATATTATTTAATATGTATCTTTCTTGCGTTTAAATAACTAAATAATAACAATTAATTTCTTTAATTAAGTTATTTTTGAAAAAATTCTTGAATTTCCAAAAAAGATTTGCCTTTTGTTTCTGGTACTTTTTTAATAGAGAAGATAAGAGCTATTATACAGATTATACCAAACATAAAAAAGGTTTGAAAGGTGCCAAAACTACCAAACAAAGTTAAAAAACTCAAAGCGACTACGTAGTTACTTATCCAGTTGACAAAGGTGGCCACGCCTGCAGCTTTTCCTCTAATTGACATGGGATAGATCTCAGCATTGATAAGCCAACTAACTTGACCAATACCGATTGCAAAAGAGGAGGTAAAACCCATTAAAGATATCATGACAAGAATTGGTAAAAATGAAGGTTTAAAATAAAAAGATAGGCTTAAAAGAAATAAAAATACACCCATTGAAAACATCCCCCAAATGAGAAGTGGGCGTCTACCAACTTTATCGATAAGCCAAATGCCTACTATAGAGGCAATGATATTGATGGAGGTCACAAGTGCTGTTGCTAGCATGGCTATGTGAGGAACACCAAGACCTGCTATTTGAAAAATCTTAGGAGCGTAGTAGGTAACTATATTTATTCCGGTGATTTGTCTAAAAATATTTATTCCAATACCTACAAAAAAAGCTGATCTAACGCTTTTAGCAAAAAGAGATATTTTTTTTGGTTTTTCGGATGAAAAATTTTTATTCTCAATTTTTTTTAAAACTTCTGAGTTTTTAATATCTTCTCTTACTTTTTTTAAGATGTTTATGGCTTCTTCAGATCTATTTTTATTAGCTAAAAAGCTGGGGGATTCTGGAATAAAGAAAAGTAAGATAAACATTAAAAGAGCAAAGATAAGACCTGTGATAAATATAGCTTCCCAATTTTGGGTTTTAGTAAAAAAGTAAGCAAAGATATTTGAGAATAATATTCCTAAAACTAAAAAAAGCTGGTTTATCGAGACTAGTCTTCCTCGGTATTTGGGATCTGAAACCTCAGCTATATATATAGGAACAACTGTTGAAAAAGCACCTATTGAAAAACCTATTATTGCTCTAGATGAAAAAAGCAAGAAATGAGATTTGGTAGTTGTAAAAAGAAATGTTCCGATAAATAGAATGATAATCGATAAAAAAAAAGTTTTTTTTCTGCCTATTTTATCTGAGATAATACCACCAAACCAAGAGCCAAAAAGAGCTCCTAATAAAATTAAGCTGACTAAAAATTCTTGTCCAAAAGTTGAAAGGTTAAAGTCTTTGGTAATAAATATTAAGGCCCCTGATATCGCGGCTGTATGATAACCAAACAAAAAACCACCAATAGAGGCGATAAGTGCATAAAAAAGAGAGTTTAAAAAATATTTATTTTTCATTTATTTTAAAATATCGCCTGCGGCAAAACATTTGATTTCACCATTTGGAAGATATAAGTTTAAGCATCCTTCTGCGTTAATTGAGTGCAAGACTCCTTTATATTCTTTTTTTCCATCAAAAAAGGTGATTTTATCACCAACATATAAAAGTAGATTTTCAAATTTTTCATGGAAAGGTAAAAAGCCTTTTTCTTTAAAAAGATCTAAGTTTTTAGAAAAATTAATTTTTAATTTTTCTAAAATCTTTTTTTTGTCCCAATCTTTTTTTGTCTCAATTTTTAAAGATGTTGCCTTTTGATCTATTTTATCTATAAATTCTTGATCATTATTAACGTTGATACCGATGCCTAAAAAAACATCAGCTATGTTATTTTTTATCTCAATTTCACAAAGCATACCAGCTAGTTTTTTTTCTAAAAGCATCACATCATTTGGCCATTTTATTTTAACATCTAAATTTTTGTCTCTTAAAACTTTGATAAAGCTAAGAGCTAATATATGAGCAATGCTAGTCAAATGAAGACAGTCCGCTTTTAACTGAAAGTAAAAAGTAATATTTAAGTTATCTTTTTTAGAAGAGAGCCAAGATCTATTAAATCTACCTTTGCCTTTTGTTTGCTCCTCAGCACTAATACAAGTGATTTTTGATTTATCAAATTGTTGAAAATTTTGTTTAGCAAAATTTTGTGTTGAATCTACACTTTCTAAAAAGATATCATCGATATGCATATTAAAACTCTTTTTTGTTAAAGTTAAATATATTAAAAAAAAAAATCTTAAGATGCTATAATATTTTAAATATGTGGGACCATAGATATCTAACAAAAGTAGATTTAAAACAGATTCTAATCATCCTTTTCTTGATGGGAATATCGCTTCTTGTCATCTCTTCAATGACTGCAGAATCAAGTAGTGATATATTTTTTACCAGATATGTAAAAAATCAAATTCAATGGTTTGTTTTAGGCTGGGCGGTTTTTTTGTTTTTTGCAGGTTTTGATTATCGAAGGTTTTATCAGTGGACTTGGGGGCTTTATCTTTTAATGATTTTACTTCTTCTTGGTCTGTATTTCGCATCCCCAATTCAATCTGTGCATAGATGGTATAAGGTTCCTTTTATCGGTATGAATATTCAACCCTCAGAGTATGCCAAATTAATCGTTGTTTTTACTTTAGGCTGGTTTTTAGAAAAACAAAAATCCCAAATGAACAAGTCAAGTACAAGTCTTATTTTAATAGTAATTGTTGCGATCCCTTTTTTCCTTATTTTAAAACAGCCAGATCTAGGAACTGCTTTAGTTCTCTTTCCAATAACTTTGACCATGTGCTATTTTGGGGGAGCTAATAATAAATTTGTCATGACCATGACAATCTTAAGTCTTGTTACAGTAATATTTGTCGGATTAATTTTTTCCAAAGTCTTGTCTCATGAGAAGATGAAACCTCTTTTTACTAAAGTTTTAAAAGAGTACCAATATCAAAGATTTGATCCAGATACCTATCATCAAAAGGCATCTCAAAGCGCTATAGCAATTGGAGGGGTTAGCGGTAGCGGATGGAAAAAAAGTGAGTTTTCATCCCAAAAATGGCTGCCTGCGGCTCATACAGATTCTGTTTTTGCCTCTTTTGGAGAAGAATTTGGCTTCATAGGACTAATTTTTCTTTTAGGTATTTTTTACCTTCTTATCCATATAAGTTTTCAAGTTGTCTCAAAAGCTAAAGATTATTATGGAAGATTATTAGCATCAGGGCTTGCTGTTTATTTAGCAATGCATATTATAGTAAATATAGCGATGATGTGTGGCTTTTTGCCTATTTCAGGAGTGCCGTTAATATTAATTTCCTATGGTGGAAATTCAGTCTTGACAACTATGGCATCTCTTGGGATATTACAAAGTATCTATAGCAGGAGATTTATGTTTTGAATTGTAAACATATTTTTATTTTTAAGCCTCAACCTTGGATAGGAGAGG
>JAAKFJ010000030.1 GCA_011064745.1 Candidatus Anoxychlamydiales bacterium | reverse complement strand
GGATCATCAACATCTAGATTGATATCTAAAAATCTTCCATAAACATTTTTGAAATGGTAGTTTTGAGAAAAAATTTCAAAATTTATATTTTGAAATGACTTATCATTTTCGTCAATTTTTTGATTAAAGGTAAAATTAACATCAGACGCCCCATCAATATCTAAAGTTGGAAATAATACTTGGATTTGAGAAAAATCTGAAAAATGAATTTTTCCATTTCCTAAAATTTTGAAATTAGGGGTTATTTTGAAATTAGAAAATAACTTTGAAGAAGGGGAGAAAATTTGAAAATTTGAAAAATTTAATAGTGAGGTCTCATATTTTATATCACTTAAAATATTAAAACCTTGATTCAGTGCAAAACCATCAGATTGAAGTTTACCAATAAGTATATTGTCAACATATGAGCCTTTAATATTTCCTTTAAGATCAATCAGATGAATATCCTTGATTCTCAAATCTTTAAAATTAAACTCAGTTAAAAATTCTTTCTTATCTAAGGTAGATTTCGCAATAAGAGATCCATAAAGATTGGTATTTATTTTTGTAAGCTCATCTACTCGAAGAATTAGATTGGATTTTTCAAAGCTTAAATCATTTTTGAGGGTCCCATCGAAATAAGCTCTAAAAATATCATTTTTTAAAAAACCTTTTGAAATCTTTAAGTCGGTTTTAAAAGTAGCAATATCAAAAGAGAATTCAGATGGGATATCTAGTAAAAGATAAGGTTTTTTAGTTTGCCTATTTTGTATTTTAAAAATATTGCCATTTGCCTTTGCAAAATAATTTTTCTCACCTTTAAATAAGCTATCTATATTAGCCTCTAAATCGAGGTTCAAATCAAATGCAAAATCGAGGTCTTGTAGGTAGAAAGGATCCAATGCTTCAGCGCTAGCAATGCTTAGATAAGCTTTTGATTTGAGAAGTCTATTTTTTTTGTAAGCTCTAATGGCAATATCTAAATATGATTGTTTTACATCAGATCTTTTTATTTTTAGAACGCTTTTAATTTTTCTTCCAAACTTATAGTATTTTGCTTTTCCTTGGATATTCAAAGTTAAAGGAGCCCCTTTATAAGAGAGATGAAAGTTATTGAGTTTTAGATTATTAAAATTTAAAGCTATCGGATAAGAGATCCAATTTGTTGAATCAAAATTTTTTAATCTTTGAGTTTTTTGATCTTTCAAATCTTTAATCTTTATCTCATTGGCATAAAATAGAGAAAAGTTAAGCTCCTTTTTAATAAGAGATAAAAGACGCAATCTAAAAACAACATCCTGAATATCAATTTTTTGATCTTTTGTTTGAAGTGAGACATTTTTAAGATTATATTCAAAGGGTAAAGAGCCTGATATTTTTTCAATTTTTAACTCAATGTTATTCTTCTTTGCATATGTAATTAAGCTCGATTTTATTCTCTCTTTTACTTGGGGCGTTTGAAGAGCTGCAAAAAATATTAAAATAGCTATAAAGATAGTAACTATTGACCAAATTATAAAATGATATTTTTTATGTTTATTTTTGTTTTTTTTCATCAAAATGTCTGCCCTATATTAACGTAAATTTTATATCTTGAATCAATACCTTTTCTTCGATCTAGAGGGACTCCAACATCTATTCTAATAGGCCCGAAAAAAGAAAAATATCTAAGGCCAGCTCCAACTGATTTAAACCATTTTTGATTAACCTGTGGGTATTCCTTTAAAGAGATTACCCCCAGATCTAAAAAAGGTACAAACCCAATCTTTTGAGTCATTCTAAATCTTGGCTCAAATGTATAGTAAATAGTCGATCTACCACCTATCGGTTCATTCTCAGAATTTAGAGGACTCACTGTCCTATATTTGTATCCTCTAAGATCATCATCCGATCCACCTAAAAATAGTTTACTCATCGGCACATCAAAAACATTGGCCCCCATTACAGAACCTAGTTGCAATCTAGATGCTAATACCAATGTCCTATTACTTCCAATTGGTATATATAAATTATAAGTAAGTTTTTGTTTAAAAAAATATTTAGCCGAATTAATAACATTCTTATACGGAACCGCTCTGTAGATAAATGTATAGCCTTTCGTCGGGTTCAATAAATTATTAGCAGTTGAATTCTTTAAGTAAAAGGGGAGGCTTAAAAGAAAAAAATTGCCATTGTTTGCGCTTTGAGTAATTTCATCATATTCCATCTTAAATCCAATAGAAGTCTCGATCTTTTTTGAAAAACGGGTATCTATTCGACTTATCATCGAATAATTAAAATCTAAGTAAACACTCGGTATTTTCTCGCGAGTCCCTTCAAGCCTAAGCACATAATCTTGATCAACTTTTAAAAAATCTGGTTTTTTATATGTTGCAACTCCTAAAAGGAGCCTTTGAGCAACATTCGCATCGATCGCTAGCATCTCGCCTAAAGATCTAAAATTTCTATTAGCCCAACCAAATGACACCCCAAAACCATCGATCGTAGCATAGCTAATCCCTGCAGTAATATATTTGTGTAGAGCTTCAACAACCTTTAAATTGATCCCAAGCTCACTCATCTCATTGATATCATCTGAGTGTACAATCGCCACAGAGGTAAAAAGATTGGTCTTTAAAAGGTTTTGTTGAGTCTCCATAACTTTGGTAACGTCATAAGTGTCGCCGAGGTTCCATCTGATTTTTTTATCTACAAAGCTTCTATCGATATTCGTAAGCCCATTTATTTTTAAAGCACCAAACTTGCAAAAAGGCCCTGTATCTAAACACCACTCGGCTATAGCATTTTTATGGCTAAGATCAATTTTAACTTCCCTTTTTTCAACTGTAGCAAGTGGATAACCACAACCAGATAGTAAAAAAATTAGTTTATCTTGCGCATTTAAAATATCTTGAGTAATTAGTGGACTATTTATCTTAAGATCTAAACTTTTCAATGAAATATCACAAACATCTAACTCTTTTTTTTCAGAGCAATCACTAAAAATATTAACTTCTTTTAAAGTGTAGCGCGGGCCTGGTGAGATGAAAATTGTAACTTGGATAATATCATTTTTTTCTTCTAAATCTAGATTGATCTTAGCATCATAAAAACCAAAAAACTCTAAGATTTTGAGCATCTGCTCTTTGTCACTATTGGCCCTAAACCTTAAAGCGTTTATGGTTTTAGGAGCTCTTTTTTGTAAAATGACTAAATTAGATACTCTTTTTATAGCATTTAAAGTCTCTACATCTTTTAAACCCACAAATTTTACATCATAATTTAAACTAAATACATAGATGGGAACAAAAAAAAGAAGTAAGATAATTTTTTTTAAAAATGTCATCTATTTAAGTAGTTGCCTTTTTTAAAATTTTGCTTGATGATCAAAAGATCGTCAACGATTATTTTTATCTAAAAGATTTGTCTTTTATATTTTCTAGATTATAATAATAGAAGAAAAAAAACACCTAAGATAAAAATATGTTTGTTGCAACAATTTTAGCCCTTTTGGGACTTGCCTTGATCTACCTAGAATTTTTTCTGCCCGGCGCTATATTTGCTATTGGTGGAACTCTTCTTCTTTTAAGCTCTCTTTTTTTATTGATAGTTGGAAAAACAAAACTTTTTTATTTTGTATTATATACCGTCTTTTTGCTGAGTTTTGTGCTAGTTGTTATAAAAGTAGCTTTGAAGAAACTAAGAGCTAATAAACATATTTTTCTGCAATCTGATCAAGCCGGTTATAAAGCCGCCGCTTTTAAAAAAGATCTAATAGGTCAAATAGGGCTTTCTTCTACCGATTTGAGACCTAGCGGCAAAATCTATATCAACGATAAATACTATCCAGCAATCTCAAAAGAGAACTACATCGAAAGAGGCAAGAAAATAAAAGTAATAGCCGGAGAAGGTGCTACATTAATTGTTAAAGAACTAATCGCTCAAAAAAGGATAAAAATATGAATATAGCAAATATTGATTTTACAGTAACTTATACTATGGTCTTTTTAGTTGCAGGATTTTTTGTTTTTATTGGATTAACCATAATTTCAAAATATGTCAAACTCTGGTTTCAAGCTTATGTATCAGGCATTCCAATCCCTTTTTTTAATATCATCGGAATGAGTTTTAGAAAAATTCCTCCAAACCTAATTGTTAATGCAAGAATTATTGCTTTCAAAGCTGGTTTAAAAGAGATCACAACCTCTGATTTAGAAACTCACTATTTAGCAGGTGGCAAAGTCTCTGATATTGTAAAAGCGATGATAGCCGCTGATAAAGCTAATATTAATTTAGATTGGAAGCAAGCCACTGCCATCGATTTGGCAGGTCGTGATCTTTTCGAAGCTGTAAAAACATCTGTGCATCCAAAAGTTATTGATTGCCCTCCCAATGGAGAGTATATCTCAGCTGTTGCTGGAAATGGGATAGAGCTTAAATGTAGAGCTAGAGTAACTGTTAGAACAAATATTTCACAACTCGTTGGAGGAGCTACAGAAGAGACCATTATCGCTAGAGTAGGGGAAGGTATCGTCAGTACTATAGGTTCTGCTAAAAATCATCAAATAGTTTTAGAATCTCCACACAACATATCAAAAACAGTTTTGGCAACAGGTTTAGATGCTGGAACTTCTTATGAAATTTTATCAATCGATATTGCTGATATCACAATAGGGGATAACGTTGGGGCTAGATTAGAAGTTGAAGGTGCAGAGGCTAATGTTAAAGTGGCTCGGGCTAAAGCAGAAGAGAGACGAGCAATGGCGGTGGCTTTAGAACAAGAAAATACAGCAAAGATTAGAGACGCTGAAAGTAAACTGCCTCTTGCTATGGCTAAAGCCTTTGAAAATGGCAATCTAGGCATTTTAGATTATTTAAAAATGAAAAACATTCAAGCCGATACAACCATGCGAGATTTTATCGCTAAAACAAAAAAGTAAAACTATGCTAGATGATGATACTTTAGTAAATGAAGATTTATCAGATGAAAAAGATACAAAAAATAGCTTTTTTAATCTTTTATCAAATGAACAATCTTTAAAAAATGTTTTTATACTTTCTGAAATTTTAAATTCTAAAAAATTTGAAGACGAATGAATATTTTTCCAACTCTAAACATTTTTACAAAATTTGAAGAAAAAATTGTTTATAGATTCAAAAATAATAAGCTCATTAAAAATATTGAAGTTATCGATAAAAACTCTTTAGAGCGCTATAGAAAGCTTTCCATGTTTGAAATAGCTAGAAAGACCCTTTTTATCTTTTGCGCTAACCCAATAGTCCTTATATTTAAAATGAGCTTTAATGTTGTTCAAATGGGATTTGATTTTATAAAAGTAAATGTCGATAGCACTATCGATATGGCAAGAGACTTAAGTCAAAATAAAATTATAAAAATGTGTGAAACCTATCTGATATCTCGTATCGATTTAGTTAAATATCTAATAGAAGATATTATTTGTATCGTTAGAGCGCCTTTTTATGCCCTAGCCTTGCAACTTGCCTGTCCCTTTAGTCTTCTCTTTCCTAATCAAACAAGAAGAGTGATTGCTAAAATTGAGAAAAGTTGGAACTACAATATGAATGTTAGATTTGATTTTAAAAAAACTAAAGAAGTGACAAAAAAATCTCTTTGGCAATCTGTAATTGATATCTTGTACTACAAAAAACAGTATATCGCTTTTTATATCGCCCCTTGCTTTCAACCAATTGGCTCTCTTAAAGATAAAAATGTCCGTAGTTTCAAAAATGTGACAAATTAATCTAAGTCTTTAATTTTTCTGACTTCTAAATTGGATTCTGAAATTAAAACCCTCTTACCCTCAATCTCTACTAAATATAACATCGATTTTGGACTTATTACTCGCTTTTCTAAAACTTTAATGTTTTTTGTCATGTTTGCTTGCTGCACTCTCATGCGCATCATTCTTTTAAATATCCAAAAAGTTAAAAAGATTAAAGAAATTAGAGCTATTAAAATTAAAAGCATTTTGAAAAAAGCCGGCTTATATTCAGTCCCTGCAACAGAAGGATAAATCTCTTCATCTGTTTGTGTCAAAAAATTCTCAACTGTGAGCTCATCTTCTGCTAAAACTTGAAACTTAAATCCAGTAAAAGAAAAACATAAAAATATTACTAAGAAAAACTTTTTCATAATTTATCCGCTTTTTTTCAAACTTAAGTATACAATTTTTGTTTTTAAAAAATAAGAGATAAAAAAAAGTCTATGGCTTTAAACCATAGACTTTTTTAAATATAGATAGTTCAGTATCAATTAAACTTCAGTAGCATCAGCTTTAAGAGCATCAACTATAACGTCAGTTGCTGCTGGAGCATTTCCACCAAATCTTACAGGTGCTATGCTTCTAAAACCGCTTGCAAGTCCATTTCCAAGATATGAATGGACGTTATATTTGTAACCAATTCCACCAGCTACAATAGCTGCTCCTGCTATCATCAATCCTTTCTTGTTATCAGAACCGAATTTTACTGTCCAATCTTTTGCGTCTACCGCATGGTTTTTGAATTTTTGAAACCAAGTTAAGTTAACTGGTTCTTCTTTTTTTCCAAATACCAATTGACCAGCTGCTCTTATTACATCCCCAATTAATGCAAATGGATATAAAGGAATTGAAAGAACAAATTTAGCTACTTTCATGAAAGTGCTATTGTCTTTGTTATTCCAGTAATTTGTTAATTGAGCACGGTATGTTTGGCTTGGCCCTTGATTTGGTTGTACGTTTGATGCCATAATTTTACCTCTTGTTTTTTAGGCTTTAAAAAATTTAATGGAAAATAGATACCCTATTTCCTAATATTTTCTCAAGGTTTTTTTTAAAAAACCTTAAATTAATGTGATTTTTTTACACTTCGTTAAAAGATTTACTATCAATTGCCATTCCCATCGCATGAAGACCGTTGTCAACAAAGAGAGTTTCACCTGTTATTGCGGAGGCAAGATCAGATAGTAAAAACGCGGCTGCATTAGCCACTTCTTTTGCATATAATTCTTTTTTTAATGGTGCATTTGCTTTTGAATATTTAATCATATCCTCAATCATTCCAATAGCTTTAGCGGCCCTACTTTTCAAAGGACCGGCTGATATGCAGTTAAGTCTTATTTTGTATTTTTCAAAGGCTTCAAAAGAGAGTGTCCTCATATCACTTTCAAGTGCAGCTTTAGCCGAACTCATCCCTCCGCCGTAGCCAGGAATCACTCTGGTTGAGGCAAGATAGGTTAAAGCGAGGGCAGCACCATTTTCTTTCATTATCTTTCCAAAATGAGCAATTAGTGATACAAATGAATAAGCTGAAGCGCTAATCGCTGATAGATATCCTTTCCTAGAAGTTTCAATTAAAGGTTTTGTAATTTCAGGAGAATTTGCAAGTGAGTGCACTAAAATATCTATTTGACCAAAATCATTTTTTATTTTTTGAGCAACCTCAGAGATAGTATAGCCTTCTTGATTTTTGTATCTTTTATTTTCTTTAATTTCATTTGGGACATCATCAGGAGTATCAAAAGCAGCATCGATGGCATATAACTTAATATAATTGAAAAGAGACCCATCATTTAGTTTTCGAGATTCATCAAACTTTTTATTTTTCCAAGAGGTCTCAAAAATGTTAACAAGAGGAGTCCAAGTACCAATAATTATTTCAGCCCCAGCTTCAGCTAAAGCTTTTGCAATAGGAAATCCAAATCCCATATCATCAGCGATACCGACTATAAAAGCTTTTTTCCCTCTAAGGTCTATATTTAACATTAGATCCTAATTATTTTTTAAAGATGCTAAATCATAACAATGTTAACTATAAACTTCAAGAAAGTCTGATCAAAAATAGATAAAAAAAATAAATTATGGTATTTTTTATCTTTTTGTTAACAAAAAAGTAATAATTAATAATTTATTACTTAATTAAGTTAAGTTTTAAAAGATAAATAAATCTATAGAAAACGTTAAAGATTAATTTAATCGTAAAGAATTTTATTTAAGAAATAAAAAACGCGATCTATGTGATCGCGTATCAAAATATTTTAAATCAGAGGCTAAGTTTTTTTACTTGGGCCAAAGAGTTTTTTGAAAAGACTACCTGATGAGCTATTGGTTGCGTTTTGTTTTACTTGTATAATTTTTACTTCTTCTGGATTCTTTCCTAAATCAGCAAAGATAGGCTCAGGGGCAGGTCCCTTGGGTTTTAAAATATCCGGAAAATCATCTATTAGAAGTGGGTCTTTTGCCGGTGTTTTGCTAAATAAGCTAGTTACACCTGAGATTGAGATATTGTCATAAACGGCATAAGCAGCCCCTACAAGGACGGTTGCTATTGCTGGTGATAAAGTGAGTAATACAGCTGATAAAGCTTTACCCCAATGATTTGAAGCAAAATTCTTAATCTTTTCACCCCAAGTTTTATCAGTTGGTTTTTCAACTTTTTTACTTAGCATTTGTCCGATTTGTGTAACACCATCTAAAGGTAGAGCAAATAGATAGGCAAAAAGAGAGCCAACAAATTTAATTATTTTCATAACAGGTGATTTTTCTTCTTGCCAAAAGTTGGTAACAGCTTTTGTATATGATGGACTTATTTGCGAAGTGACTGGTTTTGTCATAATAAACCTCTTAATATTTTTGTTTAAAATTTTAATCCAAAGATAGATAACTTATTTTTTAATTTATAACAAGAAAAAATAAGGTTAGATGGATTTTTTTTGTCTTCTAAGCCAGCCTTCAGCTGTTAGTATTTTATCATTTAAAATAGTTCGAAGAGAAACAACCTTTTGGGTTTTTTTCGTAACTTTTTTAACGGCTTTCAAAGGCTTTTTAATAGCTTTTTTTGTTGCTTTTTTTGTTGCTTTTTTAGGTTTTGATGTAGCTTTTGGTTTTTTTTTAGTTTTCTTTAAAAATTTTCTAAACATTTTTTAACTCCAATTGCTGATAAGTTATCTAATTTGATGATCTAAGTCAATCAATTTTCTTGATTTTTTGTGCTCTATTTTCTAACGTAGTTTTTTATGAGATATTTAAATATTCATTTATTAAAAAAACATTTTGAAAGTAGTTCTTCTACTAAAATAACTACATATCTAGTTGTCGTCCCGAATGTTTATGAAAAAGAAAAAATCTTTAGTTATATTTTAAAAAAAATTAATACAAAAAAATTTAATTTATCGAAATTTTCAAAAGATTTTAAATTATCCGATATAATAAATACTTTTCAAAGTCCTTCTCTTTTAGGAGGGGAGCCATTAGTACTTATTGATGATTTAGCAAATCTTGCAAAACAAGATATTTTAAATTTAAATGAATTTGTAAAAAACAATGATGTTAATCTAATTATTGGCTCCTTGAGCAAAACTCAGATATCAGCTTTGTATGCAACGGTTGATAAGAAAGGGATAGTCTTTGATTTAACAACCGAAAAAATTTGGGAAAAGGAAAAAAGACTAGTAAATTTTTTAGTGGAAAAATGCAATAGGGCTAAAAAAAATATATCTTCCATTGTGATTGAAGCTCTTTTAGAAAAGGTCGGTTTAGATCTAGCGATTTTAGAGCAAGAAATAGATAAGCTTATCACCTATGTGGGCAATAAACTCTCTATTGAACTTGCAGATATTCATAGTATTTGTCCAATAAATATTACAGATACTGTTTGGCAAAAAGCTGAAGAAATTGTTTGGGGTAAAATAAATTTCGATAGCATCTCTATTGATGCTAGTTATTTTCATCTTTTACTTGCTGCAATAAGATATCAATTGCAATTGGGTTACAAAATAGCATCTTTATTAGAAAATAAAAAAACTCAAGATATTAGTGGGTATTTTCCAAAGATATACCCCAAAGCATTAGAGAAGAAAAAAGAGATAGCAGCTTTTTATAAAACTACTTTTTATAAACAAGCTATTAAAGATCTTTTTGAAATTGATCTTCTCTCTAAAACTGTTAGCTTTGATTTTTCTTATCTTCTAGACCTTTTAAAAACTAAACTTTTATATTTATCAACTTATGACATTAATTCTACTACCTAATCTAATAGATGATAGCGCAAGTATAGATCTATATTTTCCAAAAGATCTAAAAGATATAATCTTATCTTTAGATGGGCTCATTGCTGAAAATGAAAAAAATGCGAGAAGGTATCTTTTAAGATTTATCGATAGAGAAAAGATGCAGAAAATAAAAATTAGACTTTTAAACGAGCATACTACATCGGATGAGATTAAGGTTTTATTAAATCTAATTAAAAATGAAAACTTTGGCCTTATCTCTGATGCAGGATTGCCATGTATAGCAGATCCAGGCTCTAAGCTGGTTTTCCTCTCTCATCAAAGTAATATCGAAGTTAAAGCTCTTACAGGCCCCTCATCTATTTTTTTAGCTTTGATGCTCTCAGGTTTAAATGGACAGAAATTTGCTTTTCAGGGCTATCTTCCAAGAGATGAAAATCAGCTAATTCAAAAAATTAAATTTTTAGAATCTGAATCTTTAAAACAAAAGCAAACTCAAATATTTATTGAAGCTCCTTATAGATCTGATAAGCTCTTAAATATTTTAAAAAAGAGCTTAAATAAAAATACCCTTTTATCTATTGCTATAAATCTGAGCTCTAAAGATGAAAAGGTAATAACTCAAAAAGTATCTTTTTGGCAAAAGCAAAAACTAATTATTGGTAAAAATCCAGCTATTTTTCTTTTTTCCTCAGATAATCATGGAAGCTAAACTATCATAAAATAAAAAACCTTTTTTATTTAAAAAAATCTTATTTTTATCAAAATCAACGAAATCTGATTTTTTTAAAATATCTAAAGTCGTAATTGGGATTTTACCATTTTTTTTCTCAAACTCAAAAATATCAACCCCAGATGCAACTCTTAAGCTAATAGCTAAAAGCTCTAAAATACTATCAGATCTTTTAAGTTTTTCTTCAAAGCCTATAAAAGAGGCGTTGTTTTTAAAAGAAGAGCAATATTTTTTAAAGTTTGAGATATTTTGAAATCTTCTTTTTTCAAAGTAACTAAAAGCAGACGGTCCAAATCCTAAAAAATCTCTCCCTTGCCAATAACCAAGATTATGAAAAGATTCAAATCCTTTTTTGGCAAAGGCTGATATCTCATATCTTTTAAGTCCAAGCTTTTCAAACTCTATAACTGCTCTGTTCAAAAAAGTAATAGATTCTTTTTCACTCGGTAAATCTTTAGATAACTTTTCTCTTTTTTTATAAAATGGGGTTTTTTCTTCAAAGGTTAAGTTATATAAAGATATATGCCGGATAGGTAGTTTTTTAACTTCACTTAAAGTTTTCATCCAAGATGAAAGATCTTGCCCCATTATATCATACATTAAATCTATCGAGATATTTTCAATCCCATTATCATGAATATTAAAAATGGCTTTGATTGCCTCTTTAGAACTATGGTCCCTTCCTAGAATTTTTAAAAGATTATCATCAAATGTTTGAGCGCCTAAGCTAATTCTATTTATACCTATTTTTTTTAGATCTTTAATTTTTTCTTTTCCATTTTTTAAATCATCAGGATTAGCCTCTAGTGTAATTTCTATACCAGATGAATATGAGATTTTATTTAGTATCGATTCAATAGTTTTAATATCTAGTAAAGAAGGTGTGCCTCCTCCAAAATAGATCGATCCAATAGTGCTATTTTTTAAAATATTTTTATTAATATCTAAATGATGCTCAATAGCCTCAAGATAGTCGTTTTCATCTCTATTTGTATGGTAAATTGAATAAAAATGACAATATGGACATTTTTTTTTACAAAATGGTATATGAAAATATAAACTTAATAGATTTTTACCAGTTATCGGCATCAGGATCTTCTAAAATTCCTCTTTTCCAACGATTTCTATCAGAAAAAGGATCTTCCTCTTCTTCTTCTACAATAGTTGCAACTTCTGTCACATCTTCTTGCTCTGTATCTGCTTCAAAAGTCTGAGTCTCTTCTAAATCTGCATCTGTTTCAGCTCCAACATCCATATCTGGCATAGTTTGAGGTTCTGGATAGACTTGCTTAATAGGGGATTTTTTTGGAGCTACATAGTCTTGCATATCACCGGTCTCTTTCATGAAACGTAGTCTTTCTTTTTCTTCTTCAATTTTTTGTTTGATAGAGCAGATCTCTTCTTTGTGCTTTTCAATATCTTTTTTAGGTACCAATCCTAAATCTAACCATTTTTCTAAATCAGTTAGTTCTATTTCTAGCTTTTTGAGTCTTTCACTTTTTATGTTCATTTATCCCACTTTTTAAGGTTAAAATCAGTAGGGTAGCGAAAAAACTACTTTTTAAAAAGTGTTTTTTTTCAATTTTATAGATATTAACTAAATTTGAGCATAAAAAAAGCCAGCATTTTTAATACTGGCTTTTAAAATATAAGTTATATAGATCTTAGTGAGTAAGAGCTTTAAGGTCATCTCGGAGCTTGTCAATATCTTTTAAAGCTTGTTTTTTAAGACCCACTGTTTCTGTTTTTTCAGCATCAAACTTGTCATCTGCTCGATCAATGAAACCACCCTTCATGATAAAAGCGTTCAAGTAACGCACAGGATTTGCTCGAAGCTCTGTTCTTGGATTAGGTATTTTTAGACCATCAAAAACTCTTTGAATGTCTTTAACCAAATCGCTTCTTTCAAGCCTATTCATTTTTGTCTCAAATAATCGAGAGCCTAACCAACCTTTAATTTCGGCAATCTGAGCTTCGATAGGATCTTCAAAATCAATAAGTTCTATCATCTTGCTATTTAATTCTTTGATCGTAACATCATATTTTCTTACTTCACTTCTTAATTTGCCGATTTCTTTATTCAATCTTTTAGCTTCATCAATATCAGCTGCTGCTATAGATTTAACTATAGGAGTTGAGACGCTTGTTTCAGGCACAAAACTATTAGCTAGGTTTGCAACACCTTTTGGTGCAAGTGTTGTATCTGCCTTATATCCAAGAGTACTGCCAATCGAGCCTCCTATTAGAGTAGCAACTGCAGCGGCAGCAAAAAGAGTCTCTTTCGCTTGTTGCTCTGGTGTTTTTTGCTCGTTTCCATACGCATTATAGGCAATATCAGCAAAATAAGCGCCCACTAAACCGGATGCAGCAGTATTTAAAAATGTATGGGATCTTTTATAAAAATTCAGACCTGGTACTGATGGTCCTCCCATATTCTTAACTTTTCTATAATGACTTCCCTGCCAGAAATGAGGATCAAATGTATCATAATTTCGTTGTAGTTTTTCAAATGATTCATTTGCTTTAACTAAGTTTGCTCTTAGAGTATTAAATTTATCAATTAATGTTAGTGTTTCTACATCGTTAGGATCAATAGCGTTTCTACTTATAATTAAAACTCCCAAGTCAACCATTTTTTTTGAAGCTGAATGAATATCTTCTTCGTAATTGCTAAGATTAAGACTTTTCAATTTACTTTGATTTCTCTCAAAATTTAAAAAGTTTTTATTATGTGTTGACATTTCGCTGTCTGCTTTTCCAATCCGCTCTTTAACAGATTTAAGTTCAGCAGTTATTTCAGTAACTTGTTTGCTGGCATCTGAAAGAGATGATCGTTCCTCTGTTAAAGTTTGTTCTAAAGCCTCTTCTAATTCAGAAGGTTCTGTTGAGTCTTTAGAGCGAGCCTCTCTGTAATATTCGTATCTCTCATTGTACGCAGGAAATTGTTTACCAAAAATAAGAGCTTTGTGACTCACACCAGCAATTCTCAATTCAACGGCATTAATTAAAGCTGGAGTCTGATATATTTCACGAGCCATTTCTCCGGTTAGGGTCATCAATCCATATCCTTCAACATAAGCGGCTTTTGCGAGCATTTGCGCAGGATCAGAACCATCATTAGTACTTATTGTTTTCGCTCCTACAAAATAGTTTTGTAGAGATCTAACTGTTCCTATTACTTTGCCTGACATTTTTTATCTCCTTATTTTATTATTTATTAGTAATCTTTTATTATAAATTGTTTAATAAATTTGATACTATTATATAAATATTCTAATTAATTGTAAATAAAAATAGTAATAGAGCTAAATAAATTTAGAAAAATATAAGTTTAAAAATTTTAATATATATAATAAAAATTTTAATGCTGTTTT
>JAAKFJ010000003.1 GCA_011064745.1 Candidatus Anoxychlamydiales bacterium | reverse complement strand
ACATCTTTGCAAAAACTCCTCTCTAATATGTTTGCTCAAAGCATAGCATTAGCCACTGGCCAAAAAAGTGATAACCCAAACAAATACTTCGAAGGTAATAGGCCCAATCATATTTTGCTTGGCACAAAATTAGATCCTAGGACTTTAGGAGCACTTTTATCTTATTTTGAGAACAAAATAGCTTTTCAAGGCTTTATCTGGAATATAAATTCATTTGATCAGGAAGGTGTTCAACTTGGTAAAGTTTTAGCAAATAAATTTTTAGATCTTTTTGCTAAAAAGGATATGGATTTTGAGATAGGCAAAGCTTTTATAGATTTGCTCTAAAAGCTTATGTATTTAGAACAAATCTTATAAAAATTTTAATTAATTCTTATCACCTGTTAAATAGGCTGACAAATTAAAGTTATAAAGAAGGCTTTAGCTTTGCTAGTTCAGATTGTAGGCCATCAAATTGCTCTGCAAGTCTTTGCAAAGAGGCAGTAGTCTCTTGTGATAATCGTAATTGTTCTTTATCAAGCATTTGAGAAATTTCTGTTAATTCTGCTAAAATTTCCCGTTTTTTTTCTAGGTCAGAAGTAGCCTCAGATTCTCGCATTTTTTGTTTTGTGAGTTCTAATAATCCGTCTATATCAATCGATTCTTTATCCTCTGTAGAAGGCTTTTGTGGTTCATTTACAATTTTATATATTTTTAAACCAATGTATACGACAGCTCCAAACATAATAGCATTTGGATATGAAGCAGCATCAAAATATTTAGCTAAAATTCCACTTGCGACAGCAGTGGCTTTTTCTTTGCTTGTAAAAGGATTGAGAGTATGAAATCCAACTTTAGTAATTGGATAATTTATAATTCCTCTTATTTCCATATGAATCTCCTAAGTTCCAAAAAAAAGATGAATGAACAGGTTATATTATTAATAAAAATATAAAAAGAAAAATTTTCATAAATACTATTTAAAATTTTTGCTTTATATATATGTAAAACCTGAAGCTATTTAAGCTCTTGAAGAACTTTTTTGAGATTATTGATTTTATAATCTGCAGAGCAGTCTCTATGAGGTTTATCAGGATATGAATAAAAGATAAGATTCGGAATTTGAATGATGAGACACAAGCTCTATATCACCTTTTGAATCCCCAATAGTTATTAGTTTTGAATATTTCTTACCCTTTAAAAAATTTAAAAGAGCCTCTTTTTTAGTTGATCTATGATTAATGTGAGAATCGATGCCGATTATATGGTTTTTTGAAAAATACTTTTTTATATCGATTATTTTGATAAACTTTTCTAAAGCCGCTTGATTGGAATTTGAAATGAGTATCTGATCAAAACTGCTTTTAGATATTTTTTCTAAAACTTCTTTTACGTGATCATTGATTTTGAGATGTTTTGCAATAACATGAAAAGAGTTTTGGCTTTTATCATTGGCATTCTACTTGCAGATCTAGATGAATTTTTAGAGGTTCATCAGGTAGTAGATAAGCAAAATATTCATACCATTTTTTCCCAGTTAAGAGTTTGGCCTCTCTTAGGGTTAAAAACCTTTTGAAACCAATTTTTTTTAAAACAGAGCTGGTGATCTCTATTACAGCTACATCATTGCCTTTTTCTAAAACCCCATGAAAATCCCAGACAAATAATTTCATAATTATAATTTTTGGGTGTTTAAGTTTATAAAATGAGCATTATTAAAAGATTCTCCCGTTTTTGGCATAGTGATAAAAACTTGAGAAAAACTCTTTAGAGCATTTTTTAGGTTTTCTTTATGAGCCTCATCTAAATGCGCCTCTAAATCATCGATTAAAAATAGAGCCTTTTTATCTAACCTAGAAGATAGCTTCTCCCACTCGGCAAATCTAAGAGCATAGAGTAACATTTCTTTCTGTCCTTCACTAGCAAAGTTTTTAGCCGATTTACCATCTATATAAATAGAAAAATCATCTCTATGAGGGCCAAGAAGTGTTGTTTTAAAATCTAAATCCTTTTGTTTGTTTTTTGTAAGATCTTTTAGATAGGCTTTTGCTGTGCTATCTACACCATCTTTTAGCTCTATTGATGATTGGTATTTTATTGTGGCTTCGCTTTTTTTCTTAGATAGATTTTGTAATATTTGAAAGATTGGATCTTTAAGCTCTTCTATAAATAATTTTCTTATGTATGTTAAGTATCCACCTGATTTACTAAGTTCTATATCAAATGGTTTTAAAAGATGAGATTTTTTAGTTTTTAAAAGATGATTTCTATGTTTTAAAGCTTTTGAAAAGCGAAGATAGTGATGGACGTATAGAGGATCTTTTTGGGCTAAATGTAGATTTAAAAAAGAGCGTCTAAGTTGAGGTTTTCCTTTGATTAAATTTATGTCATCAGGTGTATGCATCGATGAGGGTAAAACGCCTAAAAGAGAAGTAAAAGAGGGATATACATTTGCGTTATGGGTTATTTTTTTTGTTTTACCATCATAATAGATCTTTATAATCTGAGATATGCCAGAGTCTTCAATTAAAGCTTCAATAAAAAAAAATCTTTTTTGATGTTTTATTAACTCTTTTAAATTTAAAGTTCTAAATGATTTTCCTGTGCTTATTAGATTAATCGCTTCTAATAGATTAGTTTTTCCAATAGCATTCTCCCCGGAGATAATATTTAAATGGGGGGAAAAACTAACTTTAAAAGAAGTGTAATTCCTAAAGTTATGTAAGTGCAGGGTTTTCAGAAACATCATTTATATTTTGAGGCGTTTGAAGCTCATTTAATCTCATTGGCATAATAACAAAAACAACAGATGTCGAGTCTGTTATCATCCCAGGATTGTAAGCATCTTGAATTGAAAAAGTAATAGTCTCATCTTTAGAATGCCTTAAAATATCCAAAAAATAAAACGGATTGAAAGCAATTTCTAGTCTTTCATCTGAATAATCAACAGGCATAGTAACATTACCCTCGCCAATCTCTGCGCTCATCGCTGTTAGTTGTAGTTGTCCTTGATCAAAGATAAACCTAACAGAGCTTGTCGAATCAGAAGTAAATAAAGATATCTGTCTTAAAAGAGTAATTAACTCTTCTCTATGGATTGACATCGAAATAGGTGTGTTCTCAGGTATTACTTTTTCAACATCAGGGTATTGACCTGATAAAAGTTTGGTAATCAAAGTGAGATTAGCGCTTTCTAAAAATACTTTGTCATGCATCAGGGATAGATTTACTATTTGTTCATCATCCGTTAGCATTTTTGTCATCTCTTCAGCCGCTTTTAGGGGCAATATGTAAGAGCCTTGAAAAGACGGATCAATATCTACATTAGTCTGCATCTTTGCAAGTCTTTTGCCGTCAGTAGCAATAAATGTGGCCATTTTTTTATTAACCTGCATGCTGATCCCATTTAAAACATATCTACTATCTTCCCTAGCTGCAGAAAAATAAGTTCTTGTGAACATCTCTTTTAAAGTCGAAGAAGAGATCGGTACTTGAGTCGCTTTAGAAATATCAGGCAATGTTGGAAACTCACTTTTTAGCATACCTTTAATTTTAAAATTAGATGAGACAGATGTGATTTCAGCAACTTCATTCGAGGTAGTAGAGATCTTGATTTGAGGCGATGTTAGCTCTTTTATTAAATGAAAGAAACGTTTCGCAGGAAGAGCAATTGCACCCTCTTCGATAACTTTAGCTTCAGCATAGCCGCGCATACTAGTCGTTAAATCGGTACTATATAGGATTATTTGATCATCTTTAGCTTCGATTAAGACATTTGATAGAATGGGTATTGCAGGTTTGTTTGCTACAATATTTTGAATTTTTCCAATAAGGGAGACAAGCTCATTTTTTGATATGACAGCTTTCATGGACGATATCCTCTGAATTTTCGTTTATGTTAAGTAAAAAAGATACGTTATTTTTTTAAGCTGTGTCAAGTATATTCTAAAAAAATGTGGTAATAAGATAATTAAAATGATATTTAATTTTTAATATTTAATAGCTTTTTGAATTTCCTTTTTCTGAGCTTTTTCTTTTAATTTTGCTCTTTTATCATAAGCTTTTTTACCTTTAGCAATAGCAATTTTGATTTTGGCTCTACCTTTTTTTAAGTATATTGAGAGCGCAATGAGAGCCACACCTTTTTCTGCAATTTGCTTTTTGAGCTTAAGAATTTCTCTTCGGTGCATTAAAAGCTTTCTTTTTCTTCGATCTTTGTGAGTATAACCAGCGGCGAATTTATAGGGAGCTATAGTGCTATTCATCAACCAAAGTTCATTATCTTTTACATCTACATAGGCATCTTGAAGAGAGCCGCCATGATTGCGAAGAGATTTGATCTCAGATCCTAAAAGAGCCATTCCGGCTTCGAAAGTGTCAAGTATTTCATAGTCATGATATGCTTTTTTATTAGAAACTAAAGCTTTCATCCAATATAAATCCTTAACTAATTTCGAAAAGGCTTTTACCAAATTTTGTTACTCTGAAACAATCTCTGCCGTTTAAAGATCCAACAGCGATGATACCAGTTTCAAAAAGTCTTTCAAAGATAACTGTTTTAACAAATAAGATTTCCTCAGATGTATAAGTGGGTATAAAATATTTATGAGCTTTTCCATGAGATATTATTTTAATTACTTTTTCATCGGCTATTGCAGCTAATATACCATTTTTGAAATCATCAAAATATACCCAATCATTATTTAGAACCCTTATGATACTTTTTTCAGTCTCTTTAATAGCTTTTTCCGCTATTAAAGTTGGTAAGATGTTTTTGTTTTTTAGAGTGTTTAAAGGATGATAGTACAGATGTAGAGCTTTTTTCTCATAATCTAAACCTAACCATTCATCTGTTTTAGAAGCACTTTTAATAAGATCTTGTTTTTTTATTAAAAAGTTTAGATCGATTAATTTTTCTAATACACTATTAATATATGTGCTAGTTATGATGATATCAGTATCTTTTAAAGAAATCTCTTTTTTTAGATTATCATGTAGCTGTTCAATAGAAATAGGTTTTTTAGCAATTTTTAAAGCGCTGGATAAATCTTTGACAAAACCAAAATCTGTATTTCTTTTTCGGATTATAGATTTTGTATTTTCAATACTAGCCGTTTTAGTTTTTTGTAAATATAAGAGATACGCTTTATATTCATGAAAAGGGGATAGAACTTCAACAAAACCTTTTTTAGTTTTTTTGTATGATTGAAAACATAAAAAGTTAAATTCCAATAAAAGAATACACTCTAAATATGTTTCTTTATCCAGATCGTATTTTTTTTGTAAAACCTTGGCTTCAATCTCAAAATCTTTTGCATTATATACATCTTCAATGATATGCAAAAAAATCTCTTTTTCATGTTCGATATTAGATATATGTCTTTCAAAGAGATGTGGTGTTTTAAAATATTTATCTATAATTGATTCAAAGATATTATTAGAAGATTTAGGAAGAGAATACCAAATAGGTAAAATATGGATAGGAATTTTTTGCAAAAGATTATTTATAAATAATAGATCGGGTTTGAAATTCTCATCGAAGCGTTTATATTCAAATTCAAAATATTTTCGCATCTTTTTGTCGATCGTGACAATCTCACCATCGATTTGGATAAGTTCACTAGAAGTTAGCTTTTTTAAGATAGGTAATAAAGTTTTTTCTTGGATATCAATATCTTTTGACAGCCGGCTGATAGAAGTTTTTATAGAGCTAAACAGAATCTCTTCTAAAGCATTTAACTCAAGCTCATTCAAAGAGGATAAAAGACATCTATTTTCAATATCTTTTTTGTAATTGTAATCTAAGAGACAAATCTTATTTTTACGAGGAGCTATTATTTCTAACATTTTCTATCAAATAGGTGTTTACACTTCTTGCAATATAAATTACGCAATTTTTTATATCAAGATTAATTTAAAGATTTATTAAAGAAAATGTTATCAAAAAATGATATTATAATATTCTGAGACCTTAATAATATTATAATTTTTTCTATATTTTAAATTTTTGAATAAAATATTACTCAGAGAGTTTGAAGAGCTGGTATAATAAGATTCATCTCTTTAAGCCTTTTTTGTTGCTCTTTAAAAAACTCATTCGTCGCTACTTCGCCAGATACTTCTAGAGCTTTTTTCATCTCGTCTGATAATTGAAATTCTAAAGTGCTGATATCTTCATCATTTATTACGATTGTCCGATACTTATCATAAGTCTCTAAATTATGAATGAGAGCTTCAGAATTAAAATATAATAGGGCTAATGTTGAAACAAATTCACTTATGCTTTCACAGCTGTTTAGTTTTTGAGCTTTAGTAGTTGGGGTGTAAAGACTTAAACCAAGGGTTTTTTTGTTAAGTTTTATATAATCTTTATCTTTATTAGTAACCGAGCTTGTTTGATATTTTAGAGTATCAAAAGCATCGATTGGATAGTTATATAAAACTCCCCCATCTACAAACAATCCAAAAGCATCTTTTTTTATGCGGTTGTTTTCATTATCTTTTACGTACAGAGTATGGGGCTTAAAAACGCCTGGGATTGACATTGATGCTCTAATAGCATCTGATATAATAACATCATCGTATATTTCATTCTCTGAGCTTAACTCTACAATCTGCATTGAAGGTTCAACTCTTGTTGTAAATATATGCAGGTGTTTAATAGCTGAGGTGATCTTAGATAGATTTCTTAACTCTTTAAATGTGCAATATTCTATTTTGGTCTTTTCATAGATTTTTTGTTCTATCCAAAGTCTAAAATCCTCGCCTTCGCAAAGACCTGTCGTATCCCAAAGATTTTTAAAGAAATCTAAAGTGTTGGTGATAAGTGAGAGAGGATCTTTAAATATTTGATAAACTTCATCTAAAGCCCCTTTTAAAATATCAGAAAAAGAAGTCTTTTCATAAAGATTTACAATTTTTTCTTCAGTGATTGGATAATCTAAAAAGTCACTTAAGTTTGTTTTTATCAAAATATTGTGCATCTCTTCAGAATTATAGCCTAAAGATAGAAAAACGGCTGTGATAGCACCCGCTGAAGTGCCGCATACTCTTTTGAGATTTTGCAGAGCATCTAATTTTTCTAAAGCTTTAATTGCACCTACATAAGCAATCCCTTTAGCTCCACCACCTTGTAAAACAAGGTTTTCGAGATAATTATAAGTATAAAGGGGGTGCTCTTCGTCTAAAATCTTCTCTTGGTTACTCAATTTGGTGAGAAGATCGACAATTTGTAGATTTTGCTCTTCTGGATATTCTCTTAAGTAATCAACTGCTCGCATATTATCATTATCTACTTCATCAACACAAATCCCAAAATAGTTTAAAAGCTTAATCATCAATGATTGTTTAGCAAAGGTTGCCATGTGAAGGGCACTCTTTCCGCTTGAATCTTTAGCGAAAAGTGCAATTTTTCGATTTATAAGATTTTGAGCTAAATCTAGATCATTCTCAAAAAAAGCCTCTAAAAGCAAAGATCTACCAGTCTCATTTATCAAGACATCTAAGGTGCTTTTTGGAATTTTATCGACGATTACCCAATTGTTTTGTTTGCAAGCCATATAAACTTCATTAAATGAGCTTTGAGCATATGCATTAGTAGTAAAAGCTAAAAAGAAAATAAACATCAAAGTGGTGTTTAAGATAAGATTCTTGCAAGTTTTTGCGATCATTTTTAAACCTATAAATTAAAAAACAGATCAAAAACCTAACAAATCTGATGGTTTATGTTAAATCTTTTTTCGAAAATCCAAGCATTTTAATCTTTAAAAATTACCCCTTTTGGGCTTAAAAACCCAAATATTTTGAAATTAGGTAATTGTTAAAATTATTGATTTTATTAAATAATATTGAGAATTAATAATTTTTTAAAAGCAACTAAGTGGTTGATTATCAATATTATTTAAAATTTTATTAAAAATAACACTTGATTAATAAATTGGATTTTGAGAATTAGTAAAGAGTGAGGAACTTCTAATTTTTAAGGAAGGAATAAACTATGAAGAAAATAGATATGCTTGCATTAATTTTACTAGTAATTGGTGGAATTAACTGGGGTTTTTGGGGTGTTGTAGATTTCAACATCATAGATTATATTTTCGGAACTATTTGGATTGACAAAGTTATTTACTTTTTAGTAGGTATCAGCGGAATATATGTATTATGTACATGGAAACGTTTTTGTTGTCACAAAAGAAAATAATAATTTATCCATTTGGGTTCTTTAAAGTCAGTTAAGGTTTTAAAGAACCCTTTTTCTATTCTAAGGTTTTCATTTTTAATTTCTTATAACATAAAACTACTAATAGTAGGTGAAAAGAGTAGTTTTAGTTCGAAAATTACTAAATTATTGCTATAAATTTAGATAATTTAATAAAAATAAACAAAAAAAATTATGTAATGTATTTTTTTTTTAGTTTTTTTTTAGTTTAAAAAACCCTTTCAGAATTGTTTTTAAAGATGATTTTGCAATTTTATAGTTATTTAAATTAATTAAATTTAATAAAGAAATTTGTTTTTATTTATATAATTTATTATATTAAAGATATAAGAAGTAAAAAGGGTTTTGCCTACAAATTACTTTTATATAAAATATACATGGAGGAAACTATGTTAAAGAGAAAAAGCAAAAAAGCAAAAAAACCAGCTAAAAGAAAAGTAGCAACAAAAAAACCAGCTAAAAGAAAAACTACAAAAAGAAAAGCTAAAAAAGCTACAAAAAAAACAGCTACAAAAAGAAAAACTACAAAAAGAAAAGCTACAAAAGCTCCTGCTAAAAAAGCTACAAAAAGAAGAAAAAAAAGAAAAGCTAAAGCTTAAGTCTTTATTTTTTAAGTTCTTAAATGAAAAGTCGAGTAAGACCGCTAGGTCGAGCTCGATTTTTTTATTCAGCTCCAAAAACCTTAAATATTTTTAAAAGTTCCATTATAAAAATAAAGAAACTAACAGCGGTTAAAATGCCTGCGAAGAAGTGCTGGGTTTGAGAAAAATTATATCCATAAAATATTGCAAGTAAAAAAGATATAACAAAAAGAAGATAGAATGAAAACTTCCTCTCTTGCATCATAAAAAAGACATTTGCAAGGATTATTATCCCTGCTAGAACCTCGATGAAAAGAGACGCCATAGAGTTCGCAAATCTAAAAGCCATAATTCCACTTAAGATAATAATTAGGCCATAAATCAAAGAAACATAGGCAGTTGTTTTCATAAAACTTTCTCCTTTAATACCTTGTGATAGAAATTGACATGTTCCAAACAAATAAATAAGAGGGCCGAGAATGAGTAGGTAATTGCAGATATTATATCTTTTTTCCAGGCCAAGATATTTAAAATTATGGAAGAAAAAAAGATGAATAAGCTTGCAGTTTGGCTGATGAAATAGTCATGTTTAATTAAAAAAGTGTAGTTCCAAAGTATAGATAAAAGAGAAATGATGGAGAAAAAAGCAGTTGCTAATCTAAGTATTCTGGAAGAATATTTTTTCCAAAAAGACCAAAGAGTAAAAGCGAGAGTAAAAAAGTATAGAGCATAAAAAGCTAGATAGGGTTTAGATATTATCCATTTGCGATGCATTAAATTTTCGGTTTTAGAAAATATCCAAATGATGAAAGATTCAAGAGAGAAAGATATACTTGCAAAAACAAAAAAACTGAGTAGATTTTCTAAAAAGCTTCTTTTAAAAAAATTATAATTTAGATTTGTCTGCACAAGTGCTCATTTATTTAAAACCTTATTAAGATGAGATAGACTATTTCAAATTTTTTCTCAACAATCATTTTTAGATAATCAAATTAATGGGTCGATAAAAATGTGGCTAAAATATTAAAATGTGAGCTAAAAAAGATATATGCATACTCAAATTTTTTCAAAAAAAGATCTGAGAGATGAAGCTTTAAAAAAAATAGCAGATCTCTTAGCTGAATCTAAAGTAATAGCTTTCCCGACAGAGACTGTCTATGGCCTTGGCGCTCATGTATTTAAAGAAGAAGCTATCGATAAAATATATGCCCTTAAAAATCGACCAAAAGACAAAGGGTTAATAGTTCATTTGGGCAAAATTGAGGATGCACAAAAAGTAGCTAAAGATATTCCTCAAATTTTTTATATCTTAGCTAAAAAGTTTTTTCCGGGACCTTTAACAATTATTTTAAAGAAAAGAGAGTCTGTTTTATCAAAGATATCGATAGGATCAACTCTGGCTGTTAGGATGCCAGCATCTTTGTATACACTAAAATTAATCAATTATCTTGGCGATCCAATAGTTGGAACTTCAGCAAATCTATCAGGTGCTAAAAATCCAATTTCAGCGAAAGAGGTGATAAAAACTTTTTCGGGCAAGATTGAGATAATTATGGATACCGGCATCTGTCCGATCAAGATTCCCTCAACAATCATCTCACTTGAACATTATCCGTATAAAATCCTCAGAGAAGGAAAAATTTCAAAAGATGAGATAGATGAAGCTTTGAGATCGGCCAATTATGATATTTAAGCCTTATCAAATAAATCATCAAAAACTGTTTACATTCACCTGGCCTTGTTATATATCAAAATAATAGAAGGCAAGGAAAATGGAAGAGTATAAATTCGATCGCTCTTTAAATATTTTATATAAAGAGCAAAACAACTTAGATTATATTTTTAATCCCAAAACTGTAGCTGTGATTGGAGCGACAGAGAAACCCAATAGTGTTGGAAAAGCTCTGTTTGAAAATCTGCTTGAGACCTCTGATGCAAGAGAAATTTTTGCTGTTAATCCTAAAAGAGATAGTGTTTTAGGCCACAAATCATATAAGAGCATAAAAGATATTCCTAAAAGAGTTGATCTTGTGATTATCGCGACTCCTTCTGTTACAGTTCCAAACATTATAAAAGAGTGTGAAGAAGCAAATGTTTATGGGGCTATAATTGTATCTGCTGGATTTAAAGAACTAGGAGCAAGTGGCCAAAAACTAGAAGATGAAATAAAAGCCAATAAAAAAAAAATCAGAATTATTGGTCCTAATTGTTTAGGGATCCAAAATCCAAGTATTAATCTCAATGCTACTTTTGCCGCTGATATGGCTAAAAAAGGTAATATTGCCTTTATTAGTCAGTCTGGTGCTTTGGGGACTGCTGTTTTGGATTGGAGCTTGAAAGAAAATATTGGTTTTAGCGCTTTTGTGTCGATAGGCTCCATGATCGATGTTGATTGGGGTGATTTGATTAATTACTTTGGGAATGATCCCAATACCCGCAGCATTTTGATTTATATGGAAAATATTTCAGATGCTAGATCTTTTTTATCGGCAGCAAGAGAAGTTGCCTTAACCAAACCAATTATTTTGATAAAGGCTGGAAAAACGAAAGAGTCGGCTAAAGCTGCCAAATCCCATACTGGAGCGCTTGTTGGCAGCTCTGAGGTTTTTAATGCGGCATTGAAACGGGTAGGAGTTTTAAGAGTTGATAGTATTGAAGATCTTTTTAGTATGGCTGAGATCTTTTCTAAACAGCCAATTGCAAGAGGTCCTAATTTAGCGATTGTTACAAATGCTGGTGGGCCAGCTGTTATTGCAACTGATAGTTTAATAATAAATGGAGCAAAATTAGCAACATTATCTGATAAGACTTTTGATGCTTTAAATCAATTTTTACCAAAAGCCTGGTCTCATAATAATCCTATCGATATTTTGGGAGATGCTTCGCCTGATTTATATTATAAGACAGTAGATATTATAAAAGATGATCCTAATGTTGATGGGATTTTAGTTATATTAACGCCTCAATTTATGACAGAACCAACAGCGGTGGCAAATAAACTTAAAGAATTTAAAGACATTGGAAAACCAATTTTTGGAGCCTGGATGGGAGCCTCTTCAGTAGCAGAAGGTATGAAAGTTTTAACAGATGCTGATATCCCTTGTTTTAGATATCCCGATGTCGCTTGCAAGGCTTTTGCTTATATGCATGCCTATGACTATAATTTAACGGGGATCTATGAAACTGCAACAATGAAAAGTGAAATTGAAACTGAAGAAAAAATTCAAAAAAGACAAAAAATCGTCTCAGATATCATTAAAAAAGCAAGAGATGAAAATAGAACTATTTTAAATGAATTTGAATCAAAAAAAGTTCTAAAAGCTTTTGAAATTCCTATTGTAGATACCCATATCGCTAAGGATAAAAACGAGGCTATTTCATACGCTCAAAAAATTGGCTATCCCGTGGTAATAAAGCTTTTTTCTAATCAAATCACGCATAAAACAGATGTTGGGGGCGTGAAACTCAATCTGTACAATGATGATGAAGTAATTGAAGCTTTTGATGCGATAAAAGAGTCTTTAAAAAAACATGGCAGGGAAAACGATTTTGATGGAGTAACAGTTCAAAAGATGATCAAAGCAGATGGTTATGAGCTAATATTAGGCAGCTCTGAAGATGCAAAATTTGGCCCCATTATGCTTTTTGGAACGGGTGGGCAATTGGTAGAAGTTTTTAAAGATAAAGCTATCGCGATTCCACCTCTTACAAGCACTTTAGCTAAAAGGTTGATAGAGAGAACAAAAATTTATAAAGCTTTAAAAGGCTTTAGAGGTCAAAAAGCTATAAATTTAGATGAACTTGAAAAAATAGTGGTTAATTTTAGCAATTTAATTGCGCAATTTCCAGAAATCAAAGAGTGTGATATTAATCCTCTTTTAGCTAAAAGTGATCAAATTATAGCGTTAGATGCAAGAATTGTTTTATATGAAAAAGATGTTTCGTATCCAAAGTTAGCTATAAGAGCTTATCCCACTCATTATGTGATTGATTGGAAGTTAAATGATAAAATTGATCTAACAATTCGACCAATAGTTCCTGATGATGAGCCTCTTGTTAGAGATTTTTATAAAAGTGTCTCAGAAAAATCTTTAAAACAAGAATATCTAAGAACTTTGCATTATGATGATTTAGCTGCGCATGAAAGACTGATTCGAATTTGTTATATAGATTATGATCGAGAAATAACGCTCGTTGTTGAATTTAAAAATCAAGATGAGTCTCTAGAGCTTTTAGCGGTAGCAAGATTTACAAAACTGGTAAATTCCAAAGATGCGGTTTTTTCTCTGCTGGTTAAAGATAAATGGCAAAAAATGGGAATCGGCAAAGAGCTTATAAAAAATATCATAAAAATAGCTAAAGATGAAAATATTGATCATCTTCTCTCTCATATGTTTGAAGATAATGAAAACATGAGAAATATCTGCCAAAGTTTGGGTTTCTCATTTATAAAGCTAAAAGATAACATCGTTCAAGTTAGCCTTAAGATTTGATATTAAATTTTTATTGACAAAGTCTTTAATTATGAGCTACTTTGCAAATAAAAAGTGATTAGGCAACTTAAATGAAATACGCATTTTTATTTGCTCTATATTTTTTTATAGCATCTTTTTCTTTTCAAGATTTTAATGTAGAAGAGCTTGAAAAAGACTCGATTTTATATAACTCAGAGAAACTGGCTAGAAACTACTCAGGAAAAAAAGCCCAGTGGCAAAATCCATATGGCTATCCAAAACCTAATGAAATATTAGAAAAAACATCTGTTTGGTTGGATTCATATGCAAGATCTATAATTGTTAAAAAAGGAAAAACCGTTATTGAAACACTGGCAGATCCAGAACTTTGGAAAGTTTTAACAGACATTGGAATCGATGGTATTCATACAGGCCCAATGAAGGAAGCCGGAGGAATAATAACTGGAAAACATACGCCATCTATAGATGGAGGCTTTGATAGGATTTCTTTAAAGATAGATCCAACCTTTGGAACAAAAGATCAGTATATTGACATGGCAAACACTATACACTCATTTAAATGCACTCTTCTCGGTGATTTAATACCCGGTCACACTGGTCTTGGCGCTGATTTTATCCTAGCCCTGCTAAACTATAAAGATTATCCAGGTCTGTATGATTTAGTTGAGATAGATGAAAAAGATTGGAACTTGCTTCCTAAAATTGAGAAAAAAGAATTTGCTAAAAACTTAAATTTTGATGAGGTAGATAAGATATATAAAAAAGGCTACATAGTTGGAAAATTGCAAAGTGTTTTTGCCGCAAGTGACGAAAAAATTACTAATTGGAGTGCAACAAAAAAAATAAAAGGAGCAGATGGTAAAACAAGAAGATGGGTATATCTACACTATTATAATGCAGGCCAGCCAACACTTAACTGGTTAGATCCAACTTTCGCAGCAGATAGATTAATAGCCGGTGATATCATGGAATCTTTAGGTGTTTTAAAAAATAATGGCATTCGATTAGATGCTAATGGTTATTTGGGTGTTGAAATTGTACCTGGAAAAGAGACGGCCTTTTCTCAGGAACACCCCCTCTCTACTGTTGCAACTAATTTAATATCGATGCTGACAAGAAAATTAAATTTTGCAAAAAGTATAGGCGGCATTACATATCAAGAATTGCATCAATCTCTTGCAGATATAAAAGCGATGCTGGAATTTGGAGCTGATTTTTCTTATGATTTTAATACAAGACCTGGCTATACCCATGCAATTTTATCTGGGGACAGTGATTTTTTAAGACTTAGTATTTCTTTGCTCGATAAAGCAAAAATTCCACCTAGTAGATTTATTCATGCTCTTCAGAATCACGATTCTTTATCATATGGGTTAGAGGAATTTAAAGAAAATCCAGATGAAGAATTTGACTATAAAGGAAAAAAATACACAGGAAAAGAAATTAAAGATGCGATATTAAAAAAGGATCTATCAATTGTAGTTAAAAAAACATCATATGGTCCTTGTGCAACTTTTGTAGAGCTATGTGCTTTAGCTCTCGGTTATAAAGATATTTATAACATGACAAAAGATCAAAAAAAGTTCGTACAAAAAGCTCATCAATTACTCGCTTTTTACAATGCAATGCAACCTGGAATTTTTATGATATCTGGCTGGGATTTAGTTGGAGCATATCCCTTAAAAGCATCTGAAATAAAAGAGCTTTTAGAAGAGGGGGATTGTAGATGGACAAATAGAGGAGCATATGATCTTTTAGGAACCTCTGACCAAAAAGCAAGTCCTTCAAAACTACCAAAAGCTAAAGCTCTTTACGGTTCTTTACCAGAGCAATTAAAAGATCCTAATTCCTATGCATCTTTTATAAAAAATATGTTAAAGGCTCGAAAAAAATATAAAATAAATTTAGCAGAGCAAATAAAAATATTAGATGTAAAAAACTCAGCTTTATTTTTAGCGATGTATCAGCTGCAAGATAAATCATATTTACTAGTTGCAATGAATTTTTCAAATAAAAAAGCTCAAGAGAAATTTGATGTTTCTGAAATTAAATTTAAAAGCGCTAAAAATATAATAACTAACAAAAAAGAAGATAAATCATATTTTTCATCTAAAATTAATATAAAATTAGATGGCTTTGAAGCTAAAGCTATAGTTTTTTAGACATATTTGAGTTTCTTTTAAACCATTTGAGAATTTTTTCTAAATATTATAACGATTTTCCTTCTCTATTATTTTCTTTACAATTTTATTTTTTTTATCTTAAATGCAATAAGAGAGACAAAACAAAATAATCTTTATTATTTAGGTATTTAAATTATGAATGAAGATCTATTCCAAGAAAAAAATAAATTTTTTTTAGAGAAAGCTTTAAAAATTCCCAAAAGAATTAATATAGCAATAGCCTATCCATTAAATGAGCAAGCGATTGAAGGCGCTCTTTTAGCTTATGATTTAGGCCTTATTGATCCTATCTTTATTGGACCTAAAAATAAGATGATAGAGATAGCAAAAAAAATAGGTAAGGATTTATCTAAACACAGTATTTCTGATACAGAAAATAGCACCTCTGCTGCAAAAAAAGCCGTTGAGCTTGTAAAACAAGGCGAGGCTAAAGCAATTTTAAAGGGTTCATTAGAGACAAGTATTTTACTCGGCGCTGTTTTAAATAAAGAGAGTGGTATCAGAGATAGAAGAATTAGTAATTGCTATATCTGCGATACGCCTTTTTATAAAAAACCTTTAATCTATACTGATGTGGGCATCAATATCTTGCCGAATTTGAAAACTAAAAAAGATATAATTTTAAATGCGATTGATGTGGCACATTCTATCGGAATTAAAAAGCCTAAAATTGCTTTATTATCTTGTCTTGAAAAAGTAAAAGAAGAGATTGTATCAACTTTGGATGCAGAGGCTCTTGTTAAAATGGCAAAAGAGGGTGAGTTTAAAAATGCAATTATTGAAGGACCATTATCTTTTGATATTGCTTTTGATAAAAAAATTGCAGAGGCTAAAAATTTCCCCTCTGAGATAGCAGGCGATGTTGATATTGCTGTTTTTCCAAATCTCGATGCTGGCAATATCGCAGTAAAACAATTAGAGATTTTTTCAAAAGCTCAATGTGGTTCACTTGCTTTAGGGGCAAAAGTGCCTATTTTAATAAATAGCAGAAATACTCTCGCCGCGGAAAGAGCACTATCTTGTGTTTTTGCAAAACTGTTTTATGAACACAAAAACCTATAAGAGATGAAAAAATGGATGAAGTCGTCATTGTCGCAGCAGGAAGAACTGCAATAGGAAAATTTAATGGAATAACTAAAGATATTGCAGCCTCTACAATGGGCGCAGATCTTATCAAAGAGCTTTGCAAAAGAACAAAGCTGACATCTGAGAATATCGATGAAGTGATTTTGGGCCAAGTTTTAACAGCAGGCGCTGGTCAAAACCCAGCAAGACAAGCTAGTATTGGAGCTGGACTTTCTTACCTAACTCCAGCTTTTACAGTTAATAAAGTTTGCGGCTCTGGTTTAAAAACTATTGAACTAGCTTCCCATAAAATTTTATCTCAAAATGCCGATGTTATAATAGCTGGTGGGCAAGAGAGTATGGATCTTTCTCCTCATGTTTTATTGGGTTCTCGACAAGGGAAAAGAATGGGGGATTGGAAGTTAATAGATAGCATGATTAAAGATGGACTTTTCGATGCTTATAATCACTATCATATGGGAGTGACAGCTGAGAATTTAGCTGAGAAATATAATATTTCCAGAAAAGAGCAAGATGAATATGCCTGTGAATCACAAATGAGAGCAAAAAATGCGATTGAAAATAATAAGTTCAAAGATGAGATAATCCCGATTAGCATACCCCAACGAAAAAAAGATCCGATTATTTTTGATACCGATGAACATCCCAGGTTTAATACAACTCTAGAGTCTTTAGCTAAATTGCCTTGTCCTTTTAAAGAAGGCGGCACTGTTACAGCTGGAAACTCTTCAGGTCTAAATAATGCAGCAGCTGTTGTTATTGTCATGAGCGCTAAAAAAGCCAAAGAGCTAAACTTAAAACCCCTTGCTAAAATTGTTGCCACAGCGAGTGTTGGGGTTGATCCGAAATATATGGGAATAGGACCGATGAGCGCCACTCAAAAATGTTTAAAAAAAGCTAATTGGAACATTAAAGATCTTGATCTATTAGAAATCAATGAAGCTTTTGCTGTTCAAGCTGTTATCATTAATAAAGAGCTTGGGTTAGATCCAAATATTGTAAATGTTAATGGTGGAGCAATCGCCCTTGGTCATCCAATAGGAGCTTCTGGATCTAGAATTTTAGTTACTCTATTATTTGAGATGATCAAAAGAGATGCTAAAAAAGGTCTAGCAACTCTATGCATAGGTGGTGGCATGGGAATTGCTATGGCAATAGAAAGGTAAAAAATGGATAGTCTAATCGTTTTAAATACCGGTTCTTCTTCAATGAAATTTTCAATCTTTTCTATCCATGGAAATGAAATGAAAAGAGAATATTCAGGCTCTGTTACAGGGTTATCAGACAAACCTCACATCAAGATTATAAAAGAGAGCAGTGCAAAAGAGATAGATGAAGATTTAAAGGTTGCAGGGGACTCAAATACATATGTAAAACAAACTCTTCATTTTATTTTAGATTGGACGAAACAAAAAAATATCAATTTAATCGCTGCAGGTCACAGAATTGTGCATGGTGGTGATTATAAAGAATCTATAGTTTTCGATGATGAGGTTGTTAAACATTTAAAATCTTTAATTCCTTTCTCTCCGCTTCATCAACCTTATAATTTAAATGGTTATATCTTTTTTAAAGAAGAGTTTAAAAATCTTTTTCAAGTAGCTACATTCGATTCTGCTTTTCACTCGACTTGCGATCCAATATCTCAAAGCTACGCACTTCCTAAATCTTTAACCAGTTTAGGAATTAGAAGATACGGTTTTCATGGACTCTCTTATGAATATATAGCATCAAAACTGCCAGGGTACATGTCTCAAAAAGAAGCCAATGCTAAATTCATAGTTGCTCATTTAGGTGGCGGGGCTACCATGTGTGCGATAGAAAATCTAAAAAGTTTAGCGACATCTATTGGTCTTACATCTATGGGAGGTCTGCCAATGGCTACAAGGCCTGGGGATGTTGATCCATATCTTGGGGTTTACTTGATGGATCAATTAGGTTGGTCGGCTGAGAAAGTTCAAAATCTCTATTACAAGGAATCGGGTCTTCTAGGAGTATCGAACATTTCATCTGATATGGCCAAACTCTTAAAAAGCGATCATCCGGATGCAAAATTAGCCGTTGATATTTTTGTGCATAGAATAACTCTTTTTGCAGGTAGTTTAACCTCTGAGCTTCAAGGTTTAGATGGTTTTGTCTTTACAGGGGGCATTGGTGAAAATTCACCTGAAATAAGACAAATGGTAGTAAAAAAGCTTACTTGGTTAGGTCTTGAGTTAGATTTAGAAAAAAATAACGCCTGCAGAAAAAGAGTAGAAAAAATTAGTACAAAAAATTCAAAAGTATCTATTTGGGTTATTCCAACCGATGAAGAGATAATGATTGCTAAACATACTTTTGAGCTTTATCAAAAACAAAAAAAAGCTTGAATTGGAAAAAATATGAAAGAAAAAGACATTCTGAAAAAAGCTTATGGCATGCCTCTTAGTTCTCCTAGCTACTCTAAAGGACCATATCGTTTTGTCGATAGAGAATACTTAATAATTACTTATAAAACGGATATGGATGCCCTAAGAGAAGTGGTGCCGGAACCTCTAGAGATTAAAGAGCCTCTTGTAAAATATGAATTTATCAGAATGCCAGATTCTATGGGTTTTGGTGATTATACTGAATCAGGCCAGGTAATTCCCATAACGTACAGAGGCAAATCCGGTGGCTATGTTCACTCTATGTATTTAGATTGTGAATCGCCTATCTCAGGTGGTAGAGAGATTTGGGGATTTCCAAAAAAGTTAGCCTATCCGACTTTAAAAGTAGAAAAAGATACTCTAATTGGCACTTTAGATTATGGATCTATAAGAGTGGCAACAGGAACCATGGGATATAAATATAAAGAGCTAAATAAAAATGCGATTTTAAAATCTATGAAAGAACCTCAATTCTTAATTAAAATTATTCCAGATGTCAACGGGAAATTAAAAATATGCCAATTAGTAAAATATGCTGCCACAAATATAAAAATTAAAGGTGCTTGGAGCGGTCCGGCTCAACTAGAGTTGCATCCCCATGCTTTAGCGCCAGTTGCCGATCTACCAATTCTTGAAATAGTCTCAGCTTCTCATTTTGTATCAGATTTGACTTTAGGTTATGGAAGCGTTGTTCATGATTATCTAAAGAAAAAATAAAATTGATAAGCAACTTATTTAGATCTTAATGTGATTTTTCTGAAGGCTTAACACAGTTTTTTATAACGCTATGAAATTTAAAAAAAAATCATAGCGTTTATCTTTTCAAGCTCTTATCATCACAAGATTTTAATTTTATTAAATAGGAGAGGTTTATGCGTATTAGCCATAATTCAGATACTAAAATCACTTATAGAGGATCAGAATACAATCAAGAAATCGCATCAATTTTAAGAAAAATATCTGATAGAGCTTGTGAAAGCCTATCTCTTTTACCAAAAGGAGATCCTGGATATGAATTAACATCTGAAGGATTAGCTAGAAGAGTTTTTGATTTAAACGCTCACTATACGCTTCCTTTTATGCTCTCAAAAGCTGTTTATTTTTATCCCTTTAATGAATGTTTAAATTTTGATTGGAGACATTATATTGCAGGGGCGTATGACTCGTTCAAGGCTCTAGATTTCGCTTTTCAAGGCAAATGGCCTGAAGCATCAATTAGCTTATCTAGAGCAGCTGTTCATGCTCTTGGTGTAGTTGCAATGAATAACTATAAAGAATTTTGGATGCTTGAAGTGGCGGCTATTGTTATTGCTCCTCAAAAATATAGAGATTTAACTAAAAAAGCTGATGAATTAATTTGTCAGCGTATATATAGGTTTTTTAATCAAGAGGAGGATTAATCAAGAAGATGATTTACTTACTATGAAAGGTAAAATCGGAGGTCCAGATTCACTACTTGACGAGAGTTAAATAGGTGGTGATGGATATGATGTAGAAAAACACACAAAAGAAGAATAGAGCTGTATATCAGTAATTATTATAAAAAGACTACTAAATATTTAATGTAAAAGGTTTGTTGAATTCAAGAAAATACTTCATAGAAACTCGCGTATCAAGGCCATAAAAAAAGAATTTATTCTATAATAATTTTTTTTTAAAAAACTAATTTGTCATTGAATACAATTCATAATAATGTTATAATATTTTTAATAATTAGTAGTTATTACAGTACAATAATAAATAATGAGGAAAAAATGGCAACTATTCCAAGTCCAGATCCTAGTGGATCATTCTCTGCTTTAGACCATAAAGCTTTTAAAGAGTTATTCCCTGCATCTCTTCAAAAAAGAGCTGATATAGACAAGATAGTGGAAAATGTTATTCAAGAGATTGAAGCACAAAAAGGCACATGGATAAAAGAGATGGAACCACCAGTGTCCCTAAGTAGTCTTCTAATAGGCTCAAGTGCCATAGCATCTATGTTATTGTCAAAAAAACACCTAGAGGTTGACGGAAGAAAATTTGAAGTGACACAAGTACAATTAAATGATAAAAATAAAACTATTGTAAAAATCAAAGCGATGGTGACATCGGATGGTCAAATTTTTCTGTTATTTGGTAAAGCAAAAGATAAATTGGGAGATGGAGCTTTAAAAAAGGTTCAAAAAGCTATTTTGAATGAAGAGCGTCCTATCGCGTTTTTATCTCAAATTAATGCCACAGGTGATGTTCAAAAAGGCATTGACAATGAGATGCAATTGCTTCCTAAACTCAACAAGCTTAATGTGCCAGGATTAATTCGAACCCAATATATCATAAACTATTCGGGTAATGCTATAATTGATACAAAGACAAATGAGAAAACAGAAGTTAAAAAAACAGCTTGGGTACAACCTGCTTATCGAGGCGATCTTTCTTGTTTTAAAACTCTTTCACACCTCTTTAAAAAACCCCGCCCCAAGTGGACTGATATGCAAAAAATCGATTTCTTGACCGAACTTTGCCAAATCTTGGTAGACTTGCACGGTAAAGAATTGGAACACAATGATTTAAAATGCGATAATATTCTTGAAGATATAGGGGAAGATGGGAATTCTCACCCAATTCTTACTGATTTTGATCGCTTAACTAAAATAGGAGAATCGGTATCCGAAACTTCTTTACCTATTTGCGGGCCAGAAGTTTTTCCTTGGGATGAAAAAAACTGGAAGCCTGACACAAAACAAATAAGAGAAGTGTTTGCTAAGATAGAAAAAGAACAAGAAGAAATACTCAATAATCCTGAAATAGATGAGAAAGAAAAACAATCAATAGCAGCCAAAATAAAAGAAAAGTACATTGCTCAGGCTGCAGATTTCTCCAAGTTTGACTCTCAAACCTCTGATATATACGCTTTTGGACATATGATTGAAGAATTTTTCATGGAAGTTCTCTGGCCAGATGTTTATAAAAATCCTACTAATTTTGTTAAAGATCAATATGATATTTATTCTCTCCCTATCTTCCCAGCCGAAGGTAAAAATGAAGAACCTGAAATACAAAGAAAAAAACGACACATTAAAACTGACCCTTTCACTTCAAAGTTATATGAGACAGTCTGCAAGATCAAACAACATCGACCAGAGGATCGACCCAATGCATCTCAAGTATTACAGCTTTTAAAGGAGTTAAAAGAGATTGCACCTACAGTTAGCGCAGCCAGCTCATCATCCTATACAGGGCTGGGAATGCCCACAAATAGAGCAGTAGCAGCAGTTTCAAGCCTTCAACGAGATCGTCCCTTACCACATATGGATTTTGGGATGCCATCATCGAGACCAGCACCAGGAGCATCAGCGGTTTCAAGCACTGAACCTCGTGGCAAAAAACTACCACCTATGGATTTTGGGATGCCATCATCAAGAACAGTAGTTAAATCAGACTCAGACACTGGACCAGTTCGTCGCAAGCCACCACCCATGAATTTTGGGATGCCATCATCAAGAACAGTAGTTAAACCAGACACAGACACTGGACCAGTTCGTCGCAAGCCACCACCCATGGATTTTGGGATGCCATCATCAAGAACAGTAGTTAAACCAGACACAGACACTGGACCAGTTCGTCGTCGCAATGCGCCACCACCTATGGATTTTTCTAAGATGATGCCATCAGCGAGATCAGCACCAGGAGCAAAAGCTTCAACTGGACCCGCTCCTGCGCTACAGCTTCCAAAAGAATTTGGTTGGGCTAAACCATCGCAATAAACATAAAAAATTTAGTTTGTAATTTAAGCTGTTGATTATTAGTGCTATATATTATTATTCTAAATTTTTAGCATTTTTGATATAATAAGGATGTTTGAACTTACCAATAAAAGAGGGCTATGGAACCTTCCAGGACTAGCAATAGTTTAAGGATACAAAAGACAGCTTTAAAAACTAATAATGGTATAGATAATATCATTAGAATCATGTCTTTTAATATCCATTTAAAAGATGCTGAAGAAAAAAAATCAAGTGATTGTAGCTGGGGATGTAGAAAAGAGTTCGTGGCTAGTATGATCCGTTTTCATCATATGGATATTATAGGCCTACAAGAGCCTACTGAAGATCAGTTAAATGATCTTATCAGCCTTCTTCCTGAATATGATTGGCATGGTATTGCTTTAACGGAGGGTGAAGAAAAGGGCTCTGTCGATGCAATTTTATTTTTGAAAGAGCGTTTTGAAATTCTTCAAACATCTCATTTTTACCTCTCTCCAACACCTGAAATATTAAGTAAAGGTTGGAATGCTAGATATCTAAGAGGCGTAACTTGGGCCAAATTAAAGGATTTGAAAACTGATCAAATCTTTTATTTTTTTAATACTCATTTCGATTATCACTCTATTTTAGCTAGAAATAAGAGTGCTCAGCTATTAAGAGAACAAGTAATTCAAATAACTAATAATCACCCTTTTATCATTACCGGAGATTTTAATATCTTTCCAAAGCTCGGTGGTGAAGAGACCTATAAAATATTAACTAGAGATAACTTTTTGATAGATGCACAGTTTAAAGCTGTTTTTCCTCACCACGGTCCAACAGGCTCTTGGTCAGGTTTTAAAGAAGCTGGTCAACCTGGGGTAAAACCGGATTTTATCTTTGTTAATAAAAAAGTAAATGTTAGATCTCATGGTATTTTAGCAGATACCTTCGATGGTAAATTTCCATCAGATCATATGCCTGTGGTCTCTGAGATTGAGATTTCTTAAATATCTCAAAAGATAAAGTTAAATACCATTCAATATCACACTTCTTATAAAAGTGCTTAACTAAGATATGAATATATTTTATTAACTAGCGGCTAGGATGGTTTTTTTAGTGAAGAATTTCTGAGATGTTTTGATTGTTTTTGAGACTTTTTTATCATTGCAAGGTACGTTTCTCCAACTAGGAACATAGTTTAGCCAAAATCCTGATAACTTAGATGTAAGCATCATAGAATAATACACTAAATTTTGAATCTCACTCGTTGCAAATGCAGACATTTGATTTATTCCAAAGGCCGCTATAGATAACGAAGGAGCTAGTATTCTTAAAGTTTCAGCTATAGTTCTTATATTTAACTCTTTATGAATAGCCATATTTAGATCTTTATCTTCGTTTTTAGAGCTTTTGGTAAATTCTTTTATGTTTTTTGTTATTTTGGATCTGAGAATTTTTTCTAGTTTGGCAGTTTTTCTTTTTCGTATGATTTTAAGCTCTAAATCCAAAAGTTTTTGTTTTTTTAAATCTTCACCTTTTGCTTGGATTAGTTCAAACTGAATTTTACTTAGGTTTTTTCGAAGCTCTTCATCGACCTTATCTTGTGTTAATTTATCTATTTTGGTTTTTAAAGCCTCAGTTTCATTTTTACTGATTGTAATTTTTTTTCTAAAAAATTCTTTTACTTCATTTTTATCTTGAGCAATCTTTAATTGTCTTTTAAATCTTTGTGTTTTTAAAAAGTTGTAAGAACCAATTCCTAGACCAAAACCGGCACAGATAGTGAACAGAGATTTTAATAATATATCATTTGAAAAGTTTGCAAAAGCAACCGCTCCTGTTGTGGCGATAGCCATTGAGTAAAATACACTAATAATAGCAATAACGATTTCTTCTTTGTTTTTAGTTTGAATAGCTTTTTTTAAGTTTTTAATAGATTGAACACCGACAGCGAGCCCAACTGTTACATTAAGTATACCAAAAGCTGGTTGAACATAGAGTTGTCCAAGTAGAGCGAAATTAAGTAAGGCTAGATGGGGCGCGGCAATAGAAATAGCACTAGCTAAAACAATGAATGCAAACATAACTAAGACTGTTATATCACAGGCTTTAGCATGGATAAGATGTTTGACGAAAATAAAATCTAATAGAGACAAAAAGTTTTTACTCGCTCGAATAAGAAGACTCTTTGGGGCGGTTTCTATTGATGTTGTAGCGGTTTTATCAATGCTTTTGCCAGAGAGCTCTTTTATATCAAAAATCTTCTTAGAATGAGTAGCTGTCTTAGATGTGCTTTTCTTAAATGGGGTCTCTTTTAACTCGATTGAGTCAGCGCTATTTTGAGAAGTAAAGAAGCGAGATATTGGATTTAAAATATTTTTTATACTGCCTAAACGATTTAAAGAATTTTTTATGATGTTTTTAAAAAAAGAACTATTACTTATTTTTTGATTATTAGAAAAATTTGACGTGAGTATTGCTGTATCACTATCAATCGTTTGTTTACTTCTAAAAATAGAAGAGACACACATTGTTTTCCTTCCTTGCATACGTTCCCAATTCGATTATATTATAGAGAATTATTAATTTTTTGTAAAGAAAAATTTAATTACTTATAGTTGATTTTTTTTTAATAAATACTAATTTTTTTAAATAAAATAATAATAATTTTAACTTTATTATGGGCTTTTTAGAAAAAAATGATTCATGCCAAAAGGTATGAATCATTTTTGATTTAAGATTTCACAGTATTTAAAAGATTTTCGAAAACAACTTCTTTAGTATCATTCGAATCTATATCTTTTAAAATCTTTTTGTTTTGGTAATAATCCAATAGAGGTTTGGTATCTTTATTATAGGCTTCTAATCTTGTTTTTAATACTTCTTCAGTGTCATCGTCTCTTTGGTATAGCTCATCAGAGCAGTTATCACAAATACCATCCTGCTTAGGAGGGAGGTTCTCTTTATGGTATGAGGCTGCGCAAGATTTGCAAATAAGTCTGCCTGTAATTCTTTGAACTAATTTCTCTTCATCAATGCTTAAGTTAACAGCGATTTTTTTGTAATCTCTAGCTAGCCTTTCATCCAAAGCCTTTGCTTGAATTAAAGTTCTTGGGAAACCATCTAAGATATAACCGGTTTTATCAAAACCATTATCTCTGATATGCTTGAAGAGCATATCAACTGCTATCTTATCAGGAACAAGCAGACCTTTATCCATTAGATCTTTTGCCATATTTCCAAGCTGGGTTTCATTTTTGATGTTTTCTCTAAAAAGGTCGCCTGTTGAAATATGAGCTATATTTAAGGTTTTACTAAGATCTTGTGCGTGGGCACCTTTACCAGCGCCGGGAGCCCCCATCATGATCACGACGAGCGGTTTTTCTTCCTTTGCATTTCTATAGGTTTTAAGTCCTGCAATGGCTACGATCACAAGGATGAAAAGTAATATTATATTTTTCATGTTTTACCTCGTAAATATAAGTTTTTTTTTAGAGCTTATTTTAAATCAAATGTAATAGAACTTCAAACCAAATAAAAGTCTTTAATATCAAAATTTATTTGAAATAAATTAATCAATATTAATATGACAGGTCTTTCCGGATTTAATTGAATTAGTTACAGGACAATCTCTAATCGCTTTTTCTAAAATCTCTCTAGCTTTTTCTTTATCCTGAGCGCCATGAACATTAAAAGTTATATCTAAGTGAGTTAAGATAAGCTGACCATCTTGCTGTTTTTTATCCATGGTAACAATTAATTTACCATCGATTGTTTCAAAAACAACTTTATTGGCTTCACAAAGAGATTTATATACAGAAATAAGACAGTTTAAAACAGCTAGCCCATATAAGTCTTCTGGTGAATAAGCCTTTCCAGGACCATTAAACTCGGCCGGAATAGAAACGGTTATTGGCTCCATTGCATCAGCCGAGCATTGCCACGGCTCTGAAATTCCATATTTAGAATCTGCCATAACTTCAAATTTTAGGGGAAAATTACTCATAATATACCTACCTTTTTTCTTTATTGTGCAAAAGTTTTAATTTTTTTGCAAAATTATGTATAATAAATTAAAACAAATATTTTTTATGAAAGACGACTACCTATTTAAAATTAAGCGAGACGGCAAGGTTTTTGTCTATACAAAAAAAGAATTTGAAGACCTGCTCGAGATTAAATATATACCAACTTTGCACTTCGATACTCCAAGAATATTAAAAAAAATTAATAAAATATGTATCAAAGCGGGTAGAGAAGGTCTTTTAACCAAAGAAAATATTTGGTTTGGCACGTATTATGAAAAAGAAATCAAAGCTCATTTTATCCCCGATGTCTATATCAAATGGATTGATTCTACTAAAGAGTATGGGCTTTTTGCTAATAAAGATTTTAAGATTAGAGAGTTTTTAGGAGAATATACCGGCAATGTCAGAAAATATCGAAAAATTATGGATGATAAAAATTCATATCTTTTTGAGTATTCTATAGGTTATAAAAAAACACCCTATACCATCGATGCTAGAGAAGAGGGCTCTTTGATAAGATTTGTGAACCATAGCTTTAAACCGAATGTTAGTCCGCTTTCTGTCTATTTAAATGGAGCTATCCACATAATTTTTAGAACCAAAAGAGTCATAAAAAAAAATGAAGAGCTAACTTATAATTATGGCCCTTTTTATTGGAAAAAAAGAGAAAACCCAATCGGAGCAAAATGAGCAATTTGATAATGGGAAAAAATACTATTTCAGAGGTTTTAAAGTATAAGAGCTCTGCTCTTTTAGAAATATTCACCTCTAAGGATAAAACAGATCCTCTAATCCAAGATCTAAAAAATAAAAACATTACTCTAAAATTTGTTTCTAAGAAGACTCTATCTTCGATGGTAAAATCTGAATCCCACCAAAATATTATCGCCAAAATAAAAGACAGAAATTACTTTAATCTAAAAGATTTTTTTAAAAAAAATGAAGATAAAGAATCTTTATTAGTCTTAATGTTAGATAATATTTTCGATCCACAAAACCTGGGTGCTATTTTAAGATCTGCTAATTGCTTTTCAGTAGACGGTGTTATCTTTTCTAAAAATAGAGGCTCAGATATAACCCCGACAGTTTCTAAAGCAGCCTCTGGTGCTACAGAGCTTATAGATTTAATAAAAGTCTCTAATCTAGCAAATAGCTTAGATCTTTTTATAGATGCAGGCTTTTCTGTCATATCAACAGTTTTAGATGAAAATTCTCAAGATTTATATAAATTTAAATTTCCGAAAAAAACTGTTTTGATAATGGGTTCTGAAGGAGAGGGGATTCAAAAACTTTTACTCAAAAAATCAGATTATAAAGTTCATATTCTAATGAGTGGTCAGTTGCAGTCTTTAAACGTAGCAGGGGCAGCCGCTATCATATTATACACATTCCAAATCAAGAATCGGAAATAGATTAAATATGAAAGTATATTTAGAAGACTGCAAGAAAATTACTTTTTCATGGGAAGTATTTTTAAAAATGTCAGTTGATTATATAACGACCTATTGGCCAAGTGTTTTAAAAAACAAGACAAAAACAGATTTTCAAAAAGAATATAAAAAAAAGCTTAAAAAACAATCAGAAGAGAAATTTAGGGGGCTGTTTTTAATCAAAAATAATTCAAAGATAATAGGAATTGCAAATGTTTATTTGAAAGAAAACATTTTATATATAGCTGAGTTTTTTATTGATAAGAAATATAGAAGAAAAGGATTTGGTTCAAAGGTTTTGAAAATATTAATCAGATGGGGGAAATCAAAAGGGGCGTCTTCTTTGAAAGTTGAAGTAGATAAGAGCCTTGTGTTGGCTAATGCTTTTTGGAGCTCTATGGACCTACAGTTAAATGGATCTGGTAAAAGAAATATTTATTTTTCTAAAAATATTTAAATTCTAAAATATTAGTTCAATTTCCTCTTATTTATCATTTAATGGATAATGAAGTTCAATGGCATCTTGTATTGGGATTTTATAATCGCCTATTTTGGGTATAGAAGGTTTAAGTTTTCGATCTTTTTCAAGAGCGTTTAAATGTAGTTTGATCATTTTAAAGCCTCGTTTTTGATAAAACCGAAGAGCATCGATATTGTCGTTGGTTGTGAGAACTTTTATTTTTTTACAGTTGTTTTTAATAGCTGTTTTTATAACTTTTTTTAAAAGAAGAGAGCCTATTCCTTGAAATTGTTTAAATGCATTTAATGTCATGATTTCACAGGTATTTTTTTTGATTTCATAGGTTATAAAACCTAACTTTTTTTAACCAATGAATGTCAACATCTTTGATTTCTTTTATAAAATACATTTTAATACCTTTTTAAAATAAAAATTTTCCTGCTTTCATATTTAGATTTGTGGCCAGCTAAGCTCTGTTGTTTCAATACCCTCATGTGAATAAAAGTAATCTAGTTTCGTCTCAATTACTCTTGCTCTTTCAATAACCTCAGAAAGTGCCAGTTCACTATCGGAACCTTTAGCATCATCTATCATGGAGAGAAGTTCATTATATATGACATCATTTGGATCAGAAAATCCTACGTCTACGAGATCTTCTAGGTTTATTTTGAGGGTTCTCAGATTTTCGATTACAAGATCTTTGTCATTAAAAAATTTGTTGTTTTTATCCTTCATATATCACCTTTTTCTAAATGTGTTTAAAAAGAAAAACCAAAAATAGGAAATAAATCTTTTAAGTTTAAAATTCACATCTTTTGATTTTAAATTATCACTATCAATTCTATAGATTATTGAGCTGATATTTTGCCAACTAAAATTGATAGCAGTGCCAAGCCTCATTGCATATTTGTAGTGCTTTTTTACTTCTTTGTGAATATTTTTATTAAATTTTCCAAAGGGATAGACAAAAGTATCAATTTTAGTATTGAGTTTTTCTTCTAGAATTTTTTTCGACTCTATAATTTCTAGGTTGAGATCAATATCTTTTTCTATAAGAGAGACATGATTATATGAGTGAGACGCTATATGAACTAATTTGGAATCTAGCATTTCTTTGAGCTCTTCAAAGGAACAAAAGGGGGCTTTGGTTTTATAAACTGTACCTCTCATAGCATCTTTAAATGGAACCGATATCCGAACAAGATCTTTTTGAGTCGTTGTTTTTAAAATGTATTTTGTCGGAACGGCTATTAAAGCTTTTATTTTTAATTTTTTCAAAAGGGGAAAGACTATTTTGTAAAAATCAAAAAAGCCATCATCGAAAGTTAAGCAGACATTTAATTTAAAAAGACTTAACTTGTCACCAGGCAGAACTATGTTATATCTTGTGGCGAGATAGTTTAAATGCTCAAGGAGGCGTTTTTCGCTATTAGCATATTTTCCTTCATTAATTCGGTGATATAAAAAAGTTAAAAGCATTATTCTTTTGAGTTTATTTCTGAAAGTTTTAGATATTTATAAAAAGCTGTATTAGCATTGTAAATAGATATTATAAAGCCTTCTTTTTTGGCTAAAAAGCCCCTTTTGATGATATAGCTTTTAAAAAAAGCAAAAAGGCCATGCAAGATAGCTTTAAAAAGAGAAGATTTTTTTTTGTTTTTATTTTGCTTTGCAAAAAGGTCAGAGTATTTACTCATCTTTTGTAAAAAGTCATCTATTTTTCTATAAGGAAAATGTTCAATTGGATTTTTTAAAAATACTTTATTTAGAGCTTTTTCAATAATTTTTTCATGAACAAGATCTGTTGAGAACTCGGTTTTGTTTTTATTATAAAGACGAAGGTGTTTTTCAGGATACCATCCGCAGCATTTAATCAGCTTATCATTGTAATAGTTATGAAAATAAAAACCGTAGATATTTTCAGGATCTAAATTTAAAGATAAAAGTTCATTTTTGAGATTTGTTGGTATTATCTCATCGCTATCTATTGCTAAGATCCAGGTGTTTTTTGCCAGTTTTGCGCCTTCATTTCGAAGAGCTCCAAACCCATTAAAAGTTGATTTTCGAATTTTAACATTTTCAAAAGTTTTAGCTATCTCTAAAGTGTTATCGGCAGATCCGGTATCAAGTAGAATAATCTCATCAAAATCTTTTAGAGCGTCTAATACTCTTTTTATCGTCTCGGATGAGTTCTTACTAAGCATTACAATACTAATCATGATACTAATATAGCAAAAATATAAAATGCGAGCTAGCAATATAACATGTTTTAAAAAAACAAAAAGCGTGCTATATTGTTGTATTTTAATCTTAAAATTAGGTGAAAAATGAAAGAAGGATACACATTCGATGATATAGCTTTGGTTCCCCAATTTAATAACATACCCTCTAGAACAATGCCAATTTTAGATTCTTGGCTTACCAAAAAACAAAAACTTAAAATGCCTCTAATAGCCTCAAATATGGATTCAGTGATTTCAGAAGAACTCGCTGATGTTTTAATAGAGAATGGCTCTATTCCTATTTTTCATAGATTCACCAGTTTAGAGACTCAAATAAAATGGATTAAAAAATATGAAAATAAAATTTTCATATCATCTGGGATCAAAAAAGAAAAATTAGATGAAACTAGAAAATTATTAGATGCAGGTGCTTTAGGTGTTTGTATCGATGTTGCTCATGGGCATTCAGATATGATGATGCATTTTATTGAAGAGCTCAAAAAAAAGCATCCTGATAAAGAAATTATTGCTGGTAATGTCTGTACAGCTATCGCTTATCATGATTTAGTTAATGCTGGCGCAGATGCTGTTAAAGTAGGCATTGGTCCTGGCGCTGTTTGTACCACCAGATTGATTACAGGCTTTGGAGTTCCGCAATTTACAGCTATTAAAGATTGTGCGCAAATTGCTGCCAAATTAAGAGTTCCCCTTATCGCAGATGGAGGAATTAGAACTTCTCGAGATGTTGTTCTTGCGCTCGCTGCTGGTGCAAGCTCTGTCATGATAGGTAAACTTTTTGCTCTTACAAAAGAGAGTGCAGCTCCTAAAAGAGAAAAAAATGGTATTACTGAAGCGAAATACAGAGGACAGGCGAGTGAAGATTTTCAAAAAGAGTTCTTTGGGTGTCTAAAAGAAAAAACAACGGCTGAAGGTGTGAATTTTTGGGCAAAAATAGTTGGTTCTACACAAGATTTAATAGATGAGCTTTTAGGCGGTATTAGAAGTGGTTTAACATACGGGGGAGCGAGAAGTATCAAAGAGCTTCAAAGAAAAGCTGAATTTATTAAAGTTACCTCTTCATATGTAGTAGAGAGTAAACCCAGAACTGGAAGTCATTAATAAAATATTTATTAAGCTCTAATTAAAAGACCTTTTAAAAAAAACCGATATTGATCACACTCTTAAGCTATTTAGTAAGATTTTTATATGATCAATACTGTTAAAAATTTTTTATCAAATTATACATCAAGTCAAAAAACATTCATATTGAGTGTTTTAGTATCCGTTTTTTTTATTTCTTGCGATTATGCAATAATCAGGCCAGCTAGTACTTCGGTTTTTTTATCGAACTATTCAAGTAAAATATTTCCATATTGCTGGATTTTAGGAGTTCCTTTCAATTTATTAGTAGTCTATTTATACAATCGCTTTTTACCAACTATCGGTCGTTTAAAAGTATTTTTTGTATTTGTTTCATGCATTATTATAATGCATGGCCTAACATCTATATTTGTTCAAAAATTTGCCTGGCTGATTTTTTTACAATTCATCTTTAAGGATGTTTATATCTTGCTCGCTTTTAAACAAACTTGGTCGATGATTCATACAACGATTGATACCCAGAAGGCAAAACTTTTATATGGTCTTATGTTTGGTATTGGAGGATTTGGGTCTGTTTTAGGGGGGATGGTATCTGGATTTTTTGCGGTTCAAATAAAATCTCATAATCTATTTTTATTTTCAATTCCCATCTATTTAATTGTTTCTCTTTTTTATGTAAGAGCCTTGAAAAATAGTGCTGTTACCAATGAAGATTTTAAAGAAGAGTATAAAAATGATAAGAGCCATTCTAAAGAAGGTTTTTCGTTATTTAAAAATTCACCATATCTACTTCTTCTTTTATTGATAGTTATTTCTATGCAGGTTGCAACAGCCTTTATAGATTATCAATTTAATACTTATCTAGAAAAAGCTATTCCAGATGTTGATCTAAGGACAGCCTTTACAGGCAAAGTCACAAGTAGTATTAATTTTCTAGTCACTTGTTTTCAGTTCTTTGGTGGTTTTTTATTGATAAATTTCGTCGGTTTAAAAAAATCCCATCTATTTGTACCATTTATTTTAGCTATAAATTCTTTAGCATTTTTATTCTTTCCTTCTTTTGGTATGGCCACTTATTCTCATATGACAATTAAAACATTAGACTATTCATTTTTTGGTATTATAAGAGAAATGCTCTACATCCCTTTAAAAACAGATGAAAAATATCGAGCGAAAGCCATTATTGATGTTTTTGCCTATCGAAGCGCTAAAGCTGTTGCCTCTCTTTTTTTGATATTTTTACAAAATGTGACCGGTTTAAACATAATTATATTAATCAGTATAATCTCCATGCTTGTTTATTTTATTTGGATAAGAGTTGTCTCTACCATGTTTAAAAAACACTCTCAAATGGTTGAAAATGAAGGGTCTTAGATCTTAAAACTTTTAATATAAAACATTTGAAAAAAAATTACTTCATGTACTATAATATATCAAACACCCGCTTAAATTCTTAATCTTAATACGAAATTTGATCTAAAAGGATTTTAATAATTTCCTGAAATAATAACAGGTTAATATAAATTTATAAAAAAACAGTTGTAAATAATAAACTAATAAAATAATTTAATACTTGAGGAAGAAAACACAATGATTAGGAAATTTATATTAATTATATTATTAATATCTAGTTATGTTTACTTAGTTTCATCTGATCCCAATGGTGATATTTTAAGTAGAGCTCAAAAGTTTTGTTCCTATTGTTTTGTAAAATACAAACAAATGAATTTGCAATACCATGTAAATAAATGGCCATCATCCTCTAAGAAAAAGTTCTATTAAAGTCTAATTTTTTTAGCGATCTTTTCTAACTCTTTATCATCTTTTCTAATAGATTCGTGTGAAGATAAATAGCCTTCATATTTTTTGAAATATTTATCTAAAAAAGCAATAGGGGGATGCCATTTATTGATTTTTGAAGTTCCATGCATTGGAACCAATTTAATATGAGCGTGATCAACTCCTGTAGATTCAACGATAAGCCCTGTTCTTTCAACGTCTTGAAGTTTTGTATCTAGAAGTTTAGCCACAAACTTTGAGGCGATAATAAATTTGTGTAAAAGCTCATCTTCTAAATCAAAAAGATAAGAGCTATGGTGTTCTTTAGTTATTAAGATGGTAAAACCCGCTGTATTTGGAAAGATTGATAAAAAGGCTAAAAAATCTTCGTTTTCCCAGATTTTATGACATGGTTCTTTGCCTTGAACAATTTTGCAATATAAACAATCTTGCATGTTAGCCCTCTTATCAACATATATATCGAGCCGGGATTATAATTTCAAATGATTACTTTCTTTAATAATACTCGCTGCAGTATTGGATACCAAAATTACAGTTCCTAAAGTAAGCATTACAATTCCTGGAGCGCTAAAGGCAAATAGAGCTTTTAAAGTAACTATTGCACCAACAGCTAGAGTCCCGACATTTTTCACAGTTTTATGAAAATGATATGTTAAAGTTGCATCACGAAGAGCTTTTTCTTTTTTCTGAGCAGTTTCACTAGATGTAAAAAAATTAACCGGATTGATTTTTTGTAAAAAGGTTTTTTCTTGAAGGTTACTATTTTGAAGCTTATTACTAGCTTTTATCTCGGCAAAGGCTTTATCGGCTGAATTTATAGCAAATGAAACTCCTCCAACCGCCATAAAGGGTGTGAAAATAGCACCTTTTAGCGCATAAATCCCATAACTTTTTAAGCATTTCATGACTTTAAAAAGGTTCCAAATGAACTCTAAAGAACTGGCTTTTAGGCTAGAATAGGTTTTGGTTACACCATGTTTTAAAACATTAGTAACACTGCTTCCAACTTTACAAGTAGATTGAAAAAATTCCCCAAAAGCTAAAAAATCTTCAGCTCCTTTTATGCCGGTAACAAAATTACTTATAGGCTTAACATCTTTAAGGGATTTATAAGACTCTCTACCCCACTCGCAAACAAAGCGCATGCTTCTCATAAAGTCTTTTTGACCATTTTTTACAACATTTACAGCCCCATCAAATCTATTTGATTTTGGCTTGTTGTCAACTGATTGTGTAGCAAATAATGAGACCATAAACTAACTCCTTAAATTATTTAATTTTGCGAAACTATTATGCACTAATATAGAGTTAAATTTAAGGTTTTTTTTGATTTTATTTAAAAAACATGAAGATGCTGGTAGCGATAAGAGCTATAGCAAATATTTTTTTTAAAATTTTTACATTTAGTTTATCGGCAAGTTTAATACCAAAAGGGACTGCGAAAAGTGAGATAATTCCGATAGATAAAAAAGATGGCACATGAATATAGCCAATACAATAGTCATTACTTATCATATTAAAGCCCATAATCAAATAACATAGAGTCCCAATAATTGAAGTGATAAAAGTTGCTGTCGCGGCCGTTCCAACGAGTGAATAATTAGGAACTCGCATGAGCATTATAAACATTGGTATCGCAACAACGCCGCCGCCAATACCTAGCAAGGTGGCTAAAAACCCAATACAAAGGCCTAAAAAAAACACGAAATATTTCTCAGGTTTTTTATCTCTTTTATGAACTTTTTTAATAAAAAGAAAATATAGACCAAATAAAAAGGCGATAACAGAGAAAGACTGGGCTAAAAATTTTCCACTAAGAGCATATGAGGTTGCAACCCCAACAAAGCTTCCAATAATTAGAGGTATATTTAAATATTTAAAAATTGACCAAAAAATAGC
>JAAKFJ010000029.1 GCA_011064745.1 Candidatus Anoxychlamydiales bacterium | reverse complement strand
GAAAATCGGAAGAGGTAGGATTCGAACCCACGGTACCTTGCGGCACTTCTGTTTTCAAGACAGACGCATTCGGCCACTCTGCCACTCTTCCTTGTGATAAAATAAAGTATAATAATATGAGAACTTAAGAGATTTTTACAAGTCAAATTGTTTTAAAAACCTAATATCATTTTCGGTAAAGAGTCTTATATCTTTAATTTCATACATTAACATGGCAAGTCTCTCTACACCGAGTCCAGCTGCAAAGCCTGAGTATTTTTCTGGATCGATGCCACCAGCTTTTAAAACGTTTGGATGAATCATACCAGCGCCAAATACCTCTAACCAACCAGAGTCTTTACAAAGCCTGCAGCCTTGCCCTTTGCAGATCTCACATTTTATATCACATTCCATGCCGGGTTCAACGAAAGGAAAGAAACTTGGTCTAAATCTTGTTTCGATTGGTTTTTTAAAAAGTTTGGCAAAAAATTCATCGATGGTAGCGAAAAGATCAACAAAGGAAACGTTTTCATCGATGTAGAAAAATTCAACTTGATGAAAAAATACATGGGATCTAGAAGATATAGTTTCATTTCTGAAGCATTTTCCAGGTGCTATACATCTGATTGGGGGTTTCGATTTTTCCATAACTCTAACTTGGACATTGGAGGTATGAGTTCTGAGCAAAAGATCATCTGATATATAGAAAGTATCTTGCATGTCTCTGGCTGGATGATCCTTAGCGAAATTGAGACCTTCAAAGTTATAAAAATCTGAATCTACATCGGGACCAGTTTCAACAGCAAAACCCATTGATATCAGCGCATCTAAAATTTTATTTAGAGTTAAAGTAACTGGGTGATATCTACCCCAATGATGTTTTCGACCAGGTAAAGTTACATCTAAATGTTCACTTTTAAGTTTTATGGTTTCTTCTTCTAAGAGAAGTCTTTTTAGACTATTTTCAAGATGAGATGTGATTTCATATTTCAGATCATTGATTTGTTTACCCAATATTGGTCTTTCATCATTTTTTGCATCTTTTAGAAATTGCATAAGGCTCTGAACAGAGCCTTTTTTACCTAAATATGAAATTTTTAAATGTTCAATATTTTTAGAAGTTTTAGCCAGTTTTAAATCTTTTGAAAATTTAGATCTAATTTCAGTTATTTGATCATTCAAAGTCATACAAACATTTTTTTTTAAGCTAAAGCTTTTTTAGCGTTATTTGCTATTTCAGAAAAGGTTTTTGGCTCATTCATTGCTAACTCTGCCAAAACCTTTCTATTTATCAAGCATTTTGCTTTTTTTAGGCCATACATAAATTTACTATAGCTTATACCGTTTATTTTGGCTGCAACATTAATTCTGATAATCCAAAGTTTTCTAAAATCTGATTTTTTCTTTTTTCTATGAATGTAATTGTATGCTAAAGCTTTCATCACTGCATCTTTAGTAAGACGAATATGATTTTTTCTGTCTCCGTAAAAACCTTTAGCTAATTTTAATATGCGCTTTCTTCTTTTTCTTGAAGCTACTGCACATGTGACTCTAGCCATTTTTTTTCTCCATTATTATTTTTTAAACAAGCCCGAGAAGTCTTGAATAGGTCTTTAGTTGTGCTTTATTTACTAAAGTCTGTTTTTTTAAATGTCTTTTTCTTTTAGATGATTTTTTGCAAAGCAAATGTCTTCGTCCAGGTTTTGTTCTTTTTAATTTATTTTTTCCAGTAACTTTAAAGCGAGATTGCACCGCTTTGTTTGTTTTCATTTTTGGCACTTTATTTTCTCCTTAGTGTCTTTTGCTCATAGGAGCTAAAACAGTTGACATACTTCTACCCATTAATTTTAGAGGCGCTTCTATAACTGCAATATCTTTAAGATCATCAATTAACCTTTGTATTACTTTTTTTCCTAATTCAGTATGCAGCATTTCTCTACCTCTAAAAACACAGGAAATTCTTACTTTATAACCTTTTTCGATAAACTCTCTGGCATGTTTTTCTTTAGTTAAAAAATCATGGGTATCGATATTTGGTTTAAATTTAATTTCTTTTACTTTTACTTGGTGTTGAGCTTTCCTATTCTCTTTTTCTTTCTTTAGTTGTTGGTATTTAAACTTACCGTAATCAACTATCTTACAAACAGGCGGTTTAGCATTCGGGGCTATTTCAACAAGGTCTAAATCAGCCTCTTCAGCCATTCGTAGAGCTTCGGTTAAATATTTTACCCCTACCTGCTTACCCTCTTCAGAGATAAGCCTTACTTTTTCAGCTCGTATCTGTCTATTTATTCTCAAAATCTAAGCCTTTATTTTTTTAACAACTTTCAAATCATCCAATGTCTTTTCAAATAAAATCTAATATATCAATCTAAAATATAGAAGTATAAAAGAATCTATAATTCTTTCAAAGAGTTGATTTTATCTAAATTCATCAAAAAAATCCAAAAATAATTCAATTGAGCTAAAAAAAACATGGGATATAGCTGACTCGAACAGCTGACCTCCACGATGTCAACGTGGCGCTCTAACCAACTGAGCTAATATCCCAGATAGGGGTAATAGTGTATTGAACAAAATATTTGCCATCAATAAAAAAAATATTTTTAAAAATTTTAAAAGAATTTTATTTTTTTTTAATCTTTGATATATTTTGCGCTGTTTTACTGAAACAAAAGTTATTTATGCCAAACTCTCATCTATACTTCCCTCATTTAAAATTAGCTCAAAGCTATTGGAAAAAATTTTTAAAAAAGGGTGATGTCGCTATCGATGCGACGGTAGGCAGGGGTCATGATTCTAATTTTTTAGCCCCTCTTTTACTTGGTAAAGATCTGGGTGAATTATTTTGTATAGATATACAAGAAAAAGCCATTACTACAAGTAAAAATCTTCTTGATAAAGAGCTCAGAAAAGAGCTTTTTAAAAATATTACTTTTATCTTAGATTCACATGAAGATTTTAAAAAAAATATTGATATAAAGGTAAATTTAATTGTTTACAACCTCGGTTATCTACCCAGAGGAGATAAAACCGTTACTACTAAGGTAAAATCAACCCTTTTAAGTTTAGAATCTGCATTCAAAATATTAGCTGATAAAGGCGCTATTAGTATCATGTGTTATCCAGGTCACACAGAAGGGCAAAAAGAGGAAATAGCTATACTAGATTACTTAAGAAATATAGATAATAAAAAATTTAATATCTGTTATCACAAATGGATTAATAAAGAAAAAGCTCCATCTTTAATATGGATAGAAAAAAAGTAATATATTTAAATGTTTTTAATAAAGAATTTCAACTAAGAACGCTGGCTATTAATTTTAGCGCTTTTTCTAATTTCATCTAAGATATAAAAACTACCACAGATGAGTAATATCTCTTGATTTTTCATAGCTATATCTTTTGCTAATAAAAAAGCTTTTTTCACATTATCTTCTTCTCTAAATTTTGGAAAATTTAAATTGATAAGACTTTTTTTTAGATCTTTTTTAGATAACGCTTTGATATTGTCAGCCTCTACTATATGAATAAAATGAGCAAAAGATTTCAAAACTTTTAAACAACTATTAATATCTTTAGATTTTGAAAAACCTAAGATAACTCTAACATTTTCTTGAGGAAAAAAAAGATCAATAGCTTTTTTTAATTCTTTAAAACCATCAATATTGTGAGCTACATCTAAAACAATAGCTTTTGGCCCTAAATTTTTTAAAATTTCAAATCGAGCTTGAGGGCGTATTTTTAACGCTTTTTTAATTTCTCTCACTTTAAGGGAGTAAGTCTTTTTTAAGATGTTTATTGCTTTTTTAGCAATGGCCGTATTTTCATCATCATAAAAATCAAAACCTTTTTGAGGGGCTTTGACTTTGTATAATAATGAGCTATTTTGTTTTGCTTGATCTAAGATAGGTTTTAAATTAGCTTTAGGCCCAATAATAACTAAAGATTTCGGTTTTATAATTTGAGCTTTTTCATTTGCAATCTTCTCAATAGTGTCCCCTAAAACGCTTGTATGATCTAGGCTAATTGAAGTGATAATTGACATAATGGGATTAATTATATTTGTCGCATCGAGCCTACCGCCAAGACCTGTTTCTATCACGGCAAAATCAACTTTTTTTTTCGAAAAATATAAAAAAGCTAAAAGGGTTGTTATTTCAAAAAAGCTTAAATAAATATTAAGTTTTTTGCTTATCTCAAATAGGTATTTTAAAAGATTGGTAACCTCCTTTTTTGATATCATTTGATTATCGATTCGGATTCTTTCTCTGTATGAAGAAATATGGGGAGATGTATAAAGAGCGGTTTTATAACCTGATAAGCTAAGAGATGTGGCTATTTTTAAAGCAACAGAGCTTTTAGCGTTAGTTCCAGCTATATGAATGCTTTTAAAATCTTTATCGGGACTCTTTAAATACTCTCTTGCAATTAAGATATTGTCTAATCTACATTTTTTTTTATCTGAATGCAGAGAATATAGTTTTTCTCTTAATTTATCATAGTCGCGCATTATTGAAAAAGCCTATTAAATGTTTCTTCACAGGCCCATGAACAGCCAACACTTAGATAGGGTTTGATGGTCCCATGAAAATCAGAACCTCCGGTTGCTATTAAATCTTTTTCATTTGCAATTCTTGCCCACCGTCTCTCTTCTTGAGGTAGAAGTTTTGCGTAGTAGGTTTCAATTCCATCAAAATTATGCTCTAAAAGCGCTCTTAGAGTTTTTGAGCTTTTAAAAACGGAAGGATGCGCAATAACAGCTTTTCCTTTAGCTAAATGAATCTGATCAATAACACTTTCACATGAGAATTTAGAACCATGCACATAACAGGGCCCATCATCTTTGATATACTTTGAAAAAGCATCTATAAAATTATCTACATAGCCTTTTTCAAGCATTAACTGGGCTATATGAACTCTTCCGACAACAGATTTCGCAATATTTTTTCTTTTAATAAATTCGGCTAGTTCCTCAGGGGAAATTTCAATATTTTTCTCATTTAATTTTTTTAGAATCTCAATATTTCTAAGATTTCTTTTCTCTTGAACTTTAATCAAAAAATCTTGAAATGGTTTATAAGATAAATCGATATTATAACCTAAGATGTGAACTGATACATTTGAGAGCTCAGAGGAGACTTCAACACCACTCATTAATTGAAGATCTAAATCTTTAGCTAAATCAAATAATTTATCAGAGTAGGCTGCCATAGTATCATGATCTGTAATCGATAAACCTGATAGGTTATTTTTTTTTGCCAAATGTAAAATCTCTTCAGGTGTATTTGTTCCATCAGAAAAATGAGTATGAATATGTAAATCTGCTCTAAAATCCATGCGTTTTAATAGGGGATAAATTTTACTTCTTCAAAAAGTTCAATATTTGTTTTTTCTTTAACCACTCTTTTTATATGGGATATTAAATCTATAACATCTTTTGAGCTAGCATCATTTTCATTAATTATGAAATTGGCATGTAGATCGGATATTTTAGCTCCCCCTATTTGATGATTTTTAAGACCACACTCGGCAATAATCTTCTTAGCCGACATGCTTTCAGGATTTTTAAAAATGCAGCCTGCATTTTTTTCATTTAGGGGCTGATTTTTTCTTTTTTTAGTTAAAAACTCGATTTGCTTATCTCTCGCATTATCATTGTTTTCAAGTGAGAATTTGCCGGATAAAATAATAGATTTTGATCTTTGAAAACAAGAGGTGCGGTAATTAAATTCTAAATCATTTTTTTTCAGTGTTTCAATCTCACCTTCTTCATTTAGAATAACCACACTCTCAATTGTATCTGAAATGCTTTGTCCAAAGGCAGAAGCGTTCATGTAAATCGCCCCTCCAAGAGTACCTGGAACTCCAGCGGCAAACTCAAGACCCGAGAGATTCATTCTAGCTAATTTTACACCTAAACTTGGAAAACTATAACCACTACCCACATGGATATCTCTTTTCGAAATAGTTAAAAAACTAATGTTATTATAAATTACCATTCCGGAAAACCCTTTATCATCAAATAAAATATTAGAGCCTTTACCTAAAATAAACGTCTTTAGATTATTTTCTTTGGCAAATACATAGATTTTTTTCATATCATCAAATGTTTTTGCTTCAAAAAAATTGCTAGCTTTTCCCCCGATTTTAAACGTGGTAAATTCTTTTAGAGATTTATTTTTTAGTATCTTCATATTTATGATAAATGGAATCTAATATTGCATTTACAAAACTTACGCTTTGTTTACCTGCAAATTTCTTAGTTAATCTTATAGCCTCTGTTATAGCAACTTTGTAAGGTATGTTTTTATCAAATCTCATTTCATATAAAGCTAATCTAAGAATACTAAGCTCAACTTTAGAGATTCGATTAATATCATACGAGGTAGAAGTGATTTTAATATCTTCATCAAGGATATCAATCTTATCTTGAATATTTTTGACATTCACAAGAGCTATTAAAATATTTTTTTTAGTAGTTTTTATCTGTCTCATCATAAAAGGAACTAACACATCACTTTCAGATTCAATAAAAATATTTGAGAATAGTAACTGTAAAATAATTTCTCTAAGTTTTTGTCTTGGAATTGTCATGTTTTTCTATTTGGTTTTTAAAAAATATAACAAAAATCCGTCTAAAATGCCTCAATAAAAAATATTTTTTTTTCATGCTAACTCTAGCTATTTTATGAACATTTTGAAAAATTTACTTGAATAATATTTTTTTTGCTATGCAAAATGGGTTAAAAGAGAGCTTTTCATGCTAGGAATATTTTTAGACACTGAAACTAATGGATTAAATCCTAAAATCCACCGGACCATTGAAATCGCCTTTAAATTAATTGATTTATACTCAGGCGAAGAAAAAGATAGTTATCATTCAATTGTATCTCAAAGTGAATCGACTTGGGAAAAAAGTAATTTAAAAAGTTTAGAGATTAATGGTTTTACCTTTGAAGAGATCCAAAAGGGCAAAGAAGAAAAAATAATTTCTAATGAAATAATTAATTTATTTGAAAAACATAATATCAAAAATGAAACTGCCGTTTTTATTTGTCAAAATCCTTCTTTTGATAGAGTTTTTTTTACTCAATTAATCGATTCTGATACTCAAGATTTGCTCACTTGGCCATATCATTGGTTAGATTTAGCATCTATGTACTGGGCTATAGCTATCAAAAAATCTAATCAAAACCACAATTATTTTCCTTGGGAAACTGGGTTTTCAAAAGATCTTATTGCCGCTATTTATAACCTCTCAGAGGAGATGAAACCTCATCGAGCAATGAATGGGGTAAAACATTTAATCTTATGTTATAGGGCTGTAGTTGGTTTCCCGTATTGATCTATTAGAACAAATCATAAAAAATAAATTTTAAATTTCCATTTTATTATTGAAATTTTCTTCATTATCTAGTATAGTGGCATTAAAAATGGAACCTTTTACAAGAACCTAAAAAAAGCAATATGGTTTATTTACACATAATAACTCCAATTATCGAAGTATTGATTATTGCTATTGCAATTAATTATTTACTCTCTTTTTTTTGGAATACTAAATCTATGGATTTAGTTTGGGGAGTATTGGCCTTTACTTTTTTATTTGGGATTGTAACTTTTTTCAATCTTCCAGTTTTACATAAAATAATGATCCAGCTTGGAAGCGCTGCTGTAATCGGTTTTGTCGTAATATTTCAACCTGAGCTAAGAATTGCTCTCTCTCGGTTAAGCCTAAAAGGTCGCCGTTATAAAGAAATTACTGAATTTGACAAATTTTTAGACCACCTCTCGACCTCTGTTTATCGCTTAGCTGATAAAAGAATAGGAGGTTTAGTCGCTTTAGAAAATGAAGATTCTTTGCAGGAATATGCTCAAAAAGCTGTTATTTTAAATGCGTATTTCTCATCAGAGCTTATTGAAACTATTTTTGCAACAACAACGCCATTGCATGATGGAGCGGTAATCATTCGCGAAAGAAATATCATTTCAGCAGCTTCGATCCTACCATTGGCTGAAGACAGCTCTCAACTCACCAAATCCATGGGAACAAGACATCGTGCCGCTTTAGGGCTTTCTAACTTTACGGATGCCTTGGTCATAGTTATTTCTGAAGAGACAGGAAAAGTATCTATAGCTCGAGATGGAATCATGACCAGAGGAATAAAAATTGATAGATTTAAAGGGATCATCAGGAGTATTTTCAATCCCCCAAATAAGATGAATTTTCAAAGAAAATTTAATTTTAGAGATTGGTTAAAAAGATGAAAAGCTTATTAAAAAAAATATTTATAGATAATTGGCAAAGAAAATTATTAGCTTTAATTTTATCTTTGATCGTTTGGGTTTTTATCAATCATAGTCTTTCAAACACTAAAACCATTTCAAATGTCGGTGTTAGGGTAATAAATCTTGGTGAAGGAAGAACTATCAAAGGCATTCAACGTAACGGAATACTCTCTGAGAGCGCTACGCTTCATATTACTGGAAACAACAACATTTTAAATCAAATATCTGCCTCAGATCTTGAAGTTTTACTCGACCTTAAAGATCAGGATAAGGATTTCACAGCTATTATTACTAAAGAACATATCATCTCGAAAAATGCTCATTTAAATATAGATAGAGCAATAAAAAAGATTAAACCTCATAAGCTCAACATTAATTTTAGTAAGCTCGTAAAAGAAAAAATCGACCTTTTGATAGCTAAACCCATTGGTGAGGTTCCAAAGGGTTATCAGTTTTTAGATGTTTGGCCGAATAAATTCTACATAACTGTAAGCGGTCCTGAAGAAGTTGTCAAAAACATAAAAGCTAAAGGCTTGCAACTATGTTTTAATTTATCTGATATTTCTGAAAAAGAGCTCTCTACAATTGAAACTGCTCATAAAAGAGGCAAAAAAGATGTTGTCAGTTTTTTTGTACCTACTTTTTGGAAAAAAATAAATATATCTGATATTTCTTCTTATCCTTTAGAGATTGATGATCCAAAAGTCAAAGCACTTCGAATAGATTTTATAAAAAAAGATTTTATTCCTATAAATACTCCTATTGAAGTGGATCTGTTTTTTCCTCTCAAATCTTCTGATAAGTTAAATCCCAATGAAATAACGCTTGCTAACAATGATTTTGTGAAAAAGATCAATGGCATTAATCAGATTACAACTCCTCTATATGCTCAAGGGATAAGTGAGCTTTTCATGGATATCATAAAAGAAAAAATGCATATTGTTATTTTAGTTGAACAAAAAGAAGACTCAGAAAATTTAGAATGGAATATACAACCGGTATTACCTTTAGAGTTAGAGAAAGTTTTTGTAAAAAAACTATTATCCGAAGAGACAGAAGAAGAATCCAAGGAACATCACTCCTATCTAAAAGAAGAGTATTTAAATGCTAGATTCAGAGCTTATTTGAATCGATTTCGGCTCTGGCTTTCCTCTAAAGAAAAACTTAATTTAAAAATAACTCTAGAAAACAATCAAGTTGTTATTGTTTCTGAAAAAAAATGAAAGAAATCATTTTTATAAAATATCATTTAAACAAAGCTGGCGGCTTGGAGAAGTATTCCTATCGAATAGTTAATGCTTTTTTAGCAAAAGGTTACAAAGTTACTCTTCTTACCAGCAGAACCTCAAAAGAATTTTTAGAGAAAAAAGATATTAATCTCATTATTTTAAAACCTTTTAAAATTTTTAAATTTATAAAGCTAAAAATTTTTGATCTAAAATGTATTTTTTGGATCAAAAAAAATAAGCCCAAACTTATTTTTTCTTTTGATCGAACAAGCGTATATACCCACACTCGTCTTGGTAATGGCCTTCATTTAGCTTTTTTAAAAAGAAGAAAGATTTTTGAGAACAAATTCAAACTCTTTTTAAATAAAATCAACCCACTACATAGAGTAATTTTAACAATTGAAAAAAAAGGATTTAAACAAAAAGGACTAAAAAAAGTTATTGTAAACTCTAATATGGTAAAAACCGAGTTAATTGAGCTTTACAATTTTGATCCTAAAAATATTTCAGTTATCTTAAACGGTGTTGAGCACACAGAGCTTTTTGATGCTTTTTCTAATTGGGAAGTTGAAAAAACAGTTTTTGCCAAAAAACTAAATTTAGACCCCGCTATTTGCCAACTTTTATTCATTGGCAATGATTATAAAAGAAAGGGGTTAAATTTTCTTCTAAAGGCTCTTGCAAAAATAAGTGAAAAGGTTTTTCATCTATCAGTAGTGGGCAAAGAAAAAAACATCACAAAATACATGAAATTAGTTAAAAGATTAAATTTAGAGAGCAAAGTTAGTTTTTACAACAAAAGAGATGATATTATTAACTTTTATCAACTCTCGGACATTGCTATCTTACCAACTCTTTATGATCCTTTTTCTAATGTCACCGTTGAAGCTTTAGCGATGGGACTTTTTACAATAACCTCTATTTATAATGGCGCTAAAGAGATTATCACCAAAGATAATGGATCTATTATAGATCCATTAGACATAAGCGGTTTTGCAAAAGTGCTTTCGAAAGCTATGGAAAATAAAAAAGATAATAAAAGAGCTAATATTATTCGTCAAAGCGTAAAAAAATTAGATTTTTCAAACCAATTAAATACCTTAATAAAAACGGTAGAACCGAAACTATGATAATGAATATACTTGCCTACTATCTTCTTAGGATCGTCACTTTGCCATTTATGTTTTTACCTTTTAGAGCAATTCATAAAATTGGGAAAGTTATAGGCTATATTGCTTATTTTGTTCTCTCAGAATATAGAAAAAGAACTTTTAGTAATTTAGCGCTCGCTAATGACTTAAAACTATCTAACAAACAAATAAAAAAAATAGCTATAGAGTCTTTCCAAAATCTCGCTATAAATATCTTAGAATATCCAAGATTGCATATGAAAAAAGATTTGAGTAAAATCATTAAATGTGAAAATCCCGAAGTTGCTGCAAAAATATACAAAGAAAAAAAAGGCATTATATTTTTTTGTGGGCATCAATCTAACTGGGAAGTTCTATTTTTAGATGGAACATCTAGAATGCAAGGCATAGCAATCGGTAGACCCATAAAGAATCAAAAGCTCTATAAATGGATTGTCAGAATAAGAGAAAAAATGGGGGGAAGAATAATAACGCCTAGAAATGCTCTCAGAGAAGGTTTAAGAAATCTAAAAAAAGGTGTTTTTCTAGGTATTGTCGGTGATCAGGGTATGCCGGACAGCAACTATTTTTTTCCTTTTTTTGGCAGAAGAGCCTGGTCATCTACCGCGCCAGCACTACTCTCGTACAAAACCAATTGCCCGATAATCGTTGCAACAACAAGACGGGTAAATGGCGGCTATAGAATCCACTACTCAGATCCTATCTGGCCAAATCAAAAAATTCCTTTAGAAAAAGAGGTAAGAACTTTGATGAACTCATCTTTAAGCTTGCTTCAAAAAAGCATTAAACAAAGACCTCATGAATGGCTCTGGCAACACAATAGATGGAAACAACAAACCCCTCATATTATCTACAAAAGATTTAGACATGATTGTATTTGCATCATATTGCCAAAGGAGAAAAAAGAGTTTGAAAATTTTTATCATCAACTCCCCGTTTTAAAATCTATTTACCACAGAGATTTTATTTTTATTCTCTGTCCTAAAAAATATAAAAACTATGATTTAATAGACTCTGACGGGGTTATCTATTACAAAAGCTATAAAGATACTCTCTTAAAAGATTATAGATTTAAATTGGTCTATAATTTCACACCTTTCAAAAAAATAAAATCACACTTTCTAAAATTCAGTGCTTTTGAAGTTGTAACACTAGAAATACTTAAAAAACTCGCATCTAAAAAGTTAGAGAATAATCAGCTATCTGATCTATCTAAAGTATTCGTAGCTGCAATTTGTAGAAAATAATATGTTTTTTAGCTAATAGTCTAATTTGTAAATCGCTTTATTTGACTAACTCCAATACCAATCCCAAGGCCAACTAAAGTGAATACCCTAATCAAACTCGGCAAGATTTCTGAAAAACCTTTCTCATTTTCATATCTTTTTTTAATTTGATCATATGAATCTATTTCAATCTTATTAATTGTAAACTCTCCTCCGAGCGTATAAGGAAATTGTAAATTAACCGCTTTATTGAACTTATAAGAAGACATGTTTAGAGTGCTTTGAATGCTATTATTAGTCCTTTTAAGCAATGCAAATTGTTTGCTTTTATTTCTTGCAATAATTTCAACACAACCTAGTTTCAACCCCAAAAACGTTGGTATCCCAGTTAATCCCGCCAATATTGAAGAAGCTCCTAACTTTATACATCCCAAATAAGCAAAAGCACCACCCAAGGTAAATATCACAAATAGAGCTGCAATTTTAGCAATTGTTTTAAAATTATAATTTGCGATTTGTCTATTAGCATCATTTACAATGACTTTAATCTCATCATACGCTTTTTGAACATATGGTTTTGCGGCTGATACGCTCATTGGTATCTCCTTTTTAAAGTTAAAAAATGAAGATGTTAGCTAAAAATAAATTTAACAACAACTTAAATTAAAAAAGCAGCTACTTGAATTAAATAGCTGCTTTTATACTTAAAGAATTTATGCTTTCATATTAGGCAAAAATTTAATTCCCGCTAAAATAGCTATTTGCATACCCAATACAGACATGATATATGTTCTAAAATTAGGCAAAAATCCAGGTAGAATTCTTCTAACATCACTTTTATATTTATTCTTTACTCTATCATAAGAATTTAATTGGATTTTTGGGATAATAACTAAACTATTAAATCTATCTAGCACATAATTTTCTTCTAATCCGTCTTTTTTCATTAGAGCAACAGAGCTTCTAATGGAGCTTGGATACTTATTTAATTTTGCTATAAGCTCTTTATTTATATCTCTGATAAATTGTATTTTATTAGTTAACACGTTGTTGCCAAGGAAATTAACAATAGCAAGTCCTGCACAGAAACTAAATGGCATTGCAGCTAATCCTGCAATATTAATTGTCATTCCCATTTTTAAACAGGCCATAACACTTAATGCCCCACCTAAACAAAAAACAGCTACTAGAGCAATTACTTTAGCAATTGTTTTAAGATTAAAATTTCTGATTTGGCGATTTGCATCATTTACAATGACTTTAATCTCATCATACGCTTTTTGAACATATGGTTTTGTTGCTGCAACACTCATTTAAATCTCCTTTTTAAAGTTAAAAACGAGGATAATAGCTAAAAATTTATTTGACGACAACTTAAATTAAAATAAAGCAGACATTTAATTGAATGTCTGCTTTAGCTTAAAAAACTTATACTTTTACAGCCTTGGGTATTAACGAATAAACAGCTAACATTGAGAATGTAGCAACAGAAGCTTTTACTAGCGTTCCTATTCCAGACATGTAAGGAATCTGCAAAAATCCAGGCAGATGTCGTCTTGTATCATTTTCATATTTATTTTTTGCTCTATCGTAAGAATTTAACTGAATTTTTGGGATAGTAACCGCACCTTCAACTACATAATCTCTTTTGCCTATAAGAGTATTAAATATAGTGGAATCTCTAAGATTAAGCAGAACAGCATTTTTAATACTTCTTGGATATTTGAGTTTTTCTCTAATATCTTCATTTAAATTTTTAACAAATTGATCTTTTTTAGAGTCATTGTTAGTAAGGAAACTTTTGACACTCAAGGCAGCTCCCGCAAAAGAAGGAAATACAGCAAATACTGCAATATCGGCTGCGACTCCCATTTTTAAGCAAGCCGCAACACTAAGGGCTCCACCTAAACTAAAAACAGCTACTAATGCAATTATTTTTGCAATTGTTTTAAGATTAAAATTTCTGATTTGTCTATTAGCATCATTTACAATGACTTTGATCTCATCATACGCTTTTTGAACATATGGTTTTGCGGCTGACACACTCATTTAGATCTCCTTTTTAAAGTTAAAAACCGCAGATAATAGCTAAAAATATATTTGACGACAACTTTTAAATTAAAAAAAGAGCAGTTACTCAATTAAATAACTGCTTTAAAGCTAAAAAAATTATACTCTCTTAGTCCCAACGTACAGCATTGTTCCTGCTAAC
>JAAKFJ010000028.1 GCA_011064745.1 Candidatus Anoxychlamydiales bacterium | reverse complement strand
ATAGCTTGCTCCAAGAAGATTAACAGAGCCATTTTTTGAAACTATCTCATTTAGATTTTTGATTTTTGGAGCTAGGATAATAATATCATCTAAAGCATGAATCTTTCCTTTATTAACAATTTTCTCCAATCTTTGAGTTTCAAAATGAAGATCATCAGCATTTAAAAATGCTGCATTACCAATATCTAGAGTTGATAAGGTTAATTTATTTGTATCGATAAGAGCATTTTTACCGATTAATATTCCATTTTGGTTTATCAGATAAACATTTGCATTTGAAGTAAGTTTTCCAAAGATTTTAGAAGGATGAGATGTGCTTACCCTGTTAAGTATAGCAAAATCATCTTTTAGAGCTTGAATGTGGGTTGTTTCATTTTCCTTAATAGAAAAGTCTATCCAATCAATAATTGCTCTATCAGATCTTTGATGGATAGTTAAATTTTTGTTTTCTTTTTGGAACTCTACTTGCCCAGAGATTACTTTGTCTATTTTGGGATTTGCATTTGCTTGAAACAAGCAAAAAGTGACCAAAAAAGAAAAAGTTATTTTGATTTTAATATGATGCAATAACACTTAAATGCCCCCTTGATCCTTCAGTTTCTTGGAAAACTCTATCTTTGACCCTAAAGATTTGAAAACCATAATCAAAACGAATCGTAATATAAGTCGCCAAATGATATCTAAGCCCTGGTCCTATAGATAATAGGGCTGCGCTACTTTTGTCAACAATATTTGGGTCAACATCTGATACATAACCAAAATCTACAAAGCCTAAAAATTGCAGCTCTCTCTCCATTTTTTTCTTTTGAAAATGAATTTTAGGCGATCTAATTTCATTTTTAAATAAAATGCCACTATCCCCTGAAACATCATTTTCCATAAAACCTCTAACGGTAAAATTACCACCTATCGCTAGCTGCTCGCTAAGTAGTAATTTCGAAAAAGACAGTTGTCCTAAAAAGTTCGTAACCCAAGATAAATCCCAAGGCAATTTCGTTAGTCTTTCAATATCCAATTCACTATATACATAATCTGATTTGGCACCTGGTCTTTCTACTTGGAAATTACTTGTATTATTAAAAGCTGTAATTCCGCCTGGACTATAATATAAGGAGAGTTCAAAAGACGTTATTCCCCATCGATCATCTTTAGTTCCTTGATATTTGAAAAGAAACTGAAAAACATCGATTGAACGATTGTAAATCAAGTTATCTGCAAAGGTCAAAAAGTTATTAGTTCTTTTAAAATCAATTCCTAAAACAAAATCATGGCTTAGGCCATAAATAATAGGGAGTGGAATTTCATATCTACCGGCAGCAGTCCAACCACTGCCTGTTATTAATCTAAATTCTTCTTCATCTGATAGCGCTCTTGAATAACTTCCAATAAATTTTAAAATATTTCTCCAAGGAAGAGGGATTATATAATTGCCAGAAAATCCCCACCATCTACGAGGCTCTAAAGCTGATATAAACTGGGCATTTAATTGTTGATCCGTTTTAAAAATATTACCAGCATTAAAACCGGCTAAAAATCTAGAACTGCCAGCAACAGCATATGAATTATTTTCATATCCTGCATAAACCCTTAGGGGGAATTTATCTTCAACTTGAAATAGTATATCGGTCCGATTTAAATTATCAGATGGTATATAGATCGCACTAACTCGTCTAAAGGGATTATCATTTAACCACTCTAAATCCTGAGCAATTTTATCTGAGAGAATATCCTCACCAGTTTTTATCCGGATTTGATTTTTAATTTTTTCATCAGAAAAATACTTTCCACCCTCAACATTAATTTCTCCAAGTTTTGCAACTTGAATAATAACGTGAATATCTCCATCAGTAATATCTTGTCCAGCCGGAATATGTACTCCTACTAAAGAATATCCATGATCTCTAAAGTAATTTACGACAAATGTTTTTATCTCTTGAAGTTTCTCAATTGTTATAGGTTTGCCTATAAATCGATTCATTTTCTCAATAAATTTCTTCTCTTTGGGAATATCTACCCCATCGATAACTATTGAACTGTCTTGAGAGGGTTTTATGGGCAAATACTTATTTTGAAAAATCAAAGCACGTAATTTATTAACTAGCACTTTACTATTCTGATCGGATTTTTCAAATGAGACATCTGTGTTTGCTCTTAAACTCGAAACTCCAAAAAAAAGAAGAAGCAATAAAAACCAAAAAGCTTTATTCATATATACCAGCTTTATAAAAGTTAGCTACCAAATTTTGATCATAAATAAAAAATGATTTTTTTGATAAAAAAAAATTAATATTTTTTTAATAATTTTGTAAAATAACTGATAAAATTTAAGGAATTTTTTATGAAAAAAAATATTCTGATAGCAATAATTGTTATTTGTTCTTTATTCAGTCTTTATTTTTATTCCTTATCAAAAATTAAAGAAGACACGATTTATTTCATATCAGGTTACCATAAAAGCTTATTTGGCTCAGATGGACATGGTTTTTTTAATTTAGCTACGATAATTGAAAAAAGCGGCTATAAGGTTATTGAAACAAACTCTTTTAAGAATTTAAAAAATGCTAAATACTTCGTTGTCTTTGATATCCACAAATCTAAATTCAGAAAAATAAAAAGACTTCCACAAAAAAAATTGATCTTATTTGTATGGGAACCTCCAACTACTATTAAAGAGAATCACGATAAAAGTTTTTATCGTTATTTTTCAAAAATTTTTACTTTCAATGATGCTCTAATCGATAATAAAAAACTTTTTAAATTCTATTATCCTGATGCAAAAAAAATGATTGAAGATACTCCTTCATTTGAAAATAAAAAGTTTTGCACACAGATTACTTCTGACAAATCATCTGATCATCCCTGTGAACTTTATACGGAAAGAAGAAATGCCATAAAATACTTTGAAGAATTCGCACCATCTGATTTTGATCTTTATGGTATCGGCTGGAAAAAAGAAGAATTTTCATCTTACAAAGGGTCTATTCCAGATAAGATCAAAACCCTTAGTGAATACAAATTCGCAATTTGTTATGAAAACTCAAAAGATGTTAAAGGTTATATATCTGAAAAAATCTTTGATTGTTTTCATACAGGGACTATTCCAATCTATCTAGGCGCTGATAATATAACAGACTATATCCCTGATAATTGCTTTATCGATAAAAGAAAATTCAAAAGCTATAATGAGCTCTACGTTTATTTAAAAACGATGAGTGAAGATGATTATCAAACCTATTTAGACAATATTAACTTATTTTTAAAAAGTGAAAAAGCCAAACTATTCACTGGCGATAATCTTATAGAAACATTTAAAAAAGCTTTGGAGCTTGAAAAATAAGTCTTTTGAAGCTCAACTAAACTATTCATATGTTGGCTTTTTAAATTTTTTATCTAAAAAATAAAAAAAGCTTATCGCAAAGAGCGTAAGAACTACTATAAAAAACCAAGGCGATATTTTTGTAATCGAGGCTAAAGTTTGCATAGCTGAATTATCTGTAAGCTTCATGTATTTGGTTATATAAGGATAAGCCTCAGCAAATATAGCTGCCCCTGTTAGCATTCCTATTAATCCAAAAAACATGTCTCTAGACCCATCGGCTAAAGCTGCAATTCCAGTACCTGGACAGTACCCCATAATAGCCATCCCAATTCCGAATATCGAACCCCCAATTATTACAGCGCCTTGAGTCGCATCAGATATCGATAGCCCTATCAAATTAAAACCTAGCATTGTATAAATGCCAATACTTCCTACAATGATTGCTGTAAAAATCACTTTCATAACTGTAAAGTCTTTCAAAAGCAATTGTTTTACAATTACATCAAATCTAGTAACCTTAGCTTTTCTAAGTAAAAACCCAAAAAGAAAGCCGGCGATGCTACCATAGATTAAAGTCAAAATATTATCAAAAAAAGAAAATCCAAACATAATTTTATTCCTTATGATTTTTTATAAATTAATAAAGAGGTTGCTATTCCAAAAATAAAAAGAAACATTATAAACAGCCAGCCCGAGACAGCTAACTGAAGCCCCCCTGTTATAGCATGACCAGATGTACATCCATCAGCAAATCTAGCCCCAAAAATAAGCAAGTTTCCGCCTATAAAAGCTCCAAGATATCGCTTCCATCTTTGAGGACCAAAATTCTTTTTCCAAATCTCTGGTACATGTTCTACTCGTCTTTCTTTTGAAAGCTTCGATGCAACATATGATCCTAAAAAAATACTAATAACAAATGCCATTTGCCACTTTACAATACCTTCTTCAAAATATTGCATATAATACTTGGAATTTAAAATATGAGTTTTTGAAAAACTGCCAATAATCATTCCCATAATTTTTTGAATAGTCATTGTAGTACCAATTTTTTCACTCATAAAATAAAAAATCATCCATGAAAGAATCCCGATTAAAGCCCCTACAACATATGGCGACCATCTACTTTGTGTTAAATATTTTTTCATATCTATCCTTCTTTATTTAGAAAATCTTTTTTCAATACACTTAAAAATATTAGATAAAGCTTTTTCTTTAATTTTATAAAATACGTCTCTACCAATTCTTGTTGCTTCAAGCAGATCTCTATCTTTCATAATTGTTAAATGTTCTGAGGCTACGTTAGGTCTAATATTACATATTTTAGCCAACTCTTTAACCTGACTCTCTTTTTTCAATAAAATCTGTATCATCTTCAATCTATCCGGATGAGCGATTGTTCTAAGGCATTCACAAGCCTTTAAATAAGCTTTTCTATCTAACATAATTATTTTACCTTTTAGATATATCGTTATGTTACGATATTTCGATATATTATGCAAAAAATAAATTCTTTTTATACAAATTAAATAAATTCAATTTATTTTTTTCTGAAAGGATCATTACCAGCAAAATGAACACTCATTGCAGGATATGCACACTGAGCATCATGTTTTTTAATAATTTCTATTATTTTCAAAAACACATCTTGCTGAATCCTTCTAAATGGTACCCATTTTGTAGTTTTAGTGTAGGTATAGACCATGAATTCTAAACCTGATGGAGCAAAATTATTAAGATGAACGAAAAGGGTTTTAGAAGTATCTATATCTGGATGATTTTTAAGCATATCTTCTACATCTTTTAAGATAGAGCCGATCTTAAAGCTATCTTCATATCTAAGACTAATGATAGTTTTTATTCTTCTGTTTTGCATTCTAGATGGATTTTCTACAGCTATAGACATAAATATCCCATTTGGAACAAAAAGTGGTCTTTTATCAAAGGTTCTAATACGGGTAAGTCTCCAGCCGATATATTCAACAGTACCTTCGATTTCTCTATCTGGAGATCTTATCCAATCGCCAATAGCAAATGGACGATCTAAAAAGATCATTAACCCGCCGAAAAAATTCGTGAACATATCTTTAGATGCAAAACCAATTACGATACCAGAAGCACCACCTAAAGCAACAATGCCCGAGATGGGTATTCCAAAGACTTGAAGTAGAACAAGAGCAGCAACAATAATAGTCGCCAGTCTTAGTATTTGGGCTATCGCTCTAATAGAGGTTTTATCGACCTTTTTTTTAGGACTCATAGCCATATTGAAAAGATTTTTTTCGATATGTCTTATAAAAATAATAAAAAACCATAAAAACAAAACTACAATTCCAAGTTGTTTTATATGATCGATAAACTCGAATTTCTTAGCATCTTTAACAAAAATGGATCCTGCTATTGGAATGATATAACTTAAACCTACTAACCACACTGCAGTGATAAGAGGCCTATAAATAGCGGCTATCAAGGCATCATCCCAGACTCTTTTACTCTCTACAAACTTGGGATGAATTTTTCTATAGGCTGTTGAAAATATCAAATGCAGAATGATCAAAACGCCTATTACGAAAACAATGTATAAAATTGTCAGATAATTCGTTAAAATAAAATCGTGCAAAAAATACTTTTTCATTTTTTATAATTTGTCTATCTATAGGTAGATATATCACCCATATAAAATTTAAGTCTACAAAGATCTTATGTTTCTAAATATTAGAAATTTATAGGTGTAAATTCAAATGCTTATTTATTTTTTTAAATGATTTCTTTTTTTAATTGTTCTATTGCAATATTCTAATACACCTTTTTAAAATAAATCCTTGAAAATCATGATAGATGAAACAAAAATTCACAACCTTTTAGAAAAAACTAAAAAAGCTTCATTATCTTCTGATAGAATCGATGAGATTTTATCTAAAGCTAAAGAAAAGGCGACAAAACCCTCTTCTGAATTCGAACAAAACCTAACCCTAGAGGATGTTGCAACTCTATTAAATATAGATTCGAAAAATGAAAATCTCACCAATAGACTCTTTAAAACGGCTCTACATATCAAAGAGAGGATCTATGGTAATAGAATCGTATTATTTGCACCACTATATGTATCGAACTATTGCGCAGCTTCTTGTTTATATTGTGGATTTAGAGCTCAAAACACATCTTTAGAGAGGAAAATTTTAACCGATGAAGAGCTGATCCAAGAAGTGGAAGCCCTTCAAAGGCAAGGTCATAAAAGACTTGTGATGTTGATGGGAGACCATCCAAAATATACAATTGATGATTTTATAAGACATATAAAAATAGCCGCAAATGTTAAAACCCTTCCCCATGGAGCTATTAGAAGAATAAATGTCGAAATACCTGCGATTGGAATAGATGATTTCAAAAAATTAAAAGCTACGAACCATGTAGGAACATATATATTGTTTCAAGAGACCTATCACAGAGAAACCTATAAAAAAATGCATCCCTTTGGTCCCAAATCTAATTATAATTGGCGATTAGAGACTATGACAAGAGCACTAGATGCTGGGATGGATGATGTTGGTATCGGCGCTCTTTTAGGTCTTTATGATTATCGTTTTGAAGTTTTATCTCTTTTGACGCACGCAAGATTTTTGGATAATAAATTCTCAATTGGACCTCATACAATTTCTGTTCCAAGAATAAAAAAAGCTGCTAACGCTCCTTGCTCTGAAAATCCACCATATGCAGTAGATGATTTAGATTTTAAAAAGCTAACTGCAATTTTAAGAATAGCCGTACCATATACTGGTATAATTCTTTCAACTAGAGAAAATCCAGATATCAGAAAAGAACTTTTAAATCTTGGTGTTTCTCAAATCTCAGCAGGTTCTAAAACAGATATAGGAGGCTATTCTAAAAAACACAATACGGATTCATCTCAATTTTCTCTAAGTGATAATAGAGCTACTAATGAAGTTATTTATGAGCTTATTAAGCTAGGGTTTATACCTTCTTGGTGTACAGCTTGTTATAGATCAAATAGAACAGGCAAAAACTTTATGGATATTGCTAAAAAAGGTGAAATTCACAATTTGTGTCACCCAAACGCTCTTTTAACCTTTGCAGAATACTTGCTTGACTATGCTGATGAAAAAACTAAAATGGCAGGTTGGAAATTAATAGAAGATGAATCTAAATCAATTACGAATGCATCGAAAAAGAAATTTTTAAAATCTGCATTAGAAAAAGTAATGAATAATACTAGAGATGTCTATATCTAAAAAAAAGATAATTCACTATTTATCAACTACCTCTAAAGGTGAGATAAACAAGCTTTTTTCAAAAGCTAACGCTTTAACAGAAAAGCTTTATCAAAACAAAATCCATTTTAGAGGGATTATTGAATTTTCTAATATCTGTGAAAAAAACTGCTGCTACTGCGGTCTTAGAAAAGATCTAAAAATAGATCGCTATCAGATGACAAAAGAAGACATTTTAAAGTGTGCGAAATTCTGCTCAGATATGGGCTATGGCTCGATTGTTTTACAATCAGGCGAGCTCACCACAGATAAAAGATTAGAATTCTTAATAAATATTATTTCTACCATCAAAAAAAAGTATAATCTAGGCATGACCTTGAGCCTTGGTGAACTTCCTAAAGAATCTTTAAAAGAACTTTTTAAAGCTGGAGGACATCGCTATTTACTTAGAATAGAAACCTCTAATGAAAAATTATATAAAAAGCTTCACCCCAACGATAAAAACCATAGCTTTCAAAATAGATTAAATGCCTTAGAAAATCTAAAATCTTTAGGTTATCAAGTCGGAACTGGAGTCATGATAGGTTTGCCTTTTCAAACCTATGAAGATCTAGCAAACGACATCCTATTTTTTAAAGATTTTGATGTTGATATGCTCGGGATGGGTCCATATGTTCCTCATCCAAAAACACCCCTATATAAAAGCCCTCCAATTTTGAAAGATAATTTTACTTTAAGCCTAAAAATGGTAGCACTTTCAAGACTGGTTTTAAAAGATGTAAATATTGCAGCTACTACCGCTTTACAAGTTTTTGATAAGCAAGGCAGAGAAAAAGCGCTGCTCGCTGGCGCTAATATCTTAATGCCAATTGTGACTCCCACCGATCTTAGAAAAAACTACCTTATCTATCCTGATAAACCTTGCGTTGAAGATACCAAAGAAAAATGTTTTAATTGTATAACAGGGAGATTAAAATCTATCAAAAAAGAGATGGGCCAAAACAATTGGGGAGATTCCAAGCATTTTTATAGAAGGACAAAAAAATGATTCAAAGAACTAACATCGGTATTTTTGGCAAAGTCAATGCTGGTAAATCCACCTTGATGAATCTAATAACTCAGCAAGTAACATCTATTGTTGATTCAACGTACGGCACCACAACAGATATTAAAGTCTCTTTAATGGAAATCCATACCTTGGGTCCCATAAAACTTTTTGATACTGCAGGGATAGATGAAAAAACAGAGCTCGGGCTAAAAAAAAGACAAAAAACTATCGCCTGTTTAAAACAGTCAGATCTTATTTTACTAGTTATCGATCCCAATGATTCTTTCGATGAAAATCTTGAGATAATTGATCTTTGTAAAAAATATGAAAAATCTTGTCTCCTAATTTATAACAATTTTAGAAACAAAAAAAACCAAAAAATATCTAAAGATTTATCCATCCCTAAAATACATCTAGATCTATCAGATAAAAATGCTAAAGATGAGTTAATAAATTTCATCTTAAAAAACTTTTCTCCATCAAAAAAAGAAAATTTGCTTTTTCCTTTTTTAAAAAAAGATGACATCGTTTTTTTAAATATCCCCATGGACGAAGAAACCCCCGAAAAAAGACTTCTCAAGCCCCAAAGTTTTGTTCAAGAATATTTAATTAGAAGATTTATAGCGACCTTCGCCTATCGTATGGATTTAAAAAAAGCGAGATCTAAAGATAAAGATGTTCAAAAACAAGAATTTTTAAGATTTAAAAAATTTTTAAATATTTTTACATTAAAAACTAAAAATAATCTAAAGCTTCTAATTACCGATTCTCAAGCGATGGATATTATTCATCCTTGGACTTTAGATGATAAAGGGCAACCCTTAGTAGAAATAACTACGTTCTCAGTTATTATGGCTCATCAAAAAGGCGATCTATCTTTTTTTATTAAAGGCACCGAAGCTTTCGATAAACTTAAGAAAAATGATAAAGTTTTAATTGCTGAAGCCTGTAACCACAACAGAATCAAAGAAGATATCGGTACCTTTCAAATACCCAACAAAATAAATAACCACTTTGGGAAAAACAATATTAAAATAGATCATGCCTTTGGTCGAGATTTTGCATCATATAACTTATCAGATTATAAACTCATCATCCACTGCGGAGGATGTATGTTAGATAAACAACAAATGCAAAGCAGATTAACAGATCTTAAAAACTCTGATATCCCAATTACTAACTATGGCCTTATCCTATCGTATTTTCAGTCTAAAAAAGCCTTTAAAAGAGTACTAAAGCCTTTTAACTATCAGACTTAATATAAGCCTTAACTATTTTTTCATCTATTTCTGGTTTACTATTATAAATTGATGTTTTCACATTTTCTATTTTTGTAACAACATCATATCCTTCTATAACTTCACCAAAAATTGTATGTTTCATATTCAACCAGGGCGTCATTTTTGTAGTTATAAAAAACTGAGAGCCATTAGTATTTGGTCCTGCATTTGCCATCGCAAGAAGACCAGCTTTATTAAAAGAAACATTTGCCGAGACTTCATCTTCAAAATTTTTATTCCAAATAGATTTTCCCCCAGTTCCTGTTCCTGTTGGGTCGCCTGTTTGAATCATAAAATTTTTAATAACTCTATGAAAGACAATTCCATCATAATATTTAGTTTCAACTAATTTCATAAAATTTTCGCATGCTTTAGGTGCGATCTCAGGCCATAATTTTATTTTAATAGTTCCTTGTGTTGTCTCTAAGGAAATAATATCGTCAGCTACTACTTTTGTGAAAATAAACGCTGATAAAATACCTAAAAATAAAAATAATTTTTTCATTGATTTACCCCTCAAATATTTTAATTAATCTTTTTTAACATAAGCCTTTATAATTTTTTGCTCTTCATCTGGACGATCAGAGACACCAGTTGTTACAGCCTCTAGTTTTTTTACAACATCATACCCATTTATAACTTCACCAAAAATTGTATGTTTCATATTTAACCATGGTGTCGCAACCGTTGTTATGAAAAACTGAGAACCATTTGTCGTAGGTCCTGAATTTGCCATAGCGAGAAGGCCAGGCTTATCAAAAGCCACCTCTGCAGAGACTTCATCTTCAAATGGTTTTTTCCAAATAGACTCCCCACCAGTGCCTGTGCCTGTAGGATCGCCTGTCTGAATCATAAAGTCTTTGATAATACGATGAAAAACAATCTTATCATAGTAATGCTTTTCAACGAGTTTTATAAAGTTTTCGCAAGCTTTTGGCGCGATCTTTGGCCAAATCTTAATCTCAATCGTTCCTTGAGTTGTCTCTAAACAAATAATTTTTTCTTTTTCCATCAAAATCCCCTTATGACTTTTTAGCATTTTTTAATTTTTCTAAATCTGCCCGTATAATATGTTTAATATTTTGAGTGATCTTTTTTATATCCCAATCCCACCATTTTATCTTCAAAAGAGCTTCAATCGTTTTATCATCAAATCTTTGTCTTATAATTTTTGCAGGATTACCAGCTACTATTGAATAGGCTGGAACATCTTTTGTAACAACTGCCATAGCTCCTATTATTGCTCCACTTCCAATTTTTATACCTGGCATTATAGTTGAACCATATCCAAACCAAATATCATTTTCACAAATAGTATCTCCCTTTGAAGCTATTTTTGTAATATCCATCTCTTTTTCCCAGCCCAAGCCAAAAATGGCAAAAGGATAGGTTGAAAACCCATCTATCTTGTGATTAGCCCCCGACATAATAAATTTAACATCAGTTGCTACCATACAAAATTTACCAAATATCAATTTTTCCTTCGAAAAAGGATAGTGATATAACACATTTTTATTCTCAAAATCATCAGCTCCTTTTGGATCATCAAAATAGGTATAGTCTCCAACTTCAATATTATCTCTTGTAACTACATTCTTTAAAAAAACTGTTCTTTTTAAATTTTCCAACTCATATGAGAGCTTCTCAAATGGATATGGATAATTAGGATCAGGACCAAGCATAATTAACCTTAAAAAAAATTAAAATAGATATAAATAATACCTATATACTAGATATTTCTCAATCAATTCTTATATGACAATTTTGTAAAAAAATAACTTTAAATTGTAAAAGGGATCACAAAAAGCATAACCATAAAAAAGTGAAAAGAGCTACCAGCTAGAACAAATAGATGCCAAATAGCATGAAAGTATGGGACTTTTTTATCTCCCATAAAAAATAAAATCCCTAAGACATAAAAAATCCCCCCATATAGAACATACATAAGTCCCTTCAGAGAAATAGCTGAATAGATAGGTTTAATGGCAATTAGAGTTCCACATCCCATAAGAAGATAAAACAGAACTGACAAGATTTCAAATTTAGGCCCAAAAATAGCCTTAAAGGTTATTCCAAAAACGCAAAGAGCGCACTCAACGCCAAATAAAGACCAGCCAAAAGGTCCTTTTAAAACAACTAGGGTTAGAGGTAAGTAGGTTCCAAAAATCAAAAGATAAATACTAATATGATCTAATCTTCTCAAAACTTTTTTTGCTTTGATATGAGTAATGGCGTGATAAAGGGTCGAGATAACATATAAAATTATCAACGTGCTGCCAAAAATAGTGCAACTAACGATATGTCTAGCAGATCCTTTGGTGATTGAATGGTAAAGCAGAAAAATAAAAGCGACAATACTCAATAAGCCACCAATACCATGAGTAATGCTATTGGCAATCTCTTCTTTAATAGACTGAAGTGCAATCTTAGAATTTTCTTTAATACTCATAAAATAATTTATCCTATGAAGATCTAATCAATACTTATAATAAGTATTCTAGATATTTGCAGCAACCTTAGATAATTTTTTAACTTAAATAGCCCCAACCATCGGAATTATTTTTTTCTTAGAATTTAGTTTGGAAATTTCTTCCATCAGATCTATCGTATGTATATTTAAATCTTTATAGGTTCTATATGATAGTTTTTTATTCACTAAATCTTTGACCACAATCCACTGGGTATGATCAAATTCTTTACCATCTTTTGATCTCACTACTCCATATGGGATATCAACAGTATTCAAAAGATGAAAAGCTAAGTTAATATTCTCTTCAACTCTCTTAGGAGTTTTCACAAAGTTTTTTAAAATTGCAATTTTCACAAATCTAGAAGGTGGAGTCCAATCCCCTGGAAGACCTAAAAGACCACTTCCTTGTCCTACTGGATTAATAGCGGTGCCATCAAAAACAACTTTGCCTTTATTTATTGCACTAAGATTGATATAGTTACTAAGATTAGTAACATGCCAATCAAATGCTGGGTTATTAGTCAATACTCCAACCTCATTATCAATGAGATTCATTTTTCCATCAACAAACTCAATAACCAGGCTTTTTCCAGATTGATCATGCAAAGCAAAATGAATAGGAGGAATTTCTTTTAAAGCTTTGAAAACATGAGCCCAAATATATATCTTTTGAAGACCTTTTTTTACCTCAGAAATATTTGTAAAGGATCCGAGTATCCAATTGCTCAGATCTTCTAGCGCAATTGTCTTAGATCTAGCATTTGTTGGAATTTTTGGATATTTCACATCTGTAAACCAAAGGGTTCCAATAGATAAGCCTTTTTCATTCATGCCATCAGCTACTAAATCTGTTTTGAAACTCGTCACTGCGATATATGCATATTTAGAAGTCCAAGAAAGCCCATTTCTATTTTTTATTTTAGAAACTCTTTTTTCATTTTTCGGAAATATCACTATTTGAGATTCTAAATTACTACCAAACTCCATTGATCTTCCGACCACAACATTTTTAGATCCGTAATCAAGTATAAAATCAGTGCAAGCAAACAAAGAGCTAAAAAGCATAAGAAAAATCAATAAACAGCTTTGAAAAAGTTTTGATAATATTTTCATTATAAAGCCTCTTTAATCAAAGTATATTTAAGATTTTATATATATTGAAATTAAAATAGATTCAATAAAAGATTTATTTTTTATCAATAGAGCTATCAAAAAACTCTTGCCAATCATAAAACACAAAATGCTTTTTCCCACTGTGACAAGCAATGATACCTTTTAAAAATTTAGGTGGAATAGATACGCTTGTAACAGCAATACCATCAGTATGTTTTACACCTAGAGGTTTCACTGTTTTTAAAAAGGTATTATTACCTTCTCTATCATATATCTTAAATTCTGAATTGCCCTGAGAAGATAAAATTAAATATCCACTTTTAAGATCTTTTTTATATAACCCTAACCCCTCTCTATCACCTCTTATATCATCATCTAATGCAAATCTCGATAATAGAGCATTATCTTTGAGTTTAGGATTTGCTAAATACTTTAAAATACCTTTTTTTTCATCTGAGCAATATAAATATCCCAGCTCATCATCTGCTATCATTCCTTCGACATAACTTTTTTGATCTTTTTTTCCAAAAGATCTAATCAAAACACCTTTGACTCTTCCTCTATTATCATCTCTTAGCTGAATCTGATGAATATCATCTCTTTTTTTTGCACTTACAAAAGCAAATATTTCTCCATCATCTTTTCTTTTATAAAGACAGACTCCATAGGTGTTTATAGGAAATTTTGTTAAAATCTTATCTTTTGTTGTTATGTCAATTAGCTTCCTTGTTTTCGGATCAATCTCAAAAACTTTAAGCTCATTTGAGCTTCTAAGAGCGCAAACAACAATATCAACTTCTCTATT
>JAAKFJ010000027.1 GCA_011064745.1 Candidatus Anoxychlamydiales bacterium | reverse complement strand
ATTTTAAAAGAAACTACATACATATAAAAGATGTAGCCAAAGCTTTTGTATTTGGAATCGAAAATTTTGAAAAAATGAAGGGCGAGGCTTTTAATGTAGGTCTTTCAACCGCAAATTTAAGTAAAAGAGAACTGGTAGAAAAAATAAAAAAATATATTCCTGACTTTTATATCCATAGCGCCAAAATAGGCGAAGATCCAGACAAAAGAGATTATATTGTTAGTAATGAAAAATTAGAGAAATTAGGGTGGTTGCCAGACTATTCTTTAGATGATGGTATAAAAGAAATTGTAAATGCCTATCCAATATTAGCAAAAAGTCAATTTAAAAATGTTTAATTACTTCTTTTAAAACCCCAGCATAATTTTCAACTGAGTGATATGATCTATAATGCCCACTCATTTTGTGTAACTTGTTTTTAATACTCTCAGAATTATATATTTCGATACATCTATCAAGCACTCTAAGATCATCCCAGTTAATTATCAATTCTTCTAAATTAAATTTCTTTAACTCATGAGCCATCCATGTATTGGAAGTTGTTAAAACAATTTTTTGAGCAACTATAGCTTCGACAAAAATCCCTGAAGTCCTATATCTATATACTTCAGATAAATAAGGTAATAAAATAATATCTGATTTGAAAAGCAAACTATTATATTCTTCACTCTTTAGATCGGTATTTACATACTCAATATTACCACTCTGAAATAAAAATGCTTTGGCAGCTTTTGCAACCATTAAAGAGATATTTCTTTTTGAAGATATTTGTTTAGATATATCTATAATAGCTTTCAATCCCTTCTCTTCTCTGATTGATCCTCCTGGCCACCAGCAAATTATATCTTTTTTTGCTTTTTCTAACTTTTTTGCAGAACATATTTTTGTATGGGGAATAGGCAATATAAAAAAAATTGCTTCAAAAAATTTCTCAAGCTGAAATGACAATAATTCACTATCAGTAAAAAAAGTTAGATTTTTTTTACCCAATATCTTAATCAATAACTTATGCAATATCTTATGAATTTTACCTTTAAAAATAATTTGATCTAGATCGGTCCTATATAAAAGCCAGAGACAGCATTTTGGTCTAGTAAAAAACACAGCCAAATATAAAGCAAAAAGATGAGCCAACGTAAAATATTCTAAAAAAAACACATTCTTTAATTGATTTTTCTTCTTGATTTTCCAAAAAAGTTTCAAAAAAGGAAAAAAATTAAGAAAAGGTTTAATAAAATTATTCCATAAATTTTTATTTTTTGATCCCTCGTGCAATATCAATGCTCTTTTCCAATCTCTTGGTAAATCTACTATTTGGCATGTTTTAGGAATGATTTTCAGATGTGTCCATTTATTTTTTTTTAAAGCTTCTCCAAAAGCTAAATGATAAGAAAAATGATGCCCAGTTAGATCATAAAGACACGGAATTAAGGAATATATATTCATATAATAATTACTTACAACATTGTTTAATCTTATATATCTTCAAAACATTTAATACTAAGTGCAGAAACATTTTTACTTTTAATATTAAATAATTTTAGAACTTTATTTTTTGCTCTATTATTAAACCTTATTATTTTTCCCACAACAAAGGTTGGTAAATATTTCCAGTATTTTAACCTAAATAATAAAAATATGAACATTGCAGAATCTAAAGCTGATAGAGATCTTGAATTAATAATTTTCTGTTTAAACACTTCATTTTCCCTTTCAATTTTGTTGAATAATGCACTGTAAATTTTTTTTAATTCGCTATATTTTTTTTCTTGTCGACTATATGCAAATGCATGCACTCTCATAAATGCTAATGCTTTTGGGATAAATCCCACTTTATTTTTAAAAGCAATATCTAAAACTGTATACCAATCACTATGATGTCTTAATTCGCTATCAAAAGATCTTTGATTAAGTTTACTTGCTTGGTAAATACAAGTATGTGAAGCCATCCAAAATTTTGTGCTTTTCATAACATCTATTAATGTTTCAGGATCAAATATTTTTTTTTCAAAAGTATTAAAATTATCAGCCCAAACATCTTTATGATTTTTAAAAAATGCCGGCAGAGAGCAGCAGATGGCAATATCAGAGTTTTCTTCAACAAATTTCATCATTTCATATATAAAATCGTGCGATTTTATATCATCAGAAGCCATAAATCCTATATAATCTTTGGTATTAAATTCTAAAGCCTTATTTAGAGAGCATTCAATTCCCATATTTGTTTTGTTTTTTAATAAAACAGCGAAAGGAATGTCTTTAATCAATTCTTCTATTATTTTAACACTATCATCAGTTGACCCATCATCTATAATGATGAGTTGATCCGGTTTTCTAGCTTGAAATAAAATTGAATTTATAGATTGTTTTAAATATTTAGAATAATTGTAATTTGGAATTATTATTGATATCGTTTTTCTGTTCACCGATTTCTCTAATGATGGTACAGCCCTATAAAAATAAATAGGAAAAGCAGTTTTTTGGTTTCTTTTTTTACATCTATTTTATATAATACCCCCATTATGTCAAATGCAATTAATCTATCAAATTTAGATAACTTAACAAAATTAGCACGTTATGAACTGATCAAAATGTCACATTTTGGCAAAGCTCCACATCTGGGCTCGGCACTCTCTTGCATAGATATTGTATTATGTGCTTATGAAAAATTACTAAATATAGACCCAAAAAACCCTAAAGATCCGAATAGGGATCGTTTCATTTTAAGTAAAGGTCATGCAATAAGTGCCCAATATGTTGCTATGTGCTATAGAGGTTTTTTTGATAAAGAATTACTAAAGACATTCAATCTCGATGGAAGTTCGCTACCCGAGCATCCAACTCCTAATTGTATTCCTGGATTAGAGATCGCTACTGGTTCTTTAGGGCATGGATTATCTGTAGGTCTGGGTTTTGCTCTCGGAGCAAAAATTATGAATAAAAATTATAAAACACTTGTTGTATTAAGTGACGGAGAATGTAATGAGGGCTCTGTTTGGGAAGCTGCACTCTTTGCTCCTAAAAAAAATCTAAATAATATTATAGCAGTAATTGATTACAATAAATGGCAAGCGACAGCTAGAAGCAATGATACTTTAGCGCTATCTCCCTTAAAAGAAAAATGGGAAGCTTTTGGATGGCAAACCTATGAAATAGATGGAAATAATATCGAAGAAATCTCTTCACTTTTCGAAAAAATCAAAAAAAGCCAAGAAAAGCCTATCGCGATAGTTGCAAATACCATTAAAGGAAAAGGAATATCTTTTATGGAAGATGATAATAACTGGCATTATAAAGTTCCAACTTATGAAGAGCTTGAGAGCGCAAAAATAGAGTTAGGTATTGATAAATGAGAAATGCTTTTGCCGAAACTATTACAAAACTAGCCTCTTTGGATCAAAGAATAGTCCTGCTCTCTGGTGATATTGGAAATCGTTTGTTTGATCCTTTTAAAAAGCTTTTTCCAAATAGATTTTATAATTGTGGGGTTGCCGAAGCCAATATGACAAGTGTGGCAGCAGGCCTTGCTCTCAGCGGTCTAAAACCGATTACTTATACAATAGCTCCTTTTAATACAACTCGCTGTTTGGAACAGATCAAAATTGATATTTGTTATCATAACGCTCCTGTTATTATTGTGGGAGTTGGAGCTGGGCTTTCCTATGCTTCATTAGGCGGATCACATCAATCATGTGAAGATATTTCATTTTTAAGAAGTCTACCAAATATGAATATAGTATCCCCTTGTGATTCTTATGAACTAATAGCCTTGCTGAAAGAAGCTGTGAAGATCGATAAACCCTTGTATTTTAGAATGGGCAAAAAAAATGAGCCCTTGATTTATGATAAAATTCCAAATCTCAAAATCGGCAAAGGAAATATAATAAAAAAAGGTAAAGATATCTGTATCATTAGCTATGGCCCTATTTTACATGAAGCTCTACTAGCTGCAGATATTTTAAAAGAAAAAGAAAAAATCAATGCTCAAATTATCAGCATGCATACCATAAAACCATTGGATACAGATCTTTTGAAAGATATATTTAATAATTTTTCATCTGTTATATCTATTGAAGAACATTCAATAATTGGTGGTCTTGGATCTAGTATAGCTGAATGGATGATAGATAGTGATATTAAAAATAAGAGACTGCTCAGAATTGGCACGCCTGATAGCTTTTTTTCACCAATTGGATCACAAACATTTGTTAGAAAAAAACTAAAAATTGATGCTGAAAACATTTATTATAAAATAACCAACCATTTAAAAACTTATGAAAACACTCGCTGCAATATTAGTTGAATTAAACAAACCTTTAGTAATTGATGAAATTGAGATACCAAAATTAAAACCCGGTCAAGTTTTGGTAGAAATTAATTTTAGTGGCCTTTGTCATACCCAGCTTTTAGAAGCTCGAGGACACAGAGGAGATGATAATTTTCTGCCCCATTTACTCGGTCATGAAGGTAGTGGTAAAGTCTTAGAAATTGGTTCCGATGTAAAAAAGGTAAAACCAGGTGATAGAGTAATTTTATCTTGGATGAAAGGCTCTGGCTCTAATGAATTCGCATCTCAATATAACTGGAATGGTAAAAATGTAAATTCAGGTGCAATTACAACATTTAGTAAATATTCTGTTATTAGTGAAAATAGACTAACCCCTCTTACAAAATCTCTACCTTTAAAAATAGCCGCCCTTATCGGATGCGCTCTTCCAACAGGATTGGGGGCTGTCTTTAATACCGCTAGACCAAAACCAGGACAGAGTTTAGCCGTTTTTGGTTGTGGAGGAGTAGGTCTGAGTGCTTTGCAAGGAGCAATCATATCTGGGTGCGCCCCAGTAATTGCAATAGATATTAATGAAAAAAAACTTGAAATGGCAAAAAATTTAGGAGCAACTCACATTATTAATGCTAAAAAAGACGATCCAATAGAATCTATAAAGCAAATATGTCAATTAGATTTTGCTATTGAAGCTAGCGGCTCGCCCATAGCTATGGAGCAGGCTCTTTTAGCTGTTAAACAGCGAGGTGGCACAGCAATAATTATTGGCAACGCCCATCACGGTAAAAATGTTACAATTGATCCTAAACAATTTAATCTTGGAAAAAAACTACTTGGAACTTGGGGGGGAGATAATAATCCAGATATCCATTTCCCAAGATATTGCTCTCTTATTGAACACAATTATTGCAAAACGGATCATTTAACATCTGACACATATAGTCTTAATCAAATCAATTCAGCTCTCGAAGATTTAGAAAATGGCAAAGTCTTAAGACCGATAATAGATATGAGTTTGTAATGAGAGTAGGTATTGATTTTGATAATACAATTGTTTGTTATGATGAAGTATTCTATCTAGCCGCTTTAGAACAAAATCTTATCCCTAAAAACGTTCATAAGTCAAAAGGAAAAGTTCGCGATTATCTGCGCTCAATTGGTAAAGAAGATGAGTGGATAGAACTTCAAGGCTATGTGTATGGTAAAAGATTAGATTTGGCTCATTCATTTGAAGGTGTTGAGAAGTTTTTCGAAAACGCTAAAAAAACCAAAATTGAAATTACCATTATAAGCCATAAAACGCTTTATCCATTTATGGGAGAAAAATATAATCTGCACAAATCTGCTAAGAATTGGTTAAATAATCAAAGTTTTTATAACTCTTCTATTCCAACCTTTTTTGAGCTTACCCTGCAAAAAAAACTAAATAGAATAGCTATAGAAAAATGCGATTATTTTATTGATGATCTGCCTGAGCTTTTAGACGAAAAAAACTTCCCAAAGAATACAAAAAAAATTCTTTTTGATCCCAATAATTTACTTGAAAATTCAGCTAAATTTTTAAGACAAACATCTTGGAAAGATCTTTTAAATTTTTTTTAATCTATGAATAAAAAAAACATATCTACACTACTTCATGAAATTGGTTATTTTGATCCTATTGAAAATTTTCATCTTTTAAAGGGCGGCGCAAATAATAGGGTTTACAAAGTAGATTTTGCTAATAAAATCCACCCTATAGTTCTGAAATCATATTTTATAGATGATAAAGATAAAAGAGACCGACTTTCTTCCGAGTTTTCTTTTTTAACATATGCATGGGAGCGTAACATTAGATGCATACCTCAGCCAATAAAGAAAAACAGTAATAACATTGGGATTTATTCTCATATAGATGCATCTCCTTTTAAAAAGAAGCATCTATCTGTAAATTATATTACCCTAGCTCTTGATTTTTATATTGATCTAAACAAAAACAAAGATAAGGCAAAAAATATTTTAAACGCATCTGAGAGCTGTTTTTCTATTGATGATTATATTTTTTCAGTAAATACTCGTTTGGAAAAATTATCTAAAATTAAACCTTCAAATCCCCTAAATCAAAAAGCTCTAAATTTTATTGAAAAAGATCTGAAAACTCTTTGGTATAATCTTTTAAATAAACTGAAAAGATTTAAAAAAGATTATGTTTTGCCAAAAGAAGACATTTTGATCAGTCCATCTGATTTTGGTTTTCATAATGCCCTATTAGATGCCAAAAATAACATATTTTTCATTGATTTCGAATATGCTGGATGGGATGATCCTGCCAAAACAATTAGTGATTTTTTCATCCAACCTAAAATCAAAGTTCCGAATAAATATTTATCTTCTAGCATCGATAAAATATCTACTACTTTACAACATCCAACCCATTTTAAAATAAGAGTTGAAATGGTTTTTCCCATCTGTCAAATAAAATGGATCTTATTACTATTAAATAGTTTTTTAGATGTTACTTGTAAAAGAAGAATTTTTTCTAAAACGCATGAAAATAAAGAAAAACAATTGGAAAAAGCATATCATCTATTTAAAAAAATTAAAATTTAGGAGCAAATAATGGCTTATATAGATTTTATTTCTACAATTCATAATAAAACCAAAAGAGATTATTTAAAGAGAGTTAATGAATACCCAAAACATGAGGCTGCTCAGATTGCAAAAAAATTTGGTAAAGATTATTGGGATGGGGATAGAAAAGTTGGATATGGAGGGTTTAAGTATGATGGGAGATGGAAAAGCGTCGCTGAAAAACTAGCTAAGCATTACAACTTGAAACCAGGACAAAAAGTTTTAGATATTGGGTGCGGAAAAGGGTTTTTGCTATATGATCTTACTCAAGTAGTTCCTGGATTGGAAATATTTGGTATTGATATTTCAAAATATGCTATTGAAAACTCAAAAGAAGAAATAAAAAACAATCTCCAGGTGGCTGATGCTAATAACCTGCCTTTTGAAGATTCTTCATTTGATTTAATTATTTCTATAACCACTTTGCACAATCTTCACTGTTTTAATTTAGAAAAAGCTCTAAAAGAAGTAATGCGTGTTGGAAAAGACAAACAATATATAGTTGTTGAATCTTATAGAAATGAAGAAGAAAAAGCAAATTTATTATACTGGCAACTAACCTGTGAGAGCTTTTTCTCCCCTGAAGAATGGGATTGGTGGTTTAAGCATTGTAATTATACAGGCGATCACTCATTTATATATTTTGAATAAGACAATAACTTTAGTCTCGGCATAGGATATTTGAATTGAATAATATCAATTTTCTATCTTAAAATACTAAAAAATTAAGATTTGATGTTTTTTTTATGACAAAAAACTTAGATGAATTGAAAATACCAAAAACGCTCATATTTGGAACAACTGGTTTTATTGGAAAATACCTATTTAATTTTTATAAATCTTTCTTTCCAGATATTCCTAGTTTTTCTAGAAAAAACTCTAATTTTGATCTAGAAAATTTGATTTTTCCATCTAATGATTTTTTAAAAGAAATAAAACCCACTTATGCCATTATTAGTGCAGCTATTAGCAAAATAAATATTTGTGAAGAAGATACAAAAAAAGCCTATAAGATAAATGTTACTGGAACTTTAAAACTAATTGAATTCTTAACTAAAAATGATATTACACCTATTTGGTTTTCATCTGATTATGTATTTGATGGAAATGTGGGATCATATTCTGAAGAGTCTTTGACAAATCCTATCACTGAATATGGGAAACAAAAAGAAATATTAGAAAAAGAAATTCCAAAAATCACTAAAGGAAACCATCTAATTATTAGACCTGGTAGAGTCTATAGCTTAAATCTTGATGATAAAACAATATTTTCCGAAATATTTTCACATTTAATTGAAGAAAAGGCCTATCGAGCAGCTAAAGATCAATTCTTTTCTTTGACCTATATTGAAGATTTGATAAGAGGTATTGTTAAACTTCAAACAATGAATGCTAGAGGAATATTTCATATTTGCGCTAAAGAAAAAATAAATAGATATCAATTAGCTCTAATCATTGCGGATAAATTATCCCTTAGTATGAAAAATTTATTTTCAATAAAACTCGATGATTTAGAAGAAACCTTCAAAAGACCTAAAAATACTTCTATGCAAAATGCAAAATTTTACAAATCTACTAATTTAGAGATTAGAGATATTAATACCATTTTAGATCTTAAAAAAAAGGAAATATATACATCTGCCTATGAATGAATACTCTTTTTGGAATGCCACTCAAAATTTGATGAGCAAAGATCTGCTCAAGTTTGATTCTTCTTTTTTAGAGCATTTAGCCTCAAAAGAAAATGATTTAGTAGATCAGCTTTGCAAATATAAATTTGCTGCCAAAATGGCTCATAAAAACGCTAATATCTTGGAAATTAATTGTGGGCATGGATTTGGATCTCCCATAATTGCTGAAATGGCAAAAAACTATGTTGGTATTGATAGCAATACAGATCTGATTGGCCTCGCAAAAGAAAATTTTAAAGGTAAAAAATTTACTTTCTCAAAAGATATCGATAATAAAGCTCTCTTCGATGTCATTATAAATTTAAATTCATTTCAAGCCTTGGACTCTATTGTTAACTTTGAGAATAATTATATCGAAAATCATCTAACAAATAATGGTATTTTTATCCTTGGCATTTCAAATAACACAGATAAAAATGATCTAAGTCATATTCAAAATTTACAAAATTTTATCGTAAAAAAAATGCAAAAGAGTTTTCAATTTGTATTAAAATTTCATAGTGTAAATAACTTTGTCTATTCAGGTCTTACTACAAAAGCTGAATATCTATTTTTAATTTGTTTTGAAAAATTTTAAGGATTTTGATGATGAATATCACATTTGGAAAATATGTATCTCACTGGATAAATAACACCCCCAGAAGATTGTTGTTTGCCCTATCATACTATAAATTTGCAGCAAACCTTATTGGAGGAAATAAAAAAATTCTAGATATTGGCTGCAATGAAGGCTTAGGGACGTATTTGCTTTCTCAAAAATGCGGTTATGCAAAAGGTCTAGATTTTGATAAAGATGCTATTCAAATTGCAAAAAACAATTACAATTTTTCAAACATTGAATTCGCTGACACAGATTTTCTAAAAACAAATGAAGAAAATAAATGGGATGCTATCGTTAATTTTGATGTTATAGAACATATTATGCCAAAAAATGCTGATATTTTTCTAAAAAAAATCCAAATCGCTCTAAAAAATAATGGTCTGTTAATAGTCGGAACTCCCAGCTTAATTTCTCAACAATTTGCCTCAGAAGTGACTAAAAAAGGGCATATAAATGTTTATACTCATGATAGGTTAGAAGCAGAAATAAAAAAACATTTCAAATATGTATTTTTGTTTTCATGCCATGATGAACTAGTTCATACAGGATTTCTACCAATGGCAAATTACTATATCTCTATTGGTTGTGGGAAAAAAGATTGAATCTTTTCTATAACATATTCTAACTGCACATCTGTTAGATCTTGATATATCGGTAAACTTAATATTCTTTTGGCAGCTAAACATGTTTTGGGTAAAGCATTGTCCGTATAGTTTAAATAAGAAGCTGCTTTTTGCTTATGGATTGGGATTGGATAATGTATTTTAGTCTCAACTTTATTCTCTTCTAAATGTTTTTGAAAAACATCTCTATTTTCTGTTTGAATCACAAACGTATGGAAAGAATGTTTTTCATATTCTTCTTCTTTTGGAACAATTAAAGTGTCTTTTAAGTTATCTATATAAAATTTTGCATTTTGTCTTCTTTTTTCTATCCAAGAATCGATATATTTTAATTTAATATCTAAAACTGCTGCTTGAATAGCATCCAACCTACTATTATAGCCCCAAACATCAGACTCATTTCTGTTTTTTAAACCCAAATTTCTAAATTGCTTTAATTTGAGATATAATTCTTTATCATTAGTTGTTATAAGGCCAGCATCCCCACATGCGTTGAGTGTTTTTAAAGGATGCATACTAAAACACCCAACATCTCCAATAGAACCTGTTTTTTTTGAAAAATATTCAGTTCCAATTGATTGTGCGGCATCTTCAATAACTTTTAGATTATATTTTCTCGCAACTTTTAAAATTTCATTCATCTTTGCCGGTTTCCCTGATAAATGAACTGGCATTATCGCTTTTGTTTTAGTAGTTATTTTCTCTTCAATTAACTCAGGATCAATATTTAAATCATCTGAAATATCCACAAAGACAGGTTTTGCATTTGTTTCAATAATCGCAGAGGCTGTAGCTAAAAAAGAATTAGAAGTAGTAATAACTTCATCCCCATCACCAATTCCAAAAGCTCTTAAACAGAGTGATAAGGCGTCAGTTCCAGAATTTACCCCGATAGCATATCTTACACCAAGGTATCTAGCTATATTCTCTTCAAATCTTTTAACAACTTCTCCTAGAATAAACTGTCCAGAAGTGAGTATTGTATTCACTGAATCTAAGATTTCTTCTTTTAAAATAGTATCCTTGATTGCTAAATCAACATATTTTACTTTGTACATGCGTTTAATTCCTTAAAAGGCAGGTCGGCTTTATCAAAATGATTTAAATAAAAATCTTTGATAGTTTGAATCATATAATCTATTTCTTCATCTCTTAGATGCTGATGACAAGGAAGAGTTATGATTGTTGAGCAGTCTCTTTCAGTTTTTGGGAAATCACCTTTTTTATAATTTAAATGCTTACAGCATTGTTGATAAGGCAAAGCTATAGGATAGTGAATTTTAGCTTCGATATCTTTACTATTTAAAAACGCATGAAGCTCATCTCTTTTTTTAACTCTTAACATATATAAATGAAATACCTGTCTAACATTAGGACTTCTTTTAGGAATTTCGATAAAATCTTTTAGATCTCTAAAACCATCATCTAATTTTTTAGCATTATTAATTCTTTGATCTGAAACATTTTTCACATCATCTATCATTCGAAGAGCCACAACAGCTTGCAAAGTATCTAGTCTAGAATTATATCCGAAAATTTCAACTTCATCTCTATTTTTCAAGCCATGGTTTCTCAAAAGTTTTATCTTATTTGCAAGGTTCTCATCATTTGTTGTTACCATTCCCCCATCAGAGAAAACATTTAAATTTTTTAGAGGATGAAAACTAAATGCACCGGCATTACCAAAAGATCCAGCTTTCTTACCTTTAATATCCGCATCAATTGCGCAACAAGAATCTTCAATAACTTTTAGATCATGTTTTTTAGCTATTTGAAGTATTTTATCCATATTCGGGCAATTACCAGTAAAATAAACAGGCATAATAGCCTTAGTTTTCTCAGTAATAGCATTTTCTATCAAAGTTTCATCGATAGTAAATTCATCATTTACATCAACAAAAACAGGTGTAGCTCCAGATCCTGCTATCGCTCCCGCTGTTGCTATAAACGTCTCAGCACAAGTAATAACCTCATCACCAAATCCAATATTTTCAGCTTTTAAAGATAGAATTAATGCATCTGTGCCAGATCCAACTCCTAACGCATATTTAACACCTATTAGGTTTGCAAATTTTTCTTCAAATTCTTCAAGTTTTTTTCCTAAGGTAAAATCGCTCGTCGAAATAAAATCTCTAATATCATTAATTATTAAATCCGCAAGCAATTTGTCTTTGCTCTCAGACTGTTTAAATTGTCTTTGTAGATAAGAAAAAGGCACCTTCATAACTATACCTATATTTAATAAATTATAAAAATATTAGCCCAAAAACACAAAAGTGTCTAGGCTTTCACTATTAATATTTATGAAAAAAAATTATTTTCTAAATAATTTTTAAACTGTTTTTGAGTATCAAATATTATATGGGGATTAAAAGTTTTTAAAATATCTGGAGATCTAATACCAAAAGAGAGGGCAATTGTTGACATAGAAAAGAACTTTCCTGTTTTTATATCCGTTTCAGTATCGCCAATAAAAAAACAATTACTTTTATCGACATTATTTTTTACCAAAACTTTTTCAAGAATTTGTATCTTAGGATTTGTTTTATTTTTATTAATTTTTTTTTGCTCATCTGAATAAACGTTTGAGAACATTTTTAATAAATTTAATCTTTTCAATTGATTAATCAAAGTTTTTCGATTTTTTCTTAATGTAACTATAAAAGATGTGTTTTTCTTAAATAATTCAAAATATGTTTCTTTCAAATCAGGCCAAATCTTATCCAAAATCAAAAAATTATCACTTTCGATAAGATTCTGAAATAATTGAACATAAAGATCTTTTATATCTTCTGCCTTGGTTAAACGTAAAATTTCGGCTTCAGAAGTCTTATTTCTTTTAAGAGTCCAATATTCTTTTTTAGATAAATATTTATAACGATACTTCTTCAATATATGTGTATATATTTGGTAATACCTTTCAGAAACATCTAATATTGTTCCATCTAAATCAAAAAAAAACATTTTATTTTATATTTTGTAAAATATGTGATAATTCTTGACTTTTCTTTTCCAATTCATCTTTTGAAATCATTACTGGTTCGACATCCATTCCTCTAATCCAAAACTTTTCTTCTGTAATTGGATTAATAACATTATAGTCCCCTAGATATTCATCAAAACAAAGTTGTAATAATATTTCTGGCATATTAAGACCAGCTTTTGTAATAAAATAATGGGTTGTAAAAAATTTTCCAATATTAATCTCTGTTGGATTAGGGATATCATTTACATCATAAGTAAAATCTACACTAAAAATTCCATTTGGTTTTGGATCGATTACTTTAATACATTGTATAGCTAATTGAGCTATATTCTCTTTTGAGGAAATTTTACCTGTTCCAGTAATTCCAGTGACTCCAGATTGAACTCTATTTGACATTTCCCAATATAATCTATCTCTAGCTTGTCCAACAACAAGTTTTCCATTTTTCCATATCGATTGCCATGTTGTTGTATTATCTGATAAACATTTCGCAGCAACAGTATGTCCCCAACCATTTCTATAGTTAATCCAAGCCTTTGCCAGTTCATAGGAAGGCTTTTTTAAAGATCCTTTGCCAGCGGCTCCTATGGTTTCTCTGATCCAAATATTGTTTTCAAATATTTCAAAAGACTTTTTCAAATCTTTTTCAGTTTCAATTAAAAAATTTTGAGGCACCTGGATATTAGCTTCTTTCCATAATAAATAAGATTTATACTTATCTCTTAAAATTTCTATAGTTTCTTGTTTAGGAAAAAACAGTTCACAGCCTAATTTTCGGATCTCTTCTCTATTTTTGCCGATTAAATACACCTCTTTTTCAGGTTGTGTATGTAAAAATTGAATCTTTTTATTTTTAATAAAATGCCTTATAAAAGGAATGTAATCATTGCTATCTGAATCAGGACATAAAAAAGCTTCATCACATTCATGACGATGAATAGTATATTTATTGCTATCAATTCCAAAGAGTCTAATATCTTTGGATTTAGCATCCTTTAAACTTCTTACGAAATTAATCGATGGAGCCCCGCCGCACCCCGTGATCAAAATGTTTCTCATAAATATTTCTCTACTTTAAACCTATTAGATTATACAATTCTTCATATTAAATTGGTATGTTTTTCATGATATTAATAACTGGAACAAAAGGCTTTATTGGAAAATATTTATGTAATTATTTTGATGAAAAAAAATTAAAATATATCCCGTTTATTGGGGATATCACAAAACCCGGCAATTATGTTAAATATAAGAATTATAACATAAAATGTATAATACATCTTGCCGCCCTAATTCCTCACAAAAACAACTGGTCATTAGAGAAACTAAATCAAGTAAACATTGAAGGAACAAATATTCTTTATTCTTTTTTTTCAAAAACAAAAATAATTTTTGTTTCTACAAAAGATATTGAAAAATTGCCATTAACTGATTATTCTCAATCTAAGTCATCGGCAGAAGCAATCATCAAAAAAAATAACTCTAATCTGATAATAAGGCTTCCGAGTGTCTATGGTCCAAATCAAACACAAAAGAAACTACTCCCCAAAATATTTGAATATTATTATCAGAAAAAAAAATTAACGATTCATAATGATGATATTAGAGAATATATTTACATAAAAGATTTATGCAAAATAATTGTAGAAAATTTGAATAATAATGGAATTTTATCACTGCAAGGAACTAAAATTAAGAACTTACGACTTAAAAAATTAATTAAATTTATATATGAAAAGAACCCTGTAAAAATAACCGATCTTGAAGAATTTCAAATATTTAATAATTTACAAATAATCAGTCGAGAATATGAAAAAGATAATAATTTATAGATATTTTGCTCTAAGTTTTTATCGTCATGATTTTATTCAAATAGAGAGTTCTTATTAATGTTCCTGACCAAAATTAATTTTAATAAATCATAAGAGCAAAAAATGCTAAGGAGTTTGATTTTATGGATATCACTTTTTTAGAAAAATCTGCAAAATTATACAATACTGATATTATTGATGGATGGGAGAAATTGTATAAAAAAAAGATCTTTTATTTATACAACACTTTGAAAACTTTTTTTTCTGGCAACTCTGCTCTAGAATTAGGCTGTGGAGATGGAGAGATGACAAAAATTATATCAAAAGACTTTAAAAATCTAACAGTCGTTGATGGATCATTAAAATTTATTGATGAAGCAAAAGCTAAGTTAAATAGACCTAATATAGATTTTCAACATTCAACTTTTGAAAATTTTTCAACCGATAAAACTTTTGATATCATTTTTATGTGTCACATCCTGGAACACTTATCAGATCCAACTTACATTCTGAAAAAAGCTAAAAAATGGTTAAAAAAATCTGGGAAGATATTAATCGCAGTGCCTAATGCTAAATCTCTCCATAGAGCCGTTGGTGTGAAAATGGGTCTGCTTGATAGCGAATATTCTTTAAATTCTCAAGACAAAAAACTTGGTCATTTAAGAGTATATGATATTAATACTTTAAGCAATGATATCACTTCGGCTGGCTTAAAAGTAGCTCATTGGGGGGGAGGCATGCTTAAACCTTTATCAAATCGCCAAATAGAAAGTCAATGGTCTGATGAATTAATAGATGCATACTTTGAAATGGGGAAAAGTTTTCCTGAAATATGTTCTGAACTATATTT
>JAAKFJ010000026.1 GCA_011064745.1 Candidatus Anoxychlamydiales bacterium | reverse complement strand
TTTTTAAATCTATCAGGTTTTTCTATTTCTTGATCAGGATAGCCCATAGGTATTAAAGATATAGGAATTATATGTTTTGGCAAATTTAATAATTTTCTAAATCCATCTATATAATTTTGTCTAAAATATACCCCTACCCAAACAGAGCCAATATCTTTTTCATGCGCGGCGAGCATGATATTTTGTGTAGCAGCTGTGCAATCTAAAAGCCATAAATCTTCAGTCTTCTTTTCTTTGATATCTGCACAAACCAAAATAGCTAAAGGAGCATTTGTGCACATATTAGCGTGATCATGAAAATTAGGGATCTCATCTAATAGCTTTCTATCATCGATAACTATAAAGTGCCAAGGCTGCTCATTATATGCGGATGGTGCATACATCCCAGCTTTTAAAATGTCTTTTAAAATATTTTTTTCAATTTTTTTATCCTTAAATTTTCTAATACTTCTTCTTGTTTCAATAGCTTCTAATACATTCATAAAAAAAATCCTTTTTAAAACTTATCCTCTAAAGTTTAACCATAATAAAAAAATAAATTTCTAAGTAGTTATTTTGTTATCTAAAAGCATCTTAGAATAAGATTATATGAGCCTGCTCCAAAAGCAGAGCCACTAATATAAACTGCTAAATAAAATTAAGGGTCACAAGCCGGGCATGAAGCTTTAATAGCTCCTACAGTATTTAAAGCTTGATGGGTGGTTATTAGAACAGCAGGAAAGGGAAAATGAAATACTTCTCTGTAAAATAAAATCTAAAAATTTGCCATGAAATAAAGATAAATGTATAATCTTTAAAAAAAAATTTATGAAGGTTCTTTTCAAATTAAGAAAAATTTATTTTTTAATAACTATTTCTATTCAACTCATCTCATTTAGCATCTTTGCTGAAAATGTCACTTTTTCCACACCTCAGATTGTGGCTGCTGATGGAAATCGTCCACAAATAGCAACAGATATCTCTGGCAGGTATGTTTATGTAATAGAGTTTGAAGGAGCGGGGTTAACTGGCCCTACAAAAATATTTATCTCATCAGATTTTGGGGTTAATTTTAGTTCTGCCACAGGTGCTTTTGGAACTGGCTTTAATCCGCAAATTATAACAGACATCTCTGGAAGATATATCTTTGCTACATGGTCAGATGGAGCTACTAATATTAAAATATTTTTCTCTTTAAATTTTGGGCTCTCTTGGATAGATGTAGATTCATCTAATACTACTTTTGGACTAGGGGGTGCTCCACAAATAATAACAGATAGTGTCTCTCGAAATATTTATGGAATCTGGGCTGATTCTTCTGATCCAATAGATTTAACCAGAGGACTTAGATCTTTTTTTCCGATTAGAGGATTAAAAATCAATAGATAATAGAGCGTTTTTTAGTATTTTTTGATTTATTTAAAAAATAAAAAAATATCTAAAAATTAACCGCTGCATTAAGAGTTAGCCCATGCATTTGCAATATGTTATTGGTAATTCTAGATTGTGGGTTTGATGTTGGTCCTTGATACAAAGAGCGATTGGTTTGAGAGAGGTTGAACCAGACATTCATTTCGTAGTTTAAAAAGATTTTAAAATGAGTATTTTCAAAATTTCTTTGCCATGATGGCCCCAGAAGAAACTGAAGGTTGGTAACTATTCTAAAATCATCTAAGTGGGAGTTTTCAACCTTATTATTCTGATGGTTATCATAGGCAATCATCCAAGTATCATAATTTCCAAAGATTGCAGCTATAAAAGATTTTCCTGACCAATTAAAGCCGTGTTTTAAAGCCCAATCAAAATCTACGCCTGTTTTTATTCCACCACCTTTAAAATGCCAAGAGGGGATAATGGTTCTAGAATTTGAGCTATCATCAAAAAATCGCATTTCCCAATCTCTTTTTATCCAAATAAAAGATAGTCCTGAGGCTAAATCTAATTTAATTCTCTCAGATGCTTCGAATCTTCTTTTTAATAATAGGTTGGCAAAATCTGCGCTTATTTTAATTGAGCTAGTAGCTCTTTGTAGAGAAAAGTTACTCGGAAGAGCGAAGGTTGATGACATTTGCTTATTATCAGCATTTAAAATTTCCTCTGAATCATCGGGGTTTATTTTTCCATATTGTCCATCTAATTGCCATCTATCAAAATCAAACATGTATTGAAAGCCGACTCTAAAGCCAAGCTGCCAAGAATAGGTTGCTCTTTTAATATCACCGCCTAGTCCTGATGAGCCAAGAGCTATTCGATCATCATAGACATAATCGACACCTTCTTCGAAAGTTTTCCAAAAAAGCAGATCTGAATAAAGAGAAAATCGCTTTTGATCTTTTTCTACGTTAGACTCAATATTGCTATAGGCAAAAATAAATATTGGAAATAAAGTGAAATAAAAAGCTAATTTTTTCATAATGACTCCTTATAGATACTTATTATTAAAAAGAAATATTTTTTGCAAGAGACATGTTTATAAAAAGTCATATTAATTTTAAATTTTTAGAAAAACCTATCTTTAGATTTATAATTTTTGCAACTTTAATTATAATTAGTTTCCCAACTTTTAAATTTTTTGATCACTTTTTTCAAAAGATATTTGGGTTAAATAGATATCTGCATTTTTTTGATCTGATTTTTTTTAGTTTTTTAGCTTTTTGTCTATACAAAAAAAAGAGATTTCAACGCTACTTTTCAATCAATTTATCTTTGGTGATCTTATATATAATCTTGATGAGACTATCTATCTTATTTTCTAATGGAGAGCTCCATCACAGAGCTTTTAATGATCTTTTTAAAACTACTTTTATGATTTTACTCTTCTCAATCTTTTTAACTAAAAATTTTGAAAAAAATCAAAAAATGATAATCAAATGTTTTCTATTTGTCTTTTTTTCAATTGCTCTTTTTGAAACGATAGTTGGAATTGAACAATTTTTATTGCAAAGGCCACTTGGCTTTACTTTTTTAAAAGAGCCAATATTTGGTCATGAGTTCGGCTCATCTGCTAAAATCTTACTGCCGAGCAAACTTAACTTTTTAACGCAATTTATACCTTCTCAAAAAGGGGAATTAATTAGAGCTCATGGGACATTTATCCATCCAAATATTTTTGCAGGTTTTTTAAATATTTCAACTCTTTTGAGTTTGTATCAGCTCTACAAAGCTAAAAAGAGATTTTTCTTTAGCTTGTTTTTGTTTTTGCAAATGAGCGCTTTGATTTTAACCTTTTCAAGAGCAGCTCTTGCCGCCTTTATTTTAAGTGCATCAATATTTTTTTTATTGATGGTATTAAAAAAATATGATGTAAAAAAAATGGGGCTTGTTTTTTTAAGTTTATTGATTATTTTAACCGCTTTTTTTTCATCTTTTTTAATAGAGAGAGGTCTCGTTGGCAATTTGTTTAAATCTACAAGAGCAAAGATGTTAGATATTTCAAGTAATAATACCAGAAATAGTTTGAAAAAAGTATCTGTTAATATGATCAAGAAACACCCTTATTTTGGAGTAGGCTATAGAAATTTTTTAATTAAAAGAGATGAATATTTTATTGAAAAAACTCAAAGAGCCTATGTTCATAATATCTATTTATTAATAGCCTCTCAAACAGGGCTATTTTCATTATTTGTTTTTCTTTTACTATTAACCAAAATGTTTAAAGATACATTTGAGTTTTCCTTAAATCCTTTAACTATTACTTGCTTATGTATTACGATTAGTTTTTTGCTAATCGGTTTTTTTGATCACTATCCAATATCAACTCATTTTGGGAATATGGTATTTTTTGCATGTCTTGGATTTTTAAATTACTCGATTAGGATTAGTAAACATCCTGCATATTCTCAAAGAGCTTTTCTTTATCAATAACCGCTATTTTTGAAACTTTGTCATTCTCACCATAGGATAGATAAATCATATCTCTACCATTTTCTTTTTTTAGAATAAAACTTGTCGGAAAATATACTCTGGTTTTTTTGACATCTCCAAATATAAGTGGAAATTTTGTAACTTTAGTAACTTTATAAGGCGGGTCTGTTTCAAATACATAAGCTCCCATTACATAGCGTTTGGATTTTTTGTTTTTACCAAAAGAGCTATGGAAAAATGATAAATATTTACCATCGATAAGTTTGGCAGGAGTACCGCCTCTTGGTTCTCCCCATTTCCAAAAAAACCTAGTAAAACACCCCTCTTCAAATACTAGATGAGTCAGATCGTTTTTTTGAAGGTTATTTAATCTTAAAATTTTATGAGGCATTAAGCTATAGGCAAAGTGAATCTCATTTTTTGCTATAAAAGGTGTCCAGTTTTTCTCTACTATTTTTATATGTTGATCTAAAACAGTTTTATAATCGAGATGAAGAGTTTTATCATTAATTTTAGCAAGATTCATAGCTCTTGCATTATGCTCAATTGGCAGCTTGTCATTGTAGATTAAAAAATAATCATCGCCATATTTGAAAATTCTAGCATCCTCTGCATGTTCGCTTTTAACATCAATCTTTTTGAAAAGTCCTATTTCATTAAAATTTTTATCTAAAAAACTAATCGCAATATGATTAGAGCCTTTTTCATTGATTCTAAAAGCCATAATGTAGCTATCTAGATACTCTTCGATAGAAGCGTTTATCGGATTTTCAACTCCTTGTATATTGATGTTTTTTATCTCTTTAACAATCCCTAATGTATCAGCTTTTTTCACATCTCTTAAAAGCTTAGGATATGAAAAATAATAAGATATAAAAAAGGTTACGGTAGCTAAAGATAGAAAAAACAGTATTTTTTTCATAAAAAAATTCCAAAGGTTTTAATTTTTATACTATTGTACTTCAAAAGAATTATTTTTTTAAAAAGGAAAAAAATGTAATTTAACATATAAGATGATTTTAAAGAGGAAATAACATGAATAATTTATACCTGATGCAGCACGGTATTGCAAATCCAACAAATATCGATCCTGATGAATCTTTATCAGAGAAGGGTAGAGATATAATAAAGATGAGCGCTATTGGTCTGAAAAAAATTAATATTAGCTTTGATGTGATAATTTGCAGCCCAAAAAAACGATCAATACAAACAGCTCAAATAATAGCCGATATATTTAAATTTCCTGAAAATAACATCATGGAAACTGACAAAGTAAAACCTATGACACCAGCTGAAGAAACCCTAGAGTTTATCTCAAAATATGAAAGAGTTTTTATTGCAGGTCATCTGCCATCTATTAAAGAGATAATATCATATCTTTTATATCCAACAGCTTCAATTGAAGTTGATGTTCATAACGGTGGTTGTACTAGAATAGATTTTGATAACCAAAAACCTGTCTTAAAATGGCATCTAACACCAAATATCTTAAAACTAATAAAATAGATTTAAGCTAAATATTTTAAGATTAAAAGGTGTAAGAAAATACCTTCAAAGGAGATCTTATCAAACCAAGAGTAAGCCAAATATTTAAATGATATTTTTGAGTTTTAGACTATTAAAATTAGATTAGAGATAACTTTTCAGGGTGTCATAAGCTCCACCAAAGTAAAAGGTAGCTAAGCCTGCAATAAGAGTTGTTACTTTAATTTTTTTATCGGTAGTTGGTACATTAAGCGTAACATCTTCGAATGGAATTTGAGAAACTGCATCAGATACCCCATATATCAGTTGATTCCTAATAAAAAAGCCAAGTGCTTTTTGGAAGAATGTAGGTGTTAAATTCCATCCAATACCAATTTGTTTACCAAGTTGTCTCGCTGAAACTGACTCATCTGGAAAAGATACAGAGCCTTTGGTAAGAAGTTTTACGCTTATGTAAAATGGAATTGCGATAACAAGACCCCAAAGACCGGTTGTGCCATTTGCTAAAAAGTGCTCTTTAGAAAGCAATGACATATTGAATTTACTCCAGATCGAAGAGATTTGTGAAAAAGGACTTGTTGTAACATTTTGACAATCAAATAAGAAGCCTGTGACACCTGTGCTACATAGATATGGATTTGTACCACTTGTTAAAAAATTGATGCCTGTTCTAACAACAGCTGATGTTGCCCAAGTAGATAAGGCTAAGGTAGCTAAAAATATGATAGGGCGATAGCTTTTATTAATTGAGTTGAAGGTATCGCTCAGTGATTTAAAAGGATTAGAGACTAAATTGGTGAGTTTATCTCGAATTGAATTATTGAAATTCGGTATTTTAACAGTATCGAGATACCTATCTTTTTCAAAAACTATTCCTCTAGGCATATTTATTAGTCCTTATTATGTTAAATTATATGAATATTATAATGTTTTTTATATATTAAATCAATAATTTATGTATAAAATCTTTATTTTAAATACTTGATTATCAAGGGGTAATAATCATTATTTTAATATGAAAATATCAGGTATTTTTTGACGTAAATCCTTTAAAATCTAAGGACAGTTTTGCTGTCAAGTAATTATTTTAAAAAGCAATGGGTTGAAGAATAGATAATAAGTTGAAATTAAAATAATTATTTATAATAAAACTTATAAGAAAATATTTTAAATATAATTAAGTCTATAGATTTTTTAGAAAAGATTTTACCGATATTTAAAGCTTTTCTTGTCATTTTTGTTCGATCATAGTAGTATCTTTGGACTTTTAAGATAAAAAAACCAAGGGATGTGTTTTATGAAGATACTAAAAAAGCTCTTATACACAGTGATTTTTATGCCTTTTATTGCATTTGCAATGACTCCAAATGAGATAGAAAATATCATGAAGGAGTGTGTAGATGGCGGCCATACCCAAGGAATGGTAATAGGTATTATTAAAGAAGATGGTACAAAATTTTATAAATATGGTCAGATGGCGGTGGATGATTCAACACCTATAGATGAAAATGCTATCTTTGAGACAGGCTCTATTACTAAAATATTTACCTCTCTTTTGTTAGCGCAGATGGTCAGAAATGGTGATGTTAAAATGGATGATCCGATTGAAATGTATTTACCTAAAGGGGTCAAAGTGCCCCAGTTTAATGGCAAAAAGATTACTTTTGACCATCTAGCGACACATAGCGCTGGTTTTGATTACATGCCGGAAAACTTTATTATGAGTGATATGTATAATCCGTTTCGTGGATATTCAGTAGAATCTTTATATGATTATTTATCGAATTATGAACTTGATTATGAGCCTGGAACACAATACAAATATTCTAATGTATGTGTAGGTCTTTTAAGTCATATATTGTCATTGCTAACTAATAAAGAATTTGAGGAGTTGGTGACTGAGAGATTATTAAAAGATTTACAAATGGACTCTACAATAGTCAATATTTTACCTGAGATGGAAAAAAGATTTCCCAAAGCTCATATGAGAGATAAAATTGTTCCTCACTGGAAATGTGAAGTATTTGAAGGCGCTGGAGCTTTGCATTCAACGCCAAAGGATTTAGCGAGATTTATAGAAGCTAATTTAGGTTTTTATAAAACCGATCTATATCCTCTTTTAAAAGAGGCCTGTCAATCTAGAGGATCTCAAGAAGTTCCTTATTTAGATGTGGGACATGAGTGGAATATCTCTTATCAATATAAACCAGAGATGATATATCACGGTGGTGCTACAGGTGGCCATCAGATATTTATCGGATTTTGTCCTGAGACTAAAACAGGGGTAGTTGTTTGCTCTAATTCCTGCGCTTGGATTTATGATATCGGTCGAAACATTTTAAATAAAAACTGGTATTTAAAAAAATACCGTCAACAAGCAATCATCGTTCCCATGATGCTATATAAATTCATCGGCGAGTATGAAAATATTGATGATGGATCTATTTGCAAGATTGATATTAAAAGCGATGGTCATCAAAGTATTTTGCTTTTAAAATGGGGATACTATCCTTCTATTCCAATGTTTCCTTCAACAGAAAAAGATTTTTTCTTAAAAGTAAAACCGATAGAAATAAATTTTGGGTTAAATGAACAAAATGATCACGTTGTAGAGACTATGAAAGTCGATTATAGTGGAACTATTTATAACTTTAAGAAAAAATAGATTTGATTTTTTTTTAGTCTGTCTAGAAAATTAGACTATCAAAAAAAAATTAAAAGTTAAAAAAAACTCCCGATAACAATCGGGAGTTTTTTTATGCTTAAAATCTGATCTTCTATTAAAAATGTTTAGAAAGTATAGCTAATAAAAGAAGAGAAACTATTGATATGATCTTAATCATAGGATTGATAGCGGGTCCTACAGTATCTTTGTATGGATCGCCAACAGTATCTCCTGTGATCGCAGCTTTATGTGCATCTGAGCCTTTACCGCCAAAATGCCCTTCTTCTATTAGTTTTTTGGCATTATCCCAAGCACCACCACCACCGGTCATAGAAAACGCCATGAAGATACCTGTTACTACAGTTCCTAAAAGAAGAGATCCCATAGAAACAAATGCGGAGGATAAATCGACAACAAAATAGATGACAAAAAATATCACGATAGGAGCGAGTATTGGAAGGAGAGAAGGTAGTATCATCTCTTTAATAGCTGCCTTTGTTAAAAGATCAACGGCGACTCCATACTCAGGCTCTTGCGTGCCTTTCATAATACCCGGCATTTCTTTAAATTGTCTTCTAACCTCAGTAACAATTGCAGAAGCGGCTCTTCCAACAGCTGACATGCCAAGTGCTCCGAAAAAATAAGGCAATAATCCTCCAAGGAAAAGACCAATGATTACATATGGACTTTGCAGAACAAATTGACATTCAATTTTTGGGAAATACCTACTCAAATCTTCAACAAAGGCTGCAAAAAGGACCAAAGCTCCGAAGGCGGCAGATGCGATAGCATACCCTTTTGTTACAGCTTTTGTAGTATTGCCAACAGCATCTAAGGCGTCGGTTATTTTTCTGACACTTTTGTCCATGTTGGCCATTTGAGCTATTCCACCTGCATTATCAGTTACAGGACCATATGAATCTAAAGCTACTATCATACCGGCGAGAGATAGCATGGAAGTTGCTGCAATTCCGACTCCATATAGTTCAGCATTTAGATATGAAATTAAAATTCCTATACAAATTACAATTACAGGCAAGATTGTAGATTTCATGCCAACAGCCAGTCCTTGAATAATGTTTGTTGCATGGCCAGTTGTTGAGGCTTGAGCAATACTTTTTACTGGATTGTATTTTGTTGAGGTGTAATATTCAGTAAGCCACATTAAAAGTCCTGTGACCACGAGTCCTGTTATTGCGCAATAAAAAAGATTCAGACCTGAAAAAGATATTTCATCGATTAGATGGTATTCACTTTTAAATCCCATCAGTAAATAAGTAACAAAACCTATAGCTATAAGGGATAAAAAAGCAGTTGTTACAAAGCCTTTATATAAGGCTCCCATTATATTTTGTTTTTTTCCAATTTTAACAAAAAATGTTCCAATAATAGATGTCAAAATACTAACAGCGCCAATAGCTAATGGAAAAAACATCATTTTATTAGCAGTTGCTACGTCTTTAAAAAATATAGAACCAAGAAGCATAGTACCGACAATAGTTACAAGATATGTTTCAAATAAGTCAGCTGCCATTCCTGCGCAATCGCCTACATTATCTCCCACGTTATCAGCAATAACAGCGGGATTCCTCGGATCATCTTCTGGAATTCCAGCCTCTATTTTACCAACTATATCAGCTCCTACATCAGCGCCTTTTGTAAAAATACCACCACCAAGTCTTGCAAAAATAGAAATTAAAGATGCTCCAAAACTAAGAGAAATCAACGCTTCTAACATTGTCTTTGTAGGAACTCCGATAACAGTTAAGATCATACAATATAAAGTAAGGCCTAAAAGAGCGAGGCCAACTACTAACATACCTGTAATTGAGCCTGATTTAAAAGCGATACTTAAAGCTGGCATTAAACCTTTTTTGGCAGCTTCGGCCACTCTTACATTTCCTCTAACAGAAATATTCATGCCAATATACCCGGCTGATCCAGAAAGAATAGAGCCTATTAAAAATCCAATTCCAGCGAGCATTCCTAATTGCCATGAAAGGAGTAAAAACACAAAAACACCAACAAGAGTTATCATTTTGTATTGTCTATTTAAAAAAGCTTTTGCGCCTTGTTGAATGGCTTTAGATATTTTCTGCATTTTTTCTGAGCCAGTTGGCTGTGATAAAACTGAATAAACTAAAAAACAACCATAGATAATCGCTATAAGAGAGCAGATTATTGGAAAAATATATAAATCAACCATAGAAAAAAACCTTTTTGATTAAAATTATACTATAATAATAATATAGCTCTTAGCTAATATATTTATCACCTATTTTTTATCCAGGAGCTTAAAATGTTTGCATTTATCTTAAAAACTATTGTGTTCTTCGCAGCTGTTTTCAGTGAAAAAGATCTAATAGTTTACAATGAAGAGAGTGAAAAATTTGAAAAAACTAAAGAAAAAATAGATTCCAAAATTAAAAAAACTACCGATGGACAAATACAGACGCAAGGAGATATAGACCCATTTAAGTTAGAAAATACCTGGAAATATTTAAAAAATTATATTGAAAACAGTCTAAATGATAATGAAAAACTAGAAAAGGTCTCTATCAAAGATGCCTTTTATAAAGATTTTCTTTATCTAAAAAATAAAGATAAAAAAATGAAAGTTTTTTCTTTTGAAATGCTCAATCAATGGGTAGAGAACAGACAAAAACAAATTTCTAAAGTCTATTTTTCTAAAACAAAAGAGCTCACCCCCACAAATATCAATAAAAATATAAAACAAAAATTAATCTTAGAAGCTCAAAGAGCTAGATCATTTGCTTATGTTCCATATTCTGAGTTTCATGTAGGTAGCGCTATTTTAACTAAAGATGGGAAAATATATTCAGGATGTAATTTTGAGAATGCAGCCTATGGTAATACCATTTGTGCTGAGAGATGCGCGATTGCTAAAGCGATCTCTTCAGAAAATAGAGGAATATCTTTTCAAAAAAATTCTAACATAGTTGCTATTGCTATTGTTATCAGAGGTGGAGGAGGTTCACCCTGTGGTAATTGTAGACAAGTCTTAAATGAATTTAATCCAGATATGTTAGTTATTATGTCTGATATAGATGGTGAAAATGTTATTGAAAAACCCCTAACAGATCTTTTGCCGATGGGATTTGGGCCCGCTAATTTAGATAAGGCTCAAGTAAAGTAACAATTAATTGTTTATCTCTATAATTTAAAGAAAATGTTTATGCAAATGTAGATGTTTTTTTTCCTAATCATTCAAACAACGATAATAAAAGAAAGAGATAAGTGGCATGTTGTCTTTTCATGTGAAATTGAAAAAGAAAAGCCAAAAGTTAAAATAGATCCAAAAAAAACAGTAGGAATAGATCTTGGATTAAAATATTTTGCAAATTTAGCAATAGGCAGAGATAATCATTTTGTAACTATTGAAAATCCGAAATATTTAAGAAAAGCATTAAAAAAACTTAGCAATCTACATTGCTATTTAAAAAATCTTCGCTTAGATTTTTTTCATAAACTTGCGCTGACAATAGTCAAGAGCCACGATATTATAGGCGTAGAGAAGATGAATATAAAAGCGATGATGCAAGGATTAAAAACCTTGTCAAGAGCAATAAGCGATGCAGCCTGGGGTATGTTTTTAAATTGTCTTAAGAATAAAGCATTTGAGTATGGTAAAAATCTATATGAAGTATCAAGTTTTTTAGCCTCTACTCAACTATGTTCTAAATGTGGACAAAAAAAAGAAATGAAACTAGGTCAGAGCAAATATTCTTGTGAATGTGGACAGAATATAGATAGGGACCATAATGCTGCAATAAATATAAAAAATTTGGCCGTTGGAATGACGGTTTAAAGCCTGGGGAGCTGCCGGAGGTATTCGGAGCTTAGAACCGGGAATCTTTCGCCTTTAGGCGAGAGAAGTTCAAGGAGCGGGTAGATTCTTCCATGAAGATCAAAACTCTTCAATGATTTGAGTTAGAGTTTTTTTAGCATCCCCAAAAATCATAGAAGAGTTTTCTTTATAAAAGAGGGGATTGTCAATTCCGGCAAAACCAGATGCCATTGATCTTTTTAAGATGAAGACATTTTTAGCTCTGTCAACCTCGATAATTGGCATACCAAAAATAGGGGAGCTATTATCATCTCTAGCAGATGTGTTTACAACATCATTAGCACCAATTACCATACAAACATCGACGTTTTCGATTGTTCTATTTATATCATCCATCTCAACGAGTTTGTCATAAGAAACATCAGCTTCGGCGAGCAGCACGTTCATATGACCGGGCATTCTGCCTGCGACCGGATGAATAGCAAATTTTACATCAGTACCCCTTTCTTCTAAAAGATCTGAGAGTTCTTTTGCAACATGTTGAGCGGCTGCAACAGCGAGGCCATAGCCTGGAACTATGACAACAGATTGAGCGGCTTCCAATACATAGTAAGCATCTTTTGGGCTAAGAGATTTTGCTTCTCTTTTTTCATCTGTTTTGCCTTTGGCTTTAACAGCTCCAAAGCCACTAAACAAAACATTGGTAATAGAGCGGTTCATGGCTTTACACATGATAGTTGTAAGAATAATGCCGCTAGCGCCAACAAGCGCTCCAGAGACAATTAAAACATTATTTTTTATAACAAAACCACTCGCGCAAGCAGCGAGGCCTGAATAGCTATTTAATAAAGATATAACAACCGGCATATCAGCTCCGCCAATTGGAATGACACTTAAAATACCTAAAATCAAAGATGCGATAATAATGTAGATCAAAAAATCATATGAAGTTGCAGGATAGATAGAAAAAATAATCCCTAAAACGATTATAGCAATTAATACAATAGAATTTACGATCATTTGTCCGGAATATAGAATTGGTTTCGAGATAAATTTAAAAGATAGCTTAGCGTAAGCGATCATTGATCCGGTAAAGGTGACACCACCAATTAGAACAGATAAAAATATAGTAGAAGCTGTAAAACCATCGATTTTAAAATTGTTATAAAAGATTGCCCAACCAACAAGAAGAGAGGCCAGACCACCAAAACCATTTAATAGTGCTACCATCTGGGGCATCGACGTCATTATAACTTTTTTAGCCGCAATTATTCCTATAAGAGAGCCGGCAATCATTCCGACAACAATCCAAGTGTAGTCTATAATTTGTTTGCTAATTAGTGTTGCGACTATAGCGATTAACATTCCGATAGCTGAAATTAGATTACCTCTTTGAGCGCTTGTTGGGGACCCGAGTAGTTTTAAGCCAAAAACAAAAAAAACAGCCGATATAAGATAAGAAAAATTAATAGATATATCTAAGATCATTTTTTTGAGCCTTTGTTATTTTTTGGTTTAAACATCTTTAGCATTCTGTTGGTAACTAAATATCCTCCAACAACGTTTATCATCGCAAAAGTAACCGCTAGAGTTCCTAAAATAGTTATTAAAATTTCATTGCTTGTCATCCCACAAGCAATTAAAGCCCCTACTATAGTGATACCAGATATAGCATTGGAGCCACTCATCAGTGGAGTATGGAGTTGAGATGGAACTTTTGAGATCAGCTCAAAACCTAAAAATATTGAAAGGATAAAAATGAAAGCTAAAAAAATAATAGTTTGTGGATCCATAATTATTTTCCTTTAGTTAAAACAGGTGTTATTAATTTTTTTTCATGCGTTAAAGTGGCTGTTTTTAAAATCTCATCTTCTAAATCAAATTTTAAATTTTTATTTTCTTTATCATAAAAATGCTCAATCAAGCTAAAAAGATTAGAAGCATATAATGAGCTAGCATCTAAAGCGATATCATTGGTTAAATTAGATGGAGCTAGAACAGTAACACTTCCCATTTTAGTAATTTTGTCAGCCTCTGAGCCTTCAACATTACCACCTGTAATAATTGCCATATCAATTATCACAACAGTTTTTGTAATATCTTTTAACATCTCTTTAGTGATTATTATAGGAGCTTTTCTGCCAAAGACTTGAGCTGTCGTAACAACTAGATCAGAAGTTGAGATGGCCTTTTTCATAGCCTCTCTTTGCATATCTAGTTGCTCTTTTGTAAGCTCTTTTGCATAACCACCTTTTGTGCTCTCAGTTTCTCCGAGATCAACCTTTATAAATTTAGCGCCCAGGGATTTTACTTGTTCTTCTGTCTCAACTCTTGTATCAAATGCTTCAACTTTTGCGCCAAGTCTTCTTGCTGTTGCAATCGCTTGAAGACCGGCCACACCTGCACCTATTATAAAAACTTTAGAGGGTGATATTGTTCCTGCCGGGGTTGTCATCATGGGAAGAATTTTATTTATATATTTAGCGCCATAGATAACAGCTGCATATCCAGCAAGATTCGCTTGAGAACTTAAAGCATCCATTTTTTGAGCGAGTGTTGTTCTCACAATTAAGTGCATAGAGAGTGCTGTTATATCTTTATCTAAAAACTTATCAATTAAATCCTTTTCAAAAAAAGGATCTAAAAAACTTATAAATATTGATTTAGGTTTTAGAAGATCGATCTCTTTAGAAGTGGGTTTATTAACCTTTAAGACGATATCAGCATCTTTTAGGAGCTTTTTTTTATCACCAATACTTGCCCCAGCTCTTTGATACTCTTCATCTGAAATATTGATATTTTCCCCAAGGGATTTTTCAACTTCTACAACAAAACCTAAATCTATAAATTTTTTAACAATTTTAGGAACCATTGCAGCTCGATATTCATTTTCTTCATCTTTGATAGCTACAATTTTCATACTTAATAACCTTTAAATGTTTAAATTTTTTATCTAAGCCCATTGCCATAAAAATAAATAAATATTAACGTAAAGAAAAATTCAATGAAAGTTTTTTATGCCATATAGAAATATCTCAGAGCTACCAGACAGTGTAAAAAATCATCTTCCCAAAAGAGCTCAAGAAATCTACATGAAAGTTTTTAATAATGCTTATGAAGAATATGCAGATCCATCTAAAAGAAGACCTGGTACTTCGCATGAAGAATCTGCTTGTAGAGTAGCTTGGTCAGTTGTTAAAAAACAGTATGAAAAAAATGATAAAGGTCATTGGGTAAAAAAATAGCTATGCGTCTCAATTGGCTTTTGCTTGATATTTTTGATGTAGAAGTTTTTTAATTTATCAAAAATTGATGTGGACTTTACCCCACTAAAATCTTTTTGAAAATTAAGATTTTTTCTTGCTAACTTCAATATCCTTTAAAATTGTTTCTAGATCACATTCATGTTCAACTTCTTCTTCTAAGATATGCATGAACATATGAACCGTTATAGAGTCTTTACCCTTATATTTTTTTATAAGGTTATTATAAACTCCAATGGCGCATCTCTCTCCTTGAAGATTCTGTTTTAGAATTGCAATAGAATTATAGTTTTTAGGAGCTTTAAATCCACAAACGGTTAGTTTATACCAATCTTTAGGATCTAAAATAGGAGTTCCATCTAACTGCAGAATTCTGTCAGTTAACATCTGGGCATGTTTAAACTCATCTTGAGAGTGCTCAAGCAGCTCTTTTTGAACATTGTTTCTAAAGTGACCTTGCACAACTTTTGAACCTATCCAATATTGATAAGCGGCTAAAAATTCATCAGCGAGAGCTTT
>JAAKFJ010000025.1 GCA_011064745.1 Candidatus Anoxychlamydiales bacterium | reverse complement strand
GTTGCTTGCAATGCTAGTGAAATGATAAATAATATTGGCGCTACAATATAAATCATTAGATGAATAGACAGCTCAAATTTATTTTAAAATAATTTTTGAAGGTATTTAACCGTACAATCCTAATTTTTTATCCAATCAAATTATTTCCTCTATTTAAACCGCCATCACAAGCCTTTCATTTTTAAAGACTTGCATTTACTTCCTTCTGCAGAGGGAAACAAATGCGATTTTATTCCTTTTCCAAAAGGAAATGATTTGATATTATTTCCTTTTAGAGAAGGAAATAACATTAGGATAAAAAAATGAAAAAAATGCTTTCAATATTATTAGAAGAATTTAAAGAAAACCTACCAGATACTTATGATAGTGTAGAAAGAAAAATTCAATTTTCAAATATCCCAAAAATGATAAATGTTGCTATTGGGATGCGCCGATCAGGAAAGACCTACTTAATTTATCAGAAAATTAGAGAACTTATTTCTCAAGGAATCTCACTAGATCAGATTTTGTTTATTAACTTTGAAGATGACCGATTATTACCTATGAAACAAAAAGAATTAAGTGAACTTTTAGAAAATTTTTATACCTTATATCCTCAAAATCATGACAAAAAATGTTATTTCTTTTTAGATGAAATTCAAAATGTAGATGGTTGGCCTTTAGTAATACGTAGATTTTATGATAGCAAAAAAGTACAGATTTTTTTAACTGGATCGTCTGCAAAATTATTAAGTAAAGAGATTGCTACTTCATTGAGAGGACGCTCTATTAGCACTGAAGTGTGGCCCTATAGTTTTCAAGAGTATTGTGAAGCCCACAACATTAAAAGACCAAAACCGCCAATAGGTAAAAAAATAATAGATCAATTTAATATGCATTTTAATAATTATTTTTCGATTGGTGGATTTCCAGCTATTCAACATCTGCATGAAAACGAAAGAAGAACAATATTGCAAGGATATATCAATACCGTTATTTTTCGTGATATTATAGAACGTTACAAAATAACAAATACAGTACTCATTAAATACCTGATTAAAACATTGATAAAAAATGTAGCTCAACCTTTTGCGGTCCATAAATTTTATAATGATATCAAAAGTCAAGGCTATAAAATAAGCAAAGACACGATATACCAATACATGGAATATATTGAGGATGCTTTTTTAATTTTTAGCGTTCCTATTTTCTCAGAATCTTTACGTAAAACGCAGTTAAATCCAAAGAGAATTTATGTCAATGACAATGGATTGGTATGCGCTAACCGATTATCAATTTCTCAACAACTTGGCAGTCTGTTTGAAAACCAGATTTACTTAGATCTAAGAAGACAAAACAAAAAAGTAAAATATTATATTACTCAAGATGGTTATGAAATTGATTTTGTTGTTGAAAACAGAGACGGTTCTTTTGAATTAATTCAAGCTGTTTGGGATATTTCTGATCCTAAAACCCTGCAAAGAGAACTAAGGGCTCTTGAGCAAGCAGAAAAAGAATTAAAAATTAAAGGACGCATTATTACACCTAAAGATTACATAGTAGAATATTTGAAAGAAAATCAATTTTGATTCACTCAATAGTTTAAGAAAATGATCTTAATTTAAGATATATATCTTTACGAGACATCTGTCGCACATCTAAATCCATAAGTACCATTGACAGTACCAGGATTATTTCTATGACGATGAGAACAGCGCATATCTTCTTTTAGACTTTTCCAACATCCACCTCTTAGCACTCTATAGACACCTTGTTGAGGACCTTTAGGATTTTCAGGTTCTTGCAGTGATAAATCATAATAGTTATATGCATACCAGTCTTCACACCATTCATAAACATTACCAACCACATCATAAAGGCCATAGCCATTCGGGGGATAGCTCATAACAGATGTTGTATCGGAATTGAAAAAATTAGCTTGGGTATGATCAAGAGTTGAACCACTTGGATATTGAGCATCTTTCAAACCACCTGTTGCAGCGATTTCCCATTCAGCCTCAGTAGGCAGTCTTTTACCTACCCATTTAGCATATGCTTGAGCGCCATACCAGGTAATTCCAACAACAGGGTGTTTAGCGTAGCCAGATTCGATGATTAATTTACCGGCGCTTCTTTTAATTCTTGAATTTCTAAGTCTGATGATATCATTATTATCGCTATTTTTTTCACCACCCATAAATTCTAAGAAACGTACGAATTGATCATTAGTAATGGGGTGGATATCTAATGCGAAGCTATTGATGGAAATTTTATGTCTGGGTTTTTCATCTCTAGAACCATTATCACTACCTCTAAAATAGCTATCGCCTGGTACAATTACCATCTCTGTTAAAATAGGCTCAACATCTTTGATTTCGACTTTTTTAGGATGGTAGTATGAGACATTTAATTCTTTTTGAAAAATCGCTCCTGGATCTGGTTCATAGATAGGTCTATCTACTTTTTGAGGTTTTATAATCGGTTTTTGATCCGTCTCTTCAACGCTTGTAAATTTCACACTTTTATTAGGTGGCAGATCTTCTTTTAACTCTTTTTCTAACTTATTAAAATCGGATGAAAACTCAAAAGACATTTGCATAGCATTTTCAACTTTTTTCTCAACCTCTTCCCAAGATAGAATTTCTAAACTAGATATATCGGATTGTTCAGTTGATAAAAAAGAATTTAAAGCTTCGATTAGTTTTTCTGGTCTTTTTGAGATATCTTTTTGCAGACATTTACAAATCAGAAGATCCCAATTTAATTTATATTCTGGAGCAATTTTTGAAGGCAGATCAAAGTATCCTTCCGGAAATTCTCTTGCGATAAGATAGTATGCTAATATTCCAAAAGAATATATATCAGCTTTAATAGTTACTTTTTCATTCAAATCTTTAAATCTTTGCTCTGGCGCTAAAAAGTTATAATTTTCTAAAAATTTATAAGATGTTTCAACATTGTGAGGTTTACTTTTTACAAGCTCATCATTTAAAGACATTTCTTTTAGAAGCATTTTTTGAGTTTGAAAAAGAACTTTTCCCTCTCCAATTAATCTTGTAAGCCCAAAATCTGAGACAAAAACCCTGATACCTGTTTCTGTATTTTTTACAAAAATATTACTAAGTTTTAGAGATCTATGAGCTAATAAATCATCATCGAAACCCACTTTATGAGCATAATCCAAGGAAGATGCTACTTGTCTTAAGATTATTTCTACTTCTATCTCTGGCAAAACATCGCCTTTATATTTGAGATAACGTTCTAAAGATAGCATTTCATTATTTGAATCAACCATGGCATCCATAACTAGAAAATATTTACCATCAGCATGAGAAATATTATGCAGCTTCACTATAGCTGGATGATCTAGAGTTGTTAAGACACCAACATCTTTTTCAAAATTTTTTATAAATTCATCATTGCTGGTAAGTTCTTGTGGTAACACTTTAATAGCAACTTTATTCTTAATAAAGCGATGTTCAGCTAGGTACACTTCTCCAAAAGATCCTATACCTAACTTTTTTAATATTACATAATCACCAAGACTGTTCATAACTCTTTATCTTTTTATCTTTATCTTAATCGAATAATAAATTGGTAATATTTAATATGCAAGTTACTTTGTTATTTTTTTATATTTTTTTGTTCAGAGATTTGTTTAATTTTAAAAATAATTAAAAAACCTAATAAAATAAAAATAAAAGAAATGATAAATTCCAAAGAAAAAACTTTTGGAAATTTGATTCTATCACAAATTAAAATATTATTATCTTTCATAAATACTTGTGTATATGACCAAAAGGGCCAAAGCACATATAAAGATCCAATCATAAGACCTGTTAAAAAACTCATAACAGAAGAATAAAACTTATTTAAAAAAAACAAAATAACTCTTGGAAAGAGTAAAAAGCCTAATAAGATACCTAAAAAGACAAAGGCTAAAATTTTTATATTTTCAAAATTTGTAATATTTGAAAGAGCTGAAATAATAATGGGGTAAACCCCAAACAACACAAACATAAAACTACCTGATATACCAGGTAGTAACATTGCAAAAATAGCGATGAGACCACTGATGAATAATTTAATTGGCAAATCTAAATAAATACTTAAATGACTATTACTAAAATAAGAGAGAGCAAATGAAATAATAGTTCCTAATATTATTAATAAAATACTTTTAGATGTAATTTTAAGATCTTTCAGCAAGAAATAAATAGATGTCAAGACAAGGCCTAAAAAAAAACTAAAAAGAATCTCTCTTGTAAAAGGTTTTGAAAGTAAAAAACTCAAAGCTTTTGAAAAAAAAATAAAAGAAAATAACATTCCGGAAAAAATAGCTATTAAAAACTTAAAATCAGAATTCAAGAAAAACTTTTTCACATCAAGTTTTAAAAGAGCTTTAAAATTGATATTTTCAATACTGGTTAAAAATTTGTAATAGATTCCTAATAGTAGAGCGATAGTTCCACCTGATATGCCTGGGATCATATCAGTTATTCCCATAAAAACACCTTTTAAGAAAGTTGATTTAAAAAAAATATTTTTATCAAAAATCTTTAATAAATCTTTCTTAAAAGATAAATTCATTAAAACAGTCCGATAGCTCTTGCAAAGAACCAAGCACCGATTAAGGCAACAACTCCAAGAACAATCCAAATAGCATTAGGCAGCATTTTAGCGCTTGATGTTTGTGGATTTCTGACATCTAATGTTCCTATTCCATAATCAAAATCTTTGTTCTCAACAGTTGAATTAAAAGCTTTTGGATTTTGTTTAACAATTTTCTCGCCATCTAGCCCTAAAAAGGCAGCATACTGTTTTAAAAAACCCATTATGTAGACTTGAGAGAGCATTCTCTCAACAGTGCCCTCTTCTATTCCTTTTAAATATTGCATCCTAATTGAAGTTGCATTTTCAACTTCTTTTAAAGACAGATTCATCTCATGTCTTTTAGATTTGAACATCTCTCCGATTTGTTTTTTTTGATCATTCATAAAATACCTCTATCTTATTTAAATCATATTTTAGCTTTAATAAAATTAAACATCAATTTAAGATAAATTTTTTATATAAAACTTGGCTAAAGAAAAAAACATGAAACCCGCTACGTTTACTACAAAAGTTGATATTAACTTAGCCGAGAAGTTAAAAAAAGATCTAGAAGACCAAGGCTTTGATCTTACAATCCCCACTTATACTATTTTTTCAGCTAGAAAAAAGGGTATTACCTGTGTTTTATATAAATCGGGTTCATTGGTTGTACAAGGGAAAAACAAAGATGAATTTATTGAATTTTACTTAGAGCCTGAGATACTAAAAACCTTTACCTATACTAATCCAGAAGCTTTTATTTCAATGACTTCTAGAATTGGAGTGGATGAAGCTGGCAAAGGTGATTTTTTTGGCCCTCTTTGTGTTGGAGCTTTATATGCTGATGAAAAGGGCATAAAAAAACTAATTTCTCTAAACATCCGAGATAGCAAAAAAATATCTGACAAATCAATTTTAAATATTGCTGATATTTTAAAATCAAGTTTTCAAATAACTGTTATCCGCATCTTTCCTGAAAAATATAACGCGCTATATCTAAAATTTAAAAACTTAAATTCTCTACTTGCTTGGGCTCATACAAGAGCGATTCAAGAACTTGTTGAAAAAACCAATTGCCGAAATGTCATAATAGATCAATTTGCCAACAAGGCTGTTGTTGAAGGCGCTGTTAAAAGAAAAGGACTTGATATTCATCTAGAGCAAAGAACAAAAGCTGAAGAAGATCCAATAGTCGCAGGAGCCTCGATTCTTGCTAGGGCAGGCTTTTTAAAAGGTTTAGAAGAGCTCTCTAAAGAGTATGACCAAAAACTTCCCAAAGGAGCGTCGGCTATAGTGATAGATATTGGACAAAAATTTGTTAACAGACATGGTCCAGAAGCATTAGAGAAGGTTGCTAAAGTTCATTTCAAGACCAAAGAAGCGATAATTAATAGTCAAATTAATCCTTAATTTTTTAAAGATTTAAACCAAAGAAAATACGAATGGTTCTGTATCTGTTTTAATTTGAGTGGTTTTTCAGATTAAAAGAGTCGATATACTTATTAAAGGTTTTATCTAGATCTAGATTACTATTATATTCCATAGCAATTAGATATAATCTACTATCAGCGATTATGGCTTTTCCTTTAAAAAATCTATTATCGCTTTCAAGCAAGAAATCTAAAGCATTGAGTTGATTAAATTCAGAAAAATTAGCATAGAGAAGTTTTTTATCTTCTTTATAATTTATAACTCCATTAATGAACCCTTCTAAGCTTTGTTTTTCTTTTGTAATATCTATCTCCGTTGGAAAATCTACAACGATCATCATACAAATAGAATTTTCATCATCGACAAAGCTCATATAAACATCATAGTTCATAAAGGCATTTAGATCCTGGACTGGCACAACTTGTTTCATATGATGAGGTTTATTGGGAAATGAAATTTCACACTCCCCTTCTATTGAGTATAATTTTTCCCAAGTATAGCTATAAGAGCTGAGCATGATCGAAAAAATAAAAAAGGCTAAAATCCACTTTTTCATCTAAACCCCACAGCTTTCAATATCAAAAAGTAAATAATTGAGAGAACAAAAAATACTGCTCCAAAGATTACGGCAGCAATTAAAATATTCAAAATTGATTTTCCGATTGAAAATTTTTGAACTTGAGCGAGTGCATTTATAAATAAGACTAAAATCCAGATACTTAAAAGCAATTGTATAAAAAGAACAACAAACAAAAAGCTCGTTTGAACGCTTGTTAAAATAAAGGTGCCTGGAAAATCTTGTAAAAGCGCTGTATGAAAGACTATAAATAATAAAATCCATAAAAACAGATTGCCTATCATAGGAATGCTTGACCAGGCTAAAGCTGATCTTACTTCTTGATATTTGGCTGCTCCTTTTAACCATTTACCGGTAAAGTATGCAAAAAACGAGGCAACAGAGAATATGGTATATCCCCAAAGAGATGATAAAACGATGCTTATTAGAATAATCCATAAAAAATGCAAATGATAGCCAAGAGTAAAACTTTGAGAGGAACTTATGAGAGAGATAAATCCATAAATAGCTGATAGAAAAAAAAGTCTAAAGTTGGGGTTAATTTCAATAATTTTTTGAATAGTTTTTTTTGGCTTTACCCACATTGAAAGCCATGGATTAAAACTTGCCATTCATCCTCCTTGAATATTCTGGGCTCTTAATTACCTTAATTAAGTAAACAAACATTTTATTCAAGGATAAATCTGAAAAAAAATAAATTAATTAAAAAATAATTCTAAAAATAACAAAAAGAAACAAAAATATTAAATAAGCTAGAATCACATTAAAAATGGCCCTGCCAACTGAAAATTTTTGTATTTCTCTAATCGCACCTACCAATAGAATAAAAGACCAAATGCCTGTTGCATAGGTGACTAAATTAATAAAAATGAAGGACATGCCGATAGGAGCTGTGACAAATATAATTTCCGCTACAAAAAAAGAAATGACAAGCCACATGATTAGATCGATTATCAAGGGAACTCTAGACCATGCAAAAGCGCATCTAGTATGCAACTGCGGAGCTTTGCCTCCAAGCCATTTACCTGTAAAGTATAGAACCCAACCAAAAAAGTAAAAAGCGATAGCACCGATGAAAGGCGCTATTATGATAGCAATTATAAGTGACACAATCCAATGGACTGGAAAATTGATAGAATAATAGGTTTGAAGTATGAAAAAAAACTGCAAAAACCAGATAGATCCCAAGAAAAAAAAGCCCATTTTGGGATTTGTTTTAACGATATTTCTAATGGTTATCATTGGCCGCAACCACATAGTAAATAACGGATTTGCATTTTTATTTGCCATAAAAGCACCTATAAATATAGGGATGCAAACTTGTAGTTTGCATCCAATTGTTTAATTTATTCTTTATTTTCTTTTTCGCAGCAAGAACCATATCCGCAAGTTCCTTTAGAGAACAAGAAGCTGATACCATATATTCCAGCAAGACCTACAATGATATAGGCAATTTTTGCCCATGTTGATTGATCTGAACCAAAAAGATCTTGAATAACATCATATTGAAATGCTCCCCAGAGGCCCCAATTAATAGCCCCGATCAAAATAAGAAGCAGAACAATGAAACGAATTATTCTCATTTAAATCCTCCAAATAGTTAATAAGTCTTTAAATAGCATAGTAAAAAATTTATTTTTCCTTGTCATTACTTTTTTTTTATAAAAGACTTATGGTTCTTATTTTATCTAACACAAAAGGGGTTTGTTAGAAGGAATTAAATTGCTTTATTTTGAGATTTTAATTAAAATTACATTCTACAAAATTAAGGGTTTTTTAAAATGTCTGATTTTGACAAAGATTCATTAGAGGCTCTTCAAGATTTATGTAAAATCAAATTAACTCCTCAAGAAGTTGAGGATTTTTCCTCTAAACTAAAAATGATACTTGATTATGTCGAGAAGCTAGATGAGATTGATACAAAAGGGGTGGATCCTTGTAACTATGTTTTGATGGATATGCAAAAAAATGTTTTTAGAGAGGATGTGGTAAAAAATTCTCTTGATAGGGAAGATTTTTTAAAAAACGCTCCTGATCAAGTAGCCGCAATGATTAAGGTTCCTGAAATACTCCCTTCTAGTGAATAGGTTAAAAAAATGTATAGAAAATCAGCCCTAGAGCTTCGAGACTTATTTTTAGAAAAAAAGATAAGCGCTGTTGAGATTACAAATTATTTTTTAAAAAGGATAGCTAAGTTTGATAAAGATCTAAATTGTTTTATAAATGTTTTATCTAAAAGAGCTTTAAATAGAGCTAAAGAGCTCGATGAGAAATTAAAAAACAATCAACCGATTGGCAAATTAGCATCTGTTCCTCTCGTTATTAAAGATAATATGAATATAAAAGATGAGATTACCACTTGTGGATCTAAATTTTTAACAAATTACAAAGCTGTTTTCAATTCAACCTTAGTAGAGCTATTAGAAGGAGAAGGAGCTATAATACTTGGCAAAACCAATTTAGATGAATTTGCCATGGGCACTTCTTGTGAAAATTCCAGTTTTTTTCCGACCAAAAATCCTTGGGATTTGAGCTGTGTACCAGGAGGTTCATCGGGCGGCTCTGCGGCGGCGGTAGCTGCGAGACTCATTCCTATTAGCTTTGGATCTGATACAGGCGGATCGATCAGGCAGCCTGCTGCTTTTTGCTCAATTATTGGGTATAAACCTACTTATGGAAGAGTTTCTAGATATGGCCTTGTTGCCTTTGGTTCTTCTTTTGATCAGATAGGGCCTATGGCCAATAGCATTGATGATATAGCTCTTATTATGGAAGTTATAGGTAGACACTGCAACAAAGATTCAACGAGTTTAGATCTGCCAAAAGAGAGTTATTTAGATAATAAAAAAGTATCTTTTGAAAATATCAAGGTTGGGGTGCCTCAAAATTTTTTAAAAGATTTGAAACCAGGTATTCGACAAAACTTTGATAATTCATTAAAAATCTTAAAAGATCTTGGTGCAAAAATTATTGATATTGATTTGGATATTTTGAAATACTCCATTGCTGTTTACTATATTTTAGCAACAGCCGAAGCATCGACTAATTTAGCAAGATTTGATGGGATTAGATATGGGAAGAGATCTAAAAACGCTAAAACCTTAAAAGAGATCTACGAGCTTTCTAGAGATGAGGGTTTTGGAGCAGAGGTAAAAAGAAGAATAATGCTTGGAACCTATGTGCTATCAGCTGGATATCACGATGCTTATTATAAAAAAGCACAAAAGGTAAGAACCTTAATAATTCAAGCTTTTGAAAAAGCTTTTTCAGTTTGCGATTTTGTTGCTATGCCAACAACACCGAGCTCTTGTTTTAAAATTGGAGCTATTGCCAATCCAATCGAAATGTATTTGCAAGATCTATTTACTGTTTCGGCTAATTTAGCTGGTCTTCCTGCGATATCATTGCCATCAGGATTTGATAGTAATAATATGCCTCTAGCTTTTCAGCTCTCTGCTCCAGCGCTGCAAGATGTAAAGATAATTCAGCATGCTAATATCTTTGAAAAAGCTATTAAATCAAACAAAATCCCCCCATTATTTGATAAGGAGCATCTATGAGCGATGATACTGCCTATGGCATGTGGGAGCCTATAATTGGCCTTGAGATCCATGTTCAATTAAATACCAAATCAAAACTCTTTAGTTCTGCTGCTAATCATTTTGGAGATGAACCTAATACTAATATTTCGGAGGTATGTACAGGTCAACCAGGAGCTCTGCCGGTACTAAATGTTGAAGCTATCAACAAGGCTATTTCATTTGGACTGGCTGTCAATGCTACGATTGCCAATCTTACAACTTTTGATAGAAAATCTTATTTTTATCCAGATAGTCCCAGAAACTTTCAAATCACTCAATTTTACCATCCTATTATTACAGATGGGATTGTTGTTAGCGATGTTGGAGGAAAAACAAAAACATTTGAGATCTCAGAGGCACATTTAGAAGATGATTCTGGCATGTTAAAACATTTCGACACTTTTGCTGGCATAGATTTTAATAGAGCCGGAGCCCCTCTTTTAGAGATCGTCTCAAAGCCTTGTATACATACCCCTAAAGAGGCTTCATCTTATGCAATGACGATTAGATCTATCATGCATTATTTAGATGCTTCAAATTGTTCGATGGAAGAAGGCTCTTTACGAATTGACGCGAACGTTTCAGTTAGACCTAAAAATACAAAAGAGTTTAGGACAAAAATAGAAATTAAGAATATGAACTCTTTTAATTTTTTAGAAATGGCAATCGAAGCTGAAATTAGAAGACAGATAAGATTATATGAACAAAATCCTAATACTCCTCATGAAAAAATTATAACAAGTGGAACTTATCGCTGGGATTCTCAGAAAAAACAAACTATTTTAATGCGAAAAAAGGAAACAGCTAAAGACTATCGATATTTTCCAGAACCTGATCTCGTCCCTATTGTTATTACGAAAGAAGATATTGAAAAGATTAAAAATAAGATGCCCGAGCTACCCCATTCACGTTTTAAGAGATATACTCAAGAGCTAAATTTGAGTGAATATGATTCATCGATTTTAATAAATAACAAAAAACTCTCAGATTATTTTGAACAAGCCCTGAAATCATGTAAGAGAGCAAAACTTCTTAGCAATTTAATAACCATTGAATTTCCTGGCAAATTAAAAGAGATAAATAAAACACTTTTTACTATTAATATCCCAGCTGAGCATATTGCCAAGCTTGTAAATCTCATTGATTCAAATACCATAACTGGTAAAATTGCTAAAAGTGTAGCTGATGAGATGATCAAAGACCCGACAAAAGATCCTATAAAAATCGTAAAAGACAATCCAAATTATCAACCTCTAACAGATGAGGTTGAGATAGAAAAAATAGTTGATCAAGTCTTAAAAGATAATCCTCAATCTATTGAAGATTATTTAAAAGGCAAAGATAAAGCTTTAGCTTTTTTAGTTGGCCAAGTGATGAAACTAACTAAAGGCAAGGCTTCCCCTGCAATTGTTAATAAGCTTCTCTTAAGTAAAATCAAAAAATAATCTAAGGTCTTGGATGAAAGTTTTCGAAAGCTCTTTTTAGATGAGCTTTTGAAATATGGGTATATTTATCAGTTGTTGATATATCTTCATGACCGAGCATATCTTGAATAAGTCTTAGATCGGCTCCATTTTCTAAAAGGTGGGTGGCAAAAGAGTGTCTCAAAGTATGAGGCGATATATTTTTTTTAATATTGGCTTTATTTGCATAAAATTTGATTCTATTATAGATGGTAATTCTATCTATTTGTTTTTTATTTTTTGTAATAAATAAAAACTTTATATTGGCATCTTTTCTAAAGTTTAGAAGATAATAATCGATAGCTTCTATCGCTTTTTTTCCGATTGGAACAATTCTTTGTTTTTTACCTTTACCGTTAACTTTTATAAAATTATCATTAACATCTATTATTTTAATATTACAGGCCTCTGTTACACGAATACCTGTTGCATAGAGAGTCTCGATAATCGCTTTATCTCTAGCGCCGATAAACCCATTTACATCGGGTTGCTTTAAAAGGCTTTCTACTTCTGCAAATGTCATAACAGATGGTAAAAATTGCCAAGTTTTTGGAATCTCTAAATATCTTGTAACATCAGTTTTTATGACATCCTCTTTTTTTAAAAATCTAAAAAACACTTTCAGGGTAATAAAAAGTCTGGCAATAGAAGATGAAGAGTAATTTGTTTTTAAAGAGCTTAGATATTCAATAAAATCTACTTGTTTGACATCTTTGAATCTATTAATAGATTTTTTCATCAAAAAATCTTTAAAGAATCTAATGTCTCTAAAGTAAGCCTCTACAGTATTTGCAGATAGGCCTTTTTCTGTTTCAATATATGCTAAAAATCCTCTGATATGTAAATCTAAATCATCCATATTTTTATTGTACAAAAAAAAAGATGATAAAAAAAGATATTTTAAACAGCGCTTAAAATTGGATAGATATTTCTTTTTCCAGATTTATCTGTTTCTATATCTTGATCGACTTTTTTATATTTACTTCTATAAAAGCTCTGAGCGGTCAAAACAACATATATCAAAGTAGATATAATTCCAGGAATCAAAAGTGGCCAAGAAAAAGGTAAAAATAAGAATAAAAATATATCTAAACCTTGCAGCATTGCTGCAACCATATACAATTTATTTTCATGAATCGTTATAGCATTTTTAGATCTAACTTTATTAAAAATTAGATTAGCTTTTTCTATGTTTAAAGTATTATTCGGATCATTTAAAATCTCTTTAATATTATCTTGGATAACCGCTCCAATTTTAGAACCAACCCTTCTTTTAAAGACTTTATCTTTGGTAAGAACAAGATTTTTAATTTTTTCATGAGCAAGCTTTTGAACTTCTATATCAGATAATTCAGGGTGTTTCTTTCTGATTTCATTGATTATTTTAAGAGATTTAGCTTTAGAAACTCTTAATTTACTTTTTAAAAATTTTAAAATGGCTATTCTTTTTTGCTCTTCGCTTAAATTATCATTATTTAAATAGCTATTTATTTTTGATTGGAATTTTTTGGCTTTATATGTTAAATAACCATTTTTAGCTGTAGAATAAAGAGTTACAAAAGCAAAAATTGAAGATGCTACAACGTCTAAAACAAATTTTGCTATCATATAGCCGATAACAGGCAGCGCTTTTCCAACCCAATCCACTGTCGCACCAATAAATGCTACAGCATTTCGAATGATCCTGTGAATACCATCGGTTCTACCCTCTTGATCTCCGATTTTATTGGAACCTTTATAAGTTTCAATACCATTATAAAGTCCAATACCGGCTATTAAATATCCTAACCAATCATCCCAACCTTGCAAGACTCTCGGAAGTTTTGATATATCAATACCTATTTTCTTAAAGAGATTATATAAATTTGTGCCTAGCATTTTAAGAAATGATACTATTGACGATTTAATATCACTAAACCAAACCGCCCATAGAGACCATTCAGAATCTTTTTTTAAGATTTTTTTTACATATATAGCTGTTGAGCTGCAAATAGCTGATGGTTTTTCTCTAGCTACTTTTTTGTCTTTGCTAGAAATTATTTTTGCACTAAAAGGTCTTGTTTTAATTATTTTCTGATCTGCTCTTGTTATGCTCAAAGAATTGCCTTTTATAGCCCCAATATTTTTTAAATATTTAGCTATATTTTTAGCTAACTTTTGAAAAGTTTTTTGCACTCTTTGATCTTTAATAGATTGATATTGTCTCTTCCCATCTAACCTATAAAGCAATTTACCTCTTTGAGTTGTAAAGGTAAGTGAATTTGCCCCCTCTTTTTTAATCTCTTTTTGAATTTGAGCATTATTGGTTACTTTTGAAAAAAGGTTTTCAATATTTTTTTTATAACCATCTGGCAAAATACTGATCTCTTTTGCGGAGATAGTAAGGCCATCATCTAATTGAAAATAATCTATATTAGATGTCTTGATTTTATTTGAAGATAAAAAGGAACTATTACTTAGTTTTAAACTCATTTTATTTTAAACCTAATACTATTACAATGTTATTTATTAATACATTATAACATTAGCATTATAAATAATAAACTTTATTATAAACTAAAATAAATTGTATTATAAAGAATTGTTTTTAAAAATTAATTTAGATCTAAATACTGGCAAATTTCATTAAAACGTCTTTGATAACTTCCAGTTTTTTTTGATCTGCATTAAAATTAAAAATTTTACTTTGAGGGTAATGCTTCAAAAGTTTTGTTGTATCTTGAAGATAAATATCCATTCTTTTCTTTAAAATGGTCTCATCGAGATCATCCATTCTACCCTCAATTTTTGCTCTATTCTTCAGCCGAGCGATGAGTTTATCCGTATCTTCTATTTGTAAAACGATGATATATTCAACTTGGATGTATTTCTCTAACAAAACTGCCTGCTTCAAAGTCCTTGGAATTCCATCGAGCAGTAGATATTGCTCTTTTTTAAATTTTTTTAGCTTAATTTGATCTTCTACATATTCATGCCAAAGATCGACTGTTAGCCCATCTGGGAGTAGATTGCCTTTATCGATATAGCTTTTTATCATTTTGCCCTTCTCAGAATTGGGATCAATAGATCTAAAAAGAGCCCCCGTAGACAGATGAAACACTGATTCTGAGAGACTTAAGACTTGACTTATGGTTCCTTTGCCAGCCCCTGGCGGGCCATAGATCAAGATAGACTTATATAAATTTTCCATATATTTTTTTCAGTTTTTTATAAGATATTAACTATCTTCGACTTAACAATCAACTAAAAATGCAACTTCCTTAAGATAAGTTATAATTACATATTTAACAAAATATTAATAATAAATTAATATAATTTTATTGAATAATTCAAATTAATCATATATAATAATACTTAATATTAATTTAATAAAACTAAAATAAATAGAGGTTAATTTATGGCACCACCACCACCACCACTTGGAAGTCCTGGAGATCCAGCTCAATTGCAAAGATTACAAGAATTTGAACGACAACGAGCTGCTCAAGGCCTGTCCGGCAGACCGGGCTCTCAACCACAACCACCCGCAATCCGCTCCCCATCACTTCCCGCACCTGAAGTTGTGACAGAACCGGCTAGGATAAAATTTAATGGCAGAACATACAACATAATAACAGAAATAGCTAAAGTAGATAATAAACCATCGCCAGGTTCTCAAAGAGCTGTTGCTGCCTTAATTGGAACAATGCTTAGCCATGGTATTGCAGCCCTTCAATCTGAACATTCCATTGAAATTAAAACATTAAACAATCTAAGCATTATTGAATCCGTTCCTCAAGATGTTGAAGTAAAAAATGCAGATGGCACTAAAACTACTAAAAAAGAGATAGAATTAAAATTAGTCTATAAATACCCAAAAGACGGCAAAATTAAAACTGTTACAACTGAAATTAAAGATGTATTAAAGCTTCAAGATAAGGATAATACAACGATTGATGAGACCTGCCCTGCTCATGATTATGATGATAGAAGAGCTATCGATACTGCTAAAAAAGCTTATATCAAAGCTATGGATATCTTAAAGGATCAAACTCTTCTTCCGAATTCTTTAGAAGTTAAGCATGAACCTTTTAATTTAATACTATCAACCCTAAATAACGTCTCCT
>JAAKFJ010000024.1 GCA_011064745.1 Candidatus Anoxychlamydiales bacterium | reverse complement strand
CCAAATAATGAGCTTTTAAGAAGAATAACCTTAGAAGTTCCAGGTTCCTATCAACACTCTTTGGTTTTGGGTAATCTATCGGAGGCTGCGGCTCAAAAGATTGATGCTAATGCTCTTTTTTGTAGGGTAGCTACTTTATATCATGATATAGGAAAGCTTTGTAATCCTAATTATTACATAGAAAATCAAGGCTCTGGAATTAATATTCATCAGCTTCTCACCCCAGTAGAATCGGCCCAGGTGATCATCTCGCATATAACTGATGGGGAAATCTTAGCTAAAAAATATAGACTGCCTAAAAAAATAATCGATATTATTGAACAGCATCATGGAACAACTATAGTCTATTATTTTTATAGAAAAGAGTTAGAGCTTCATCAAAGAGGAGCTATTGATGTTGACGAAAAATTATTTAGATATCCAGGCCCTAAACCAAAATCTAAAGAAGCTGCGATTATTATGATTGCAGATGCAATAGAGGCTGCTTCCAGATCATTAGACGAGACTTGTGAAGAATCTTTTATTAATCTTGTGAATAAAATCGTGAAAGACAAAGCAGATGATGGGCAGTTCGATGATTGTTTACTTACTTTTAAAGAGCTTGAAATTGTAAAAAAATCATTTATCAATACTCTAATGCTTACAAGACATGTAAGAATAAAATATCCTGAAAAGAAAGAAGAGAAGCTAAGATTTTATTTGGAGCCGCATAGTTTCGATAAGAGCATTTAGACGCATATCGCATTCATCGATATCTTTTTTTAAATCTTTTATATTCAATTCTTGAACAGCTACGTAGATTTTTATTTTAGGCTCTGTCCCGGAGGGTCTAATGACAATTTGAGAATTGTCATTTAGCCAAAATCTTAAAACATTAGAGGAAGGCAGTGCAATTTGAGTTTTGGTATTATTTGCAATATCTAAAGTTGTAGATTTTAGATAGTCATCGATAAATCCAATTGTTAAATTCCCTATAGTTTTTGGCGGAGAAAGTCTTAATTTATCCATAATTTCTTTCATCTTATCCATTCCATCTTTTGTCTCAAATGTCAGAGATGCTTGTTTTTCTCTATAAATACCATGGGTTTTATATAGGTCGTATAAAAGGTCAAGTAGAGTCTTATTCTCATTTTTTAATTCTTGAGCAATTTTTGCGATCAATAAAGATGCTGAGATAGCATCTTTATCTCTTACAAAAGTTTCAATTAAAAAACCGAGAGATTCTTCAGCGCCAAATATAAATTCAAAAGAATTATCTATTTCCCATTCATTCATTTTGCTGGCAATATATTTAAACCCTGTTAAAACATCGATACAGTGGATGTCATAATGCTCACAGATCCTTTGAAAAAGAGAGGTTGTGACAATTGATTTAACAGCTGCTGTTTTAGAGAAAAGAGATTTTGATTTACATAAAAATTCTAGCATTATGCAAGCGATCTGATTGCCAGTTAAAATTATTTCTTCACCGCGATGGTTGATAACAAGACCCATTCTATCCGCATCGGGATCACTGGCTATAAAAATATCAGCCTTTTTCTCTTTAAGATAACCTATGCCTATTTCTAGAGCTTGTTTCTCTTCAGGGTTAGGCTTTGGAGCATTGGTAAAATTTGGATCAGCCTCTTCTTGTTCTTTGACTATATGAACATCTCTAAACCCTAATTTATCTAAACATTTTGGCATTAGGGTTATGCCTGTTCCATGCAGATTTGAATAAATAATTTTCAAATTAGCATTTTTTACTTCATTTTTAAAAAGATCCATTGAAAAAAGAGTTTTTATATAAGCATCATCTAATTCATCTTGGATCATTTTAATTAATGGGCTTTCTAAAGAATCTAAAACTTTTACATCTTCAATAGACTTAATTTTAGAATAGTCATCGATGATTGCAACATCATGTGGTGGTACAACCTGGCCTCCATCTTTCCAGTAAACTTTATAACCGTTGTATTCTTTAGGATTGTGAGACGCTGTTATCATAATCGCTGAGATGCAACTTTTATAGCGACATCCAAAAGATACCAAAGGGGTGGGTCTGAGCTCTTTAAATAAAAAAGCTTGAATACCATTGGCAGCAATAACTTTAGCACTCTCTTCGGCAAAAAGTTTTGAATTTTTTCGACTATCAAAACCGATTAAGATTGAAGGAGTTTTAATATTTTGAGATTTTATGTAATTACAAAGTGCTTGGGTAGCTTTTGCTATAGTATATTTATTTAATCTATTAGAACCAATTCCCATCTTTTCTCTTATGCCACCCGTTCCAAAAGTAAGTGTTTTTGAAAAACTTGAAAAAAGTTCAGAAGGATTCTCTTTTAAAAGTTTTTTAATTTCATCTTTTGTGTCTTGATCATAAGGGCCGTCTAACCACTCGGTTATCCTTTTTTTTGCTGAAATATTTTCATCCATAAATAAAACTCTTTTACTTTGGTTTTTAATGAAATTTTTTTAAAAAATCAAAGTAAATCTTCATCTGATAAATTTTTTTGGATTTCTTGAAAAGAATAAAGCTTGCCATCTACATGATCAAGTCCCGGACAATCTTTTTTTGAATTTTGCCAAGCTTGTGTTGTTTTAAGATTATTTTTCCACCAAGGAAAAGTTTTGCACTGCTTGGGTCTTTGAGTATATATCAAACATTTTTTATCTTTTAAAAAACAACAATCAAAGTTTTTGTAATTTTCCTTAAGAGAAATTCCGTTTCTTACTTGTCTTGTATATTTTGTTAAAAAAGATTTTTTAGAAATTTTAAAAAAATTAGAAATGTTTTCAATTTCACCATCTGTCAAATAAACAAATCCAGGCGCTCCTGTGCAGCAATTTGAGCAGTTATTTAAGCATTTAAAGCGAAGACCGTCTTTATACCACACCATATCAAAAATGAAGTTGCCAGGTTTTGTTTTTTTGCCAACTATTATTTTTTATTTTGTAGTTGATTACTTTGCATTTATCATTTTCTATTTCAAAAAGATTAAAACTACCATTTTTTTTATGAGAAGAACAGCCAGAGCAAATCATAAAGGGCAGGTTATCTTCTTTTTCTACAGCAAGCTTGTGGGTATGTCCATGTAGATATAATTTAATATTTGGATGCTTTTTGATTATATCTAACAAAACAGCTCGTCTTTTAAGGTGTTTTCTTTTTGGAGCTATATGGATAATTGGAAAATGATTGATCAAGATTATATTTTTATCTTTTGGAATAGCATCTAAGATTTCAATTAAAGTTTTCTCTAAATCTTTAGAAAAGAGTCCAGAAGCAGAAAATAAAGAAGTCGCTAAAGTGGTATCAAGGCCGATTGAGACCCATTTATCAGATAAAGAGAGTATCTCTATTTTATCTTTTTTTAAACTCTTTGTTTGTAGTTTATTCTTATTTTCAAAAAAATTATAAAAAAAATCTTTTTGAAATGCCTTTTTAGTGTATTGATCGTGGTTACCAGGAATAATGAAAAATTTTAAGTCTTTATCAAAAGATGAAGTAAACTTTTTGGCCTTTTCAAACTCTTTTATCAAAGAAGTCGAGGTTAAATCGCCACTTATAAAAACGTAATCTAAATCTAAAGATCTAAAAAGAGATGGCAATTTATATAAATGCTTATCGATATATGATTTTTTTCTATTTATTAATAGATTAACCATGCCAATTAGTCTTTTAGAAAATAGATCTTTTATTTTGAGGCTAAAAGTTGAAAAATGTAAATCTGATATTTGGGCTATTTTAATCATATTTAAGTCTTTTTATATTAAAAACTTAAATTAATTATAACTGAAAAAACCTTTTATTTAAAGCCGAATCTGCTTTTTATTGGACCTTTCTCTAATTCTAGGCGTCCTCTCCTTCATTTTCTTGTTCTTTTCATCTGAGTCTAAATGAGTTGGGGTTTTACTTTTCCTTTGGGCTTTAGCTTTAGCTTTACTTTTCTTTACCTTCTGACGATTTTGCTTCGATGAGATCTCTTTTGTGAATTCATTTTTATATGATTCATCTCCTTCTTGTCCCTCAGCTTCTTGCATACTTTCTTTAGAAACCTTTTTCATGAATTTCATCATGTTACTTGGTGTGTTTTTCATGTTTTCCCTCCCTTCCTATCTATAATTTTATTACTAATATTAATTACTAATCAAATCGAATATTTATTATATAATTCAATGAATTAATTATAAAACGGTTACAGCATTATAATTATTTTTTACTATATTTTAAATTTAAATATTATCTTATAAGGTATTTATTTTGAATAAGTTGAGTTGAAAACCTTTAATACCTTTCTTGTTGAAATGAAAGCTTGAAAACTCTTTTCTCTGAGTCTGAAGTGTTTAAGATTAGGAACCCAAGAAGGGGGCAGTATTATATTAGATTTTAACCAGCCTCCTTGCCAGGTTTTTATGAGTTTTTTACTTGCCGCAATCATTATATGATCAATTTTCATAAGTGAGGCTAAATGAATAGCAAATGAATCATTACCAATGAGATAAGCTGATTCATAAAGATAGCTGGCAAACTCACTAAGGGTATGAAAGAGAGGAAGATCGATACCTAAATTTTGAACAAATAACCAGTTTGCTCTCTCATGTGGTGCAACACTAATAATTGGGTGGAAACCTAAATTTTTTAATCTCTTGGCAAGGCGGATGAATTTTTTTTTGCTCCAACATTTTTTTGTATCACCGCTCGTTGGTTGGAGGATGATTCTTTTTGGATTTTTTTTAAATATTAGACCCTGGGGGATAACTATCCCAGTATCTAGTTTTTGCGAAAAATTGTTCTCTATTTTTAAAAACTTTTGAAATGAATTAGCTAAACTTATCGCTATCGGTTGTTTCTCTTCAAGTGTGATGTCTAAATTAGAAATAGGGCCGTGTTTGGATTTATTATATCTAAAGTAAAGAACACTTAATTTTTTGTTTTTTAGAGCTTCTTTAAGAAAAAGTATTTTTTGTAATTTTGATTCATCGTTTTGTACAAAAACATGATCAAAATTTTTTAAAGCATCAGATGAATATTTTTTGAAATTAAATTTTGGAAACCAATTTCTTAATGATCTAATATTGTCATGTAAAATGGTGACGTCATAACCTAAATTTTTCAAGTGATTAGCGCCTATCATTAAAAGAAGAGCATCGCCAATACTCTTTACAGGTAATATCGCAGCTTTTTTAGTTTCCATAAGAGCTCTTTTATTTAAAAATTATTGCTTTTGCTTCAAAACCATTCAAAAAAACCCAAGATTTTTTTTTAATCTTGGGTTATAAATAATTTATTTTTCTTCTTCTTTTGCATCAGCAATCAAAGCATCAGAGAGCAAAATCACCTTAGCAATAGATATAGCGTTTATAAGATAAGATTTAACAACTTTAGCCGGATCAATAATCCCAGTTTCAATAAAATCAGTAACTTTTTCTTTTATCACATCAAAACCAAATGTCGATTTTTTTTGAAGTATCTCATCAATAATTAAATGATGATCAAAGCCAGCGTTCGAAATTATTTGTTTTATAGGTGCTTTTAAAGCCTTTTTAAGAATGTTTATACCGACTGCTTCATCTTGAGAGGCTTCTATATTATTTAGCGTCTCTTGCAGCCTTAAAAGGCAGATGCCGCCTCCAGGAACAATCCCATCTTCAATTCCTGCTTTGGTTGCATTTAAACTATCTTCATATTTTTGTTTTTTTTGTTTTAGTTCACTATCAGATCCAGCGCCAACTTTAATTATTACAACCCCGCCTTTTAATTTAGCGATTCTTTTTTCTAGATCCTCTCTGTCTAAATTGTCTTTGGTATTTTCAATTTCTTTTTCTAATTGATCGATTCTTTTTTGAATATTTTTGCCTTTGCCATTTATGATCAAAGTTTTATCTTTGCTGATAATGATTTTCTCAGCGGAACCGAGCTCTTCAAAAGATGCTTCTTTTAAGATTAAACCTTTATCTTCTGTGATGTAAGTGCCCCCAACCAAATGCGCTAAATCCTCTAGCATCTGTTTTCTTTTATCACCAAACCCTGGTGTTTTTATAGCAGCAACTTTAACGACTTTTTTAAGATTGTTGATAACCAATGTTGCAAGAGCATCTGAATCCAACTCATCAGCTATTATTATGAGCTCTTGAGAGGTGGATGTCGCTGTTTGTAAAATTGGCAAAAGATCTTGAATAGAGTTTATTTTTTTATCCGTAATTAAAATTTTTGGGTTTGTCATCTCTACGATCATCTTTTTTGGATCAGTGCAAAAATATGGACTTAAATAACCCCTTTCAATTTCCATACCCTCAACAAGCTCAATTTCAGTCTCATTTTTATTCCCACTTTCAATCGTTATCGAAGTTTGAGAATTAGCAAGCTTAAAAGCTGCGGCTATATCAGAGCCAATGGTTTCATCAGATGATGCAGATACTGTTGCAATGTTTTTGATCTCTTCATCTGTCTTTATCTTTTTAGATAATTTGTCTATTTCACCAAGCAATTTATCCAATCCTTTTTCTAAGCCTCTTTTTATTCCAATAGCTGAAGCTCCAGATGTGATGTTTTTCATTCCCTCATTAACAATAGATCGAAGAAGAACAATCCCCGTCGTAGTTCCATCTCCTGCGCTTTGTTTTATCTTTGCTGCCGCCTCTTTTGCTAATTGCACTCCCATATCTTCAAAGCTATCTTTTAGCTCAATTTCATCTGTAACTGAATTTCCATCATTCGTTATCTTTGGCATTGCCCAAGAAGCAATACCCACATTTCTTCCCTTAGGACCTAGAGTTACTGAAACTGCATCAGCCAGCACATTTATTCCTTTTTTTAGTTTTTCTCTTGCAACTTCTTCGAAAATAATTTCTTTTGGATTAGACGACATATTTTAGCCTTTGTATTTTATCTTTAAAAAAAACGATTATATACTTTCAAAAAAGAAAAATAAAAGTTTTATTTTATTTTTCAGATAGATCTATTTTCTGTCTTTTAAAAATTTGTTGTAGAGCTCTTTTTTAGGCATATCTTTGATTTTAGCAGTAAATTTAATAGCTTCTTTTAAATCAAAACCATGCAAACTTCGCAAAAGCTTTATACACTCATCTATGCTGATATCATCGATTATTTTACCCTTTTGCACAGCTAAGACGATCTCTCCTTTTATAGGATGGGTGTTTAGGTATTTTGCCATCTCTTTAGCAGAGAAGGCTATTCGCTTTTCAAACTTTTTGGTTAACTCTTTTAAAATAGCGATCTGTCTTTCTGGATCTAAAGAAGCTATTTTTTCAACTGTTTTTTTGATTCTTTTAGCGCTCTCAAAGACTAAAGAGGTCCCATCAAAAAATAGCATTTTTTTAATGAAAAAATTTAAATCAGAGGGCTTTTTAGGTAGAAAGCCTAAAAATTGAAAAGGAGCTGTTTCAAAACCTGATAAAACGAGAGCTTGTATAATACTAGATGGTCCTGGGATTGCTTCAACTTTAATATCCTCTTGTAAACAAGTGGATACAAGATTATAGCCTGGATCTGAGATAAGCGGAGTGCCTGCATCAGATATTAAGCCAATAGTCTTTTTGCTTTGTAAATCTTCAATAATTTTTTTTTGAAGTTTTTTTTCATTGAATTTATGAAAGCTTATTAGATGAGTTTTTATCTCATATTTTTCAAGTAGCCTTCGGCTAATTCTAGTATCTTCACATAGAATATAATCACATTTTGACATTATTCTAATCGCTCTTAGAGTAATGTCTTCTAAATTGCCAATAGGTGTTGATATAATATATAACATAAAATTTAATAAGATAAAAAAAGGTGGCACTCAGATTCGAACTGAGGAATGGGAGCTTTGCAGGCTCCTGCCTTACCACTTGGCCATGCCACCAAAAATTGATTTGCATTATGCCAAAAATTGAAATAGAAAATCAAGGAATTGAATTTTTAAAGAAAAAATTTTAAAATTATAAAGGAAACCTTTCCTTTTGAGCTTCATCTAATTTATCTTGAGCAGCTTTTGTAGGAGGGGGGGCTTTTTTTGAGCTATCATCTAGATGGGTAGTAGAGACTCTATTCTCATCATCTTTATATAAATATAAATAAGCTCGTTTTTTTCTATCAGAAAACTCTTTATCAGATTTTTCAACTATTGTTCCATATGAATCTTTATCAAGATTATTATATTTTCTCCAGTTTCCATCAGGATCTATCATATATGTAATATAGTGACCGCTGTGAATTGAATCTCCTTGATGATAAATAAAGCCTTTTAAAGGATATTTTACCGAGCTTTGATCACCGGCAGCTTCTTTAGATATGTTAATATCAGCTTTGAGCTCAAGTTTATCTGGAACTGTAATTGGAGTTGATATTTTTTTAGAATTATTATTAAAGCGTTTAACATGTAAAATTAAATATGGAGGTTTTTTTGTGTATACAGTGTGTTCTTTAGTTATGTTGCGATCTACACCCGATGCATCTTTTAAAATGCCACATTTTGTAGCATCGGTATTTAAATGATGCTTATCTAAACTATCTTGTAGATCCTTTTTGTCTGTTATAGATAAAGATGGAATAGGCTCTTGGCTCTCTTCTGGCATACCTGCTAATTCGTAAGGATTCAACCAACAGGTAAGCCAACTAGGATTATCATAATATTTTAGTTTGCGAGTTGAAAAGCTCTCAGGATTTTTGATTAGACCACTAGCTAATAATTTCTCATGGACATCTTCTTCATCAGTACCAGCAATTCCCATTTTATCTTTTAAAGCCATTGCATCTCTATCCATGTCAGATTTTGGCTTATTAAATTCAGTTTTTTGTTCCTCTTTAGATTTTAACCCTTTAGCAAAATTTAACATTGAGTGTAAATAACAGATGTTTTTATCAATGCCTTCTTCAGATGTATCCTCTTCAATATCTGAGACCTCTTTAAAACCTATATCTCTTGCTTCAAAGTATTTCTCAAAAGTTTGATAAATTTTTCTATCAATTGTTAAATCAATGGCTGTAGCAGCGAGGCCCAAAACATCACCTTTAGCTACTTTGCCAGAATGTAGATGAATAATTTCAAATTTGAAGTCGCCGTCTTTATATTTTAGGATGTTGCCCTCTTTATCTCTTTTTTTAACAAAAATATAGAAATAAAAAGGCTTATCAAAATCGAATTCTTTCTCTTTGGTATTCATTTCTAGTCTAAGACCTAAAACATCATCAATATCTAATTTTACCTTATTTTTTTTGACATATTCTTTAGAATATTTTGTCCATGCTTCATCCATTTTTTGAGATATTTTTTCCTCTTCTTCTTCTGATAATTCATGATAATCATCTGTGAAACCAAATTTTCTGTTGGCTGTATTATAAATGCCTCGAGTTGCTTGATTTTTTCTAAGCCAGTGACCTGTTTTGGAGTATCCAGAAAGAAATTTTTTACCACCCGGCAATTTTGCGATAGTATCTGTTCCAGAAAAACTATCAGGATCATTAACATATTTTGGGGCGCTATATTCTACAGGCGTTTTCACTCTCGGTCTTTTAAAGGTAATAGAAAAATTTTTGCCACCAATTTTTATTTTTATAGCGGGATCAAATTTTGTTACCCTATGAGTATCTGTTATTCTAGTCTTTCCATGAATATCACTAAGAGATGCTGAGCTTTTAGGCGTTACAGCAACAGAACCCTGCCCTGATTCTTCAGTAGATGGGACTGGGGCTCCTGGTGAAGGAGGATTAGGATCTGGGGGTCTTACACTTGTCATAAATAGTTACTTTTTTTTATTATTTTCTATTATTATTATACTAAATATTTTATTATAATTTCAATAAAAAACTTAACATAATCTTAATAATTAGGCCTTGTTAAGAAGCTAATACTAAGGTGGATAAGATTGTTCAAGAAATTCTAAAAAGGCAATTCACTGGTTATCAAATAGATAGCCGATTGATAAAAAAAGGAAATATTTTTTTTGCTCTGAAGGGTGAAAAAACAGATGGCCATGAGTATTTACAAGATGTAGCTAATAATAAGGTGGTTGCAGCGATTATACAAAAAGATCATATTCCTGATAATCAAAGCCTTGATATTGAGCTTATTAGAGTAGATGATGTTTTGTCTTTTTTACAATCCCTTGCAGCTGAAGCTCTTAAGAAAAGTTCAGCTAAAATCATCGCTGTTACTGGCACTTCTGGTAAAACAACCACCAAAGAGTTTATTTTTGAGCTTCTCTCATCAGATCTTAAAGTTTCGAAGACTTATGAAAGCTATAACAGCCAAGCAGGTCTTCCCATAGCTATTTTAAATATCGATAAAAACGTTGATTTTTTGGTTTTAGAGATGGCCATGGATGAAAAAAATGAAATTGAAAAACTTATAAAAATAGCCCCTCCAGATATTGCACTTATTACTCAATTGGCGAGCTATCCTGGAGATCTAAAGACCATAGAGAATTTAGCGAGAGGTAAAAAAGAGATATTTTCAGATAAAAAAACAAAACATAAATTAATCAATAAAAATATGGCTCATTTAAAGGCTTTTTCAAAAGAAAAATTTTTAACGTTTTCAATAGAGGATAAAAAAGCTGATTTTTATTTCGATATTAAAAAAAACATCTTCTATGAGATGGATAGAAAAACAACAATTGTTCCTCCATTTAAAGAGACTCATCTTTTGGAGAATGTAACAGCTGCTATTGCTGTTTGTAGATTAGCCAATGCAAGCTATGAAAATATTTTAAAAAATTTAAATAAATTAAAACCTGTGAGGATGAGATTTGAAAAAGAAAAGATTCAAGGGGTTTTGTTTATTAAAGATTATTACAATGGTAATCCAGATGCAACAATTGCAGCTTTGAAAAATCTACCTAAAAATAAGGGTAAAAAAATAGCTGTTTTAGGAACCCATTCTAGCTATGGGATACTCTCTAATAAAGTCCATTTAGAAATATTGCAAATTGCCAATAAATATGTCGATGAAATTTTATGTATAGGGGACTTTTGGCCTAAAAATGTTGAAAATCAGATTCAAAAGGCTAAAAAGTTTTCTACTTTAAAAAACATTGCTACATATTTGAAAAATACTATCAAAAAAGATGATGTCATCTTAATCAAAGGTTCTAGGTTTTTAGAGATGGAAAAGATTTTTGATTATTTATGAAAATATTTTTTTTATCTTAACTCTTCATGGTTTTTCATAATGAAGATAAACCGAGTCTTTTAAGTGTTCGTTTAGTTGGTCCTCACTCAATTTTAACACTTCTTTATCTGAAAGATCCTTAGTATTGTCTTTTAAATACCACTGATCTTTATCTTTATAAACCAAATAATAATGCCCATTATCTAAAGTCCCACTGTGAATGATTACTGAATTTAGGCGATATTCGCCGGTTTTATCTGCAACAAATTTATCATCTTCATATTTTAAGAAAAGGGGGATGTTTTTTAGGATAAGATTCATTTTAGAACCTCTATTTTCAAAACTTTGAAAAAATCTTTCAAAATGAAAAGATATGCCATCGGGTTTTTCGACAAATCTTTTTGACTCCTCAGTTACTGTCCAATTAGATGGTTTTTTTTCATCATTTGGATCATAGTCTTCTAAACTCTCAAAAGGTGCATTATCAAAATAAGCGCTAATCAAAAAAGTTGCATCCATAGATTGAAAAGTTAAAGAGGTCGATTCTGGAGTATAATAGGAGGAGAGATTGATTTGTAAAATACCGTAGGTATCATCAATCATCTCTTTATCAACTTTGCGTGGAGTTGTGCAAACATCTTCACTAAAAACTCTTGTTTTTTTAACTTTTATTTGAGGTAGTTTGCCTTGATTTGATAAGACCTCTATTACATAATTTAGAACTCTAATCGCATCTTCTTGAGAGCGCTCATCAATTAATCCAAATGTGTATTTTCTTATAAATGGACTATATCTCTCTATAACTTTTTTTTGTTTTTCTAAGTCATCTTTGAAATATAAACAAGCAAAGATACAATCGATTAAATATTTAGATCTATTTTCAGCAGATATTGTAGAAGCATAAAGAGAGCTAAAATTCTTCAAGTCTTCGCAATCTTCTTTTAATCTATCTATCTTGTCATCTAAAGCTGGTTTTTCTAGCTCTCCCTTTCCTTCTAATGATATTAGAGCTCTCATTAACGATTTATCTAAGAGTATAGCTCCAATGGCAGCGTGATCCCAACAATTCATGGAGCTTTTTTTGCTTTTCTCAGAACTTTTTAATATCTCAAGCTCTTTTTTAGAATAAGTCTTATTAAATTTTAACCAATCTATCTGTAAGTAAAAAGCTCTAAGTTCTGGATCTATATGATCTGTTGCAGAATATAAGCATTTATGGACCAGTCTAACTTTGCCGTTTTGATCTGTTTGCCTAACAATAACATCAAAAGAAATTCCGTAACATCTTGCAGGTCTGGTATCAGAGATAGTAAAAAAAACTGATATATCAGCAATATCCTCTTCTTTGAAATCTTTTTTGTGTTTTTGCCAAGCTCTTTGTAATAATTTAGCTAATATATCTTGCTCTTTTTGTGTTATGTTAAAATAACCGGTAGAAAAATTAAAATATTCATTAGCTCTATTATAAATGGTAGGAATTGCATTTAATAAAGCATTTTTTGCTACATGGTATATTTTTTCGATTAAGAATAAACCTGATGGCTGGAGTAGGTTATATTTAATCCAAAAATCTGAAAAAATAATATTATCTAAAAACTGCCAATGCGTTGCAGAGAAAAATAGGTTTATTCTTTTAATCTCTTGCACAAATATATCTTTAAATAATTTTTCATCTTTGTCCGGGGTGTTTGGAGGAATAGATGAAGATAAGTTCAATACTTTATCCATTGAATCTAATAAAGTCATCTGTGCTTCATATACTTGTCTTGTAACTTCGATAGATGTGTCAAAAGGAGATTTATAAATAATTCCATTCATGGAACTAGATGGGAGTTTGGGAAAATTATAGCCCTGAGAATCTTCTAAAAAAGAGCTTCTATCTGGCATGTTAGCAAAACAACTTTTAAGATCTCCAACTACACTCATAAATCTCAAATAAAAAAATTCAACTACTTATACATGAGTTTAAGAATATTCGGAAAAAGAATTTAGAAAAAAAAATTATACTATCTACACATTTCATATTTGAAAAATAAAAATTTAATAAATTGATGAATTTTTACAAATTTTCTAAGATGGTATTTTAAGGTGAAAAGATGCTTCTTTTATTAATAAAATATCTCTACTCTCTTTTTCATATGACATTTCCGAGTGTATTTACCTATACCTCGACAAGGATGATGCTCTCGGCTATTACATCTTTAATTATTACAATATTTTTTGGACCACTTTTTATCAAAAAATTATATGTGATGAAAGTTGGACAAAAAATTAGAACTAAAGAGAGTTGCCCTCTTTTAGCAGAGCTTCATGAAAAGAAAAAAGACACTCCGACAATGGGGGGGATATTAATATTATTTTCGATGATAATATCTTTAATTTTGTGGATGGATTTATCAAATATTTTTACGGTTATTTTACTCATTACAACTCTTTGGTTAGGTCTTGTTGGAGCTTTAGATGATTATTTGAAATTGAAACATAAAAATTCTAAGGGATTGCCTTCGAAACTAAAGTTTTTATTGCAGATTATTTTCGCTGTTTTCATTGCTATATATCTTCTTTGGCCAGTGGGGGAAAAAATTGCAAAAAAAGAATTTTTAACAAATAAGCTTGCTAAAGAGCATATTGTTAAAGCCAAAACTACAAATATTTCAAAAGGGATAAATATAAGCTCTAAAGAGTATTTTTCGAGACTTTATATTCCTTTTTATAAAAAACCAATTGTTTTTAAAGGCGTTTGGATTTTTTTTATTTTTATCTTGATGGTTTTTGTAATAACCGGAACTTCGAATGCTGTGAATTTAACCGATGGATTAGATGGTCTGGCGGCCGGTTGTTTGGTGATGGTGGCGGTCTCACTTGGCTTATTTGCTTTTTTATCTAATCATATTCAAATGGCGAGATATTTAAATATAATCTATCTTGAAAATAGCTCGGAGATTGCGATTTATTTATTTGCGATTGCTGGAGCTTGTTTAGGTTTTTTGTGGTATAATGGTTTTCCAGCGCAGATCTTTATGGGCGATACCGGTTCTTTAGCGCTCGGAGGGGTAATAGGCGTGAGCGCAATACTTCTCAGACGTGAGGTTTTACTTGCTATTGTTGGGGGTATTTTTGTAGCGGAGGCTCTTTCTGTTATTTTGCAGGTTTTAAGCTATAAATATAGAAATAAAAAAAGGATTTTTTTATGCTCACCACTTCACCATCATTTTGAATATAAAGGGTGGCCAGAGACAAAAGTAGTTCTTCGTTTTTGGATAATAGGTCTGCTACTTGCGATAATTGGTGTAGCCTCATTAAAATTTCAGTAAAGTTTATTTATGCAAAAAAAACAATTAATTTTAGGTTTAGGACTCAGTGGCAGGGCAGCTGCCTTTTTTCTGCTCAGTCAAAATAAAAAAGTTATAGCCATAGATAATAATCTAAAAGAAGATGATGAGATAAAAAAGTTAAAAAAAAATAAGAATATTGAAATTTTTAAGAAAAATTTAGTTGATTTTTCTAAGATTGAAAAAGTTATTGTTTCACCGGGTATAGACCCAAAACATGAAATTTTAAAAAAAGCTCAAAAAAATAACATTGAAATAATATCAGAGGTTGAACTTGGAGCTCTATTTTTAAAAAATAGATGCATCGGGATTACAGGTACTAATGGCAAAACGACTCTAACCAAATTAATTGTCCATATTTTAAATGAAAACAATATACAAGCTAAAGCTTTAGGCAATATCAAAACCCCAATAACAAGTTATATTAACCAAGCTGATATAGATGATATTTTGATAATTGAGCTGAGCTCTTTTCAGTTAGAGAAAATGTATACAAAATTTTTAGATGCTGCAATTATTACCAATATTACTCCGGATCATTTGGATAGATATTTATCTTTTGAAGATTATGTAGAAGCCAAATTAAACATTTTGAGATGTTTGAAAAATGAAAATTTTTTATATGCCACTCAAAAAGTTTTAAAAACCTTTATTGTAAAAAATAGTAATATTAATATAAAAGAAGTTAAAGAAGATGTAGTTGATATCGCTATAGATGTTTGTATGGATTTAAGCATTGAAAAAGAAAATATCTTAAAAGCGATAAAGACATTTAAAAAAGTAGAGCATAGATTAGAATTTGTTCGTGAAATAAAGAACATTTCTTTTTACAATGATAGTAAAGCTACGAATGTTCACTCTGTTATCTATGCGGTGATGAAAATACAAACACCAATTATCTTAATCGCTGGTGGGGTTGATAAGGGATCTAGTTATAATGAGTGGAAAAAAGTATTTGAAAATAGAGTGGAATATATTTTATTAATAGGTGAGAGTAGTAAAAAAATTGAAAAAGAGCTAAAAGGTTTTAAAGTGCAAATATGTTCTAGCTTAAAAATAGCTTTAGAAAAAGCTTTTAGCTTAGCTAAAAAAAATTATAGTATTTTATTCTCTCCTGGTTGTTCAAGTTTTGATATGTTTAAAAATTTTGAGCATAGAGGAGAAGAATTTAAAAAAATTGTAAATAGATTATGAGGAGATAAAAAAATGTCTCGAAGAGATACAATCATAATATCAGTTCTTGTAAATGCAGCGCTACTTGTTGTTTTATTTACCTTTGCTGTTACCGGGAGAGAAAAGGCTAAAGAAGATACAAAAACTGTATCTTCAAAACCTATTGCAGAAATAAGCATCGATGCTAAAGAGATGTTATTTTCTGACGCTAATACAAATCAGGAATCTAGTAATGTAGAGCTAGCTTCAGAATCCAAGGAGTTTGTTGCTCTAGCCCCAGAGCAAAAGCCTATAGAAATTCCTGAGCCTAATGTCTCTTATAAATTGCCTCAAATAGCAAAAAATATTGATAAGAAAATTCCAAATCCAATAGATGTTAAT
>JAAKFJ010000023.1 GCA_011064745.1 Candidatus Anoxychlamydiales bacterium | reverse complement strand
ACATGGGATGATATAGGAGATGGAAAATGGAATTTAACTGGAAAGGGTACTAAAGAAACCTTTAGAGCAGATGGAAAAATTAAATCATGCCAAACAGGCACATGGGGTGATATAGGAGATGGACGGGGTTTCACTGGAAATGGTATTCAAGAAGACTTTAGAGTAGATGGAACGATTGAAAGACGCAGTATAGGCACATGGGATGATATAGGAGATGGAAAATGGAATTTAACTGGAAAGGGTATTCAAGAAAACTTTAGAGCAGATGAAACGATTGAAAGACGCTATACAGGCACATGGGATGATATAGGAGATGGAAAATGGAATTTAACTGGAAAGGGTACTAAAGAAACCTTTAGAGCAGATGGAACGATTGAAAGACGCTATACAGGCTCATGGGGTGATATAGGAAGTGGAGGAAGGGGTTTAACTGGAAAGGGTACTCAAGAAGACTTTAGAGCAGATAGAACGATTGAAAAACGCCAAACAGGCACATGGGGTGATATGGGAGATGGAAGATATGGTCTCACTGGAGATGGCCATTCTAGAATACCTTAGAGCAGATGGAAAAACGGTTGAAAGACGCTTTGTAGGCAGATGGAAAAATACCAAATTGATGCATAGACACTAATCAATCAGCTAATGCTAAATAAGAAAAAGAGAACAATGGGAAAATGAGTAAGAGAATAAAGAGCCTTTTTCAATCTATATATATATAAGCTTTAGAATTAGAAATTAAATCTCTACTATAACAATTCATATAATTTTTTCTCAAAATGATCCAAAATTGTATTATAAAATCGTATAGAGAATTTTGGATTTTACAAAGACCTAATAAATTTTCTCCACTTAATTTTATTAATTTTTAAGTGGAGAATTCTTTTGAATAACGTTTTTAAGCAGATGGCGTTGTTTTATGAGTTTCTTTTTCAATCAAGTCTTTAATATTGATATCATCATCAAAAATAAAGAGAGATTTTTCTACAGGTTGTTCATCAACAAATTTAGCTAGTTTTTTATGATATTCAAATCCGGTACCACCTGGAATAATATGTCCCATAATTAGATTTGATTTGAAATCACGAAGATAATCTGTTGCACCCTCTGTGGCAGCTCCTGTTAAAACTTTAGTAGTTTCTTGGAAAGATGCAGCTGATACAAAAGATTCAGAGCCAAGAGAGGCTTTAGTAATTCCAAGTAAAACTGGCATCGCTTGAGCTGGTTTTCCACCTTCTTCCATAGTTTTTCTATTAGCTTCATGGAAGATTTTTTTATCAACATCTTCGCCATATAAGAATGTTGTATCGCCAGGATCAGTGACCTTAATTTTTTGAAGCATTTGACGGGTGATAATCTCGATGTGTTTATCATTGATATCAACACCTTGTAAGCGGTAAACCTCTTGAACTTCGTTGACGAGATATTTTTGAAGTTCTCTAACACCACATATCTCTAAAATCTCTTGTGGAACTATTAAGCCTTCAGTAATTTGTTGTCCTTTGACAACTAAATCACCTTTTTGAACTATTATATGTTTAGAGAGAGGAATTAGGTGTTCTTCTTCCATTCCAGTCTCATCATCTTTAACAACTAAGATTCTTTTATTTTTTTGAACACCTTTAAAGTCGACAACACCATCTATTTTCGCAATCTCAGCGGCTTCTTTTGGTCTTCTGGCTTCAAATAGCTCAGCAACTCTAGGGAGACCACCAACGATATCTTTTGTTTTGATAGCGCCGATTGGAAGTCTAGCTAGGATTTGTCCAGGTTTTACAAAATCTTTTTCTTTAATAGAGATTAGGGCACCGGATGGAATTACATAAGTACCAACAAGCTCTTTATACTCTAAATCTGCAAAGACAGATATTTGCGGATGCAGCTCACCTCTGTGTTGTTTTACTCTAAGCTCTACTTGTCCAGATTGTTTGTTGATCTCTTTTTGAGTCGAGATTCCTTCGACTAAATCTTCAAATTTAGCATATCCTTCTCTTTCACAAATTATAGGAGAACTATGCTGTTCCGACTCAGCTATTTTTGTTTTCTTATCAATTTTAGTACCATCGGCAACAATTATTTTTGTTCCAAGATCGACAGTAAATACTTGAAGAGGTTCGATGGATTTAGAATCTAATAGCTTTCTATACTCTTCTAAAGATCGACCTTCATCTCTAACGATATTAATTGTACCATTTTTATTAAGAGAAAGCCAAATACCTTCATCGTTTTGAACTACTCTTAAATCTTTATAAACAATAATACCATCTTGATCTGCAATAAGCTGAGGGCTTGCCAGCGATGAGGCAATACCACCGATATGGAATGTTCTCATAGTCAGCTGCGTTCCAGGTTCTCCAATAGATTGAGCAGCAATAATTCCTATAGCTTCTCCCATTCCAACAAGATTACCAGTAGCTAAGTTTAGTCCATAACATTTTGAGCAGGTACCTTTTTGCGATTCGCAAGTAAGAGGAGATCTGATTTTTACTTTTTCAATACCGGCATCATCGATAGCTTGAGCTTGTTTAGCATTTAAAACATCTGATATTTTTGCTAAAATTTTCGTACTATCACCAGGCAGGTAGATATCATCACAAATGGTTCTTCCAAAGATTCTATCTTTCAAACATAAAAGCTCTTCTTGTCCCTGCTTGATAGGGGCAACTTCAATACCATTTAGAGTTTGACAATCTTCTTCGACAACTATTACATCTTGAGATACATCGACAAGTCTTCTGGTTAGATATCCAGAATCCGCAGTTTTTAAAGCTGTATCGGCAAGACCCTTTCTAGCTCCGTGAGTAGATATAAAATATTCTAAGACGGTTAGTCCTTCTCTAAAGTTAGAAACAATTGGAGATTCAATGATCTCACCAGAAGGTCTTGCCATAAGACCTCTCATAGCACCAAGCTGTTTAACCTGAGATCTGTTTCCTCTAGCACCTGAGTCCATCATAAGATATAATGGATTAAGCTCATCATTATGGGGTTCACTAATTAATTTATAAAGCTCATCAGATAATGAATCAGAAACCTCTGTCCAAATACTAATTATTTTAGATTTACGCTCACCTTCAGTGATAATTCCATCTTGGTATTGCTTTTTAACTTTAGCAACTCTTTTGTAAGAGCTTTCGATGATTTGTTTTTTATTGGCAGGAATTCTAACATCAGTAACTCCCATTGAAAGAGAAGCTTTAGTGGCTTCTGCAAACCCTAGGTTTTTCATATCATCTAAAAACTGAACTGTTGCTTCAAGACCTATTTGTTTATAACAATCTAAAACAAGTTCAGATAATCTTTTCTTTCTAAGAGCATAGTTTTGAAAACCTAAAGTTTTAGGAACAATAGTATTAAATATCACTCTTCCAGGAGTTGTATCAATAATACCACCAAGGATACGAACTTTTATTCTTTCATGAACGAAAATACCTTTTCCAACTTCATCAATTCTATTGTCCTCTTTCCCATCTTTGAAACGAGACCAACTTTGAGCAGCACCCAAAGCTAGAAGCACTTCCTCAGGATTGGCAAATATTTTTAGTTTCTTACCATGTTTTTCTGGATCATAGCTAGGATCCATCATTAAATAATATAAACCTAAGATCATATCCTGAGTAGGCAGTGCAACTGGTTTTCCAGAAGATGGCAAGAAAATATTATCAGGGGCCATTAAAAGTAATTTAGCTTCTAATTGAGCTTCGATAGATAGGGGTATGTGTACTGCCATTTGGTCTCCATCAAAGTCAGCATTAAAAGCTGGAGTTACAAGCGGATGAATCCTGATAGCTTTACCTTCTATCAAGATCGGCTCAAAAGCTTGGATTCCTAATCTATGAAGCGTTGGCGCACGGTTTAATAAAACTGGATGTCCTTTGATAATCTCTTCTAAAACATCCCAAACTTCTTCTGATTGTTTTTGGATTAATTTTTTAGCTGATCTAATAGTATAAACATAATCTAATTCTTTTAATCTTTTAACAATAAACGGTTCGAAAAGCTCCAGTGCCATTTGTTTGGGAAGTCCGCATTGATTAAATTTGAGATCAGGACCAATAACGATAACTGATCTTCCTGAATAATCAACCCTTTTTCCAAGTAGATTTTGTCTAAATCTACCTTGTTTTCCTTTAAGCATTTCAGAGAGTGATTTTAGAGGGCGATTACCCGCACCCATCACGGGATGGCCATGTCTTCCATTATCAAAAAGAGCATCGACAGCTTCTTGCAACATTCTTTTCTCATTTCGAATAATTACATCTGGCGTTTTCAGTTTTAAAATAGATTTAAGTCTATTATTTCTATTGATAACTCTTCGATATAAATCGTTCAGATCAGAAGTCGCAAATCTTCCTCCATCTAGAGGTACAAGGGGTCTAAGATCAGGTGGGATTACAGGCACAGCCGATAGCACCATCCATTCAGGAGAATTGGGAGATAAAACTAATCCTTCAACAATTTTAAGACGTTTGGCAAGTTTAACCCTTCCTTGCATTGATTTTGTTTTTCTAAGTTTCTCTTTAAGCTCGAGAACAACTCCATTTAGATCTTCATGTTTCAAAAGATCATGAATAGCAGCTCCTCCCATTTTAGCAGCAAAACCATTTGGTCCCCATTTTTCTTGAGCTTCTCTATATTGGCTATCATTTAAAAGCTGTTTTCTTTCTAAATCTGATTCTCTAGAATCGGTAACTATATATTCTTCATAATAAATAACTCTTTCAATTTCAGAAACTGAAAGCCCTAAGATATTGCCAATTTTTGATGGCATAGTTTTGAAAAACCAAATATGAACAACAGGAACAGCAAGTGCTATGTGAGCCATTCTCTCTCTTCTAACTTTAGAAAGAGTAACTTCAACTCCACATCTATCACAAATTATTCCTTTGTGTTTTATCTTTTTGTATTTTCCACAGGCACATTCCCAGTCTTTGACAGGACCAAATATTTTTTCACAAAATAGCCCGCCTTTTTCGGGTTTAAACGTCCTATAATTGATAGTTTCCGGTTTTTTGATTTCACCTCTTGACCAAACGTTTTCAATAACATCATTTGAGGCTATTTTAATCGTTAACTTATCAAATTGAGAATCTTTACCTTTAAAGTCCTCGTTATCTTTCATTGACATCTCCCCAGTAAATTAATCTTCTGCTATGGACTCTGCTCTTATATCAATACAAAGTCCTTGCATTTCTTTCATTAAAACATTAAATGATTCTGGTGTTCCTGCTACCAAAGAATTATCACCTTTAACTATCGATTCATAAATTCTTGTTCGACCTTCAACATCATCCGATTTTACAGTTAGCATTTCTTGCAATAAATGAGCCGCGCCATATGCTTCTAAAGCCCAAACTTCCATCTCCCCAAATCTTTGCCCCCCTCTTTGAGCTTTTCCGCCTAAAGGTTGCTGAGTTACTAAAGAATATGGACCGATGGCTCTTGCATGGATCTTATCCGCAACTAAGTGTGATAATTTTAACATGTAGATATAACCGACCACTACACGGTTATCAAATTTTTCACCATTTCTACCATCATAAAGCACAAATTTGCCATCAGGTGACAAACCTTGTTTTTTCATCATTTCCCAAATTTTATCTTCAGGAAAACCTTCAAAAACAGGTGTTTTGATATATATGCCTTCTTTTTTAGCCGCGTAACCTAAATGAGTTTCTAAAAGTTGTCCCATATTCATCCTCGATGGAACACCTAAAGGATTTAAAATGATTTCAATAGTCTCAGCATCTTTCAAATATGGCATGTCAGCTTCTGGCACAATTTTTGCCACAACACCTTTATTACCATGTCTACCAGCCATCTTATCACCCACTTGAAGGGTTCTTTTGGTAGCAACATAAACTTTAACCTGTCTTATAACGCCTGGATCTAAATCGACATCACCTTTTTTTACAAACTCTATTTCTAATTTATATTTAGATTGGAGCACTTGGATAGATAGTTCCTGTTCTTTAATGATTTTTTTAATTTCATTAAAGACATCATTATCTTCCATGATTAAATCTTCAATCATTTCATTTTCAATTTTCTCAATCAGGTCTTGATTGACTATTTGACCTTTATCAACAATTATTTCACCGGTTTTTCGATGCATAATAGCAGCGGGACATTCTTCATTTAATAATAGAGCTCCCAGTTTTTCAGTACACTCCATTTGCAGTTCTAACTCTTTAGTTTTATATTCTTGACGAACATCTTTGAGTCTTGTCGCTTCTTCTACAAGCTCATCATCTGTTTTAGAAAGACGATCTCTTCTAGAGAAAACTTTCACATCCATAACAACGCCATCTGTTCCAGGAGGACATGTTAGAGATGCATCTTTTACGTCAGCCGCTTTTTCTCCAAAAATTGCTCTTAAGAGTCTCTCTTCCGGAGATAGTTCTGTCTCAGTTTTAGGGGTGATTTTACCAACTAAAATATCGCCAGTTGTTACCTCAGCACCTATTCTTATTATACCATCTTCTTTAAGATCAGCTAAGGCTTCTTCTGAAACATTTGGAATATCTCTTGTTATCTCTTCTTTGCCTAATTTAGTATCTCTCGCGGTCAGTTCAAATTCCTGTAAATGAATAGAAGTGTAAGTATCTTTTTTGATTAATTTTTCAGAGATAATAATAGCATCTTCATAGTTATATCCACACCAAGGCATGAAAGCAACCAAGACGTTTTTACCTAAAGCAACTTCACCTGTTTCGATTGCTGAACCATCAGCAATTACATCACCAGCTTTGATTTTATCACCAACAGCACAGATCGGGGTTTGAGAGATACAGGTTCCATTATTTGATCTTAAAAACTTCTTTAATACATAAGTTTTTTTATTTGTTGGATTGTCAGTTGGAGCGATTACTATTTTAAATCCATCAACATATTCAATTATCCCATCAACATGTGCTACAACTACAGCGCCGGAATCTCTTGCAGTCCTAACTTCTAGGCCTGTTCCAACTAATGGAGCTTCTGCTTTCAAAAGAGGCACTGCTTGTCTCTGCATATTCGATCCCATAAGAGCACGGTTTGCATCATCGTGTTCTAAAAAAGGAATTAGTCCTGCCACTACAGAGACCAGCTGCATTGGAGAAACGTCCATATGCGTAGAAGTTTTTGGATCAACCTCTAATGAATCACCTTTATGTCTCACCCAACATATATCACCTTCAAACATATTAAATTCATCTAAAGGGGCTGAAGCCTGAGCAATAATACATTCTTCTTCAAAATCTGCTGTCATATATTCTATTTCATCAGTCACGACATCATCTTTTACTATTCGGTAAGGTGTTTCAATAAATCCAAATTCATTAATCTTAGCATATGACGATAGAGATGTTATAAGACCGATATTTTGACCTTCAGGAGTTTCAATCGGACATATTCTTCCATAATGGGAGGTATGCACGTCACGAACCTCAAATCCAGCTCTTTCTCGATTCAATCCACCAGGCCCTAAGCATGATAATCTTCTTTTATGAGTCAGCTCAGAGATTGGATTTATTTGATCCATAAATTGAGAGAGTTGAGATCTACCAAAAAAGTCTTTTAAAAGTCCAACGAGACCTTTAGCTGAAACAATTTTTCCAGGTGTCATTGTATCTGCTGAAAAATCAAAAAGATTCATTCTCTCTTTAACGATTTTTTCCATTCTAGCCAGACCAATTCGGCATTGATTTTGAACAAGCTCTCCAACAGATCTAATTCTTCTATTACCTAAATGATCGATATCATCAACATTAGCCCCTTCTGCGCCACTTTTTAGTTTTATTAAGTATTTTAAAGCTTCGATGACATCTTCTTTTTTTAGGGTAACAGTTTTTAAAACTTCATCGTTAACCTCGATACCTAATTTTCTATTTAGCTTATATCTTCCGACTCGGCCTAAATTATATCTTTTGGCATCAAAAAAGAGTCTCATAATAGCAGATCTAGCATTAGATAAGGTTGCCGGTTCGCCGGGTCTAATCTTTCTATAAAAATCTTTGAGTGCAGATTCATAAGAATCGGTTGGGTCTTTGGCAAGCATTTTAATAATTGGATGAGACTCATCAACATCTTCTGCAATCTTAATAGATGGAATCTTTTCATCTAACATTCTTTTTAACATAGCTGTTGTTAACTTTTCAGAAGCTTTTCCAAAAACAAGTCCTGTCTCTTCATCCACAACATCAGCTGCTAATATCTTACCAACTAACTTAACAAAATCCTTCTCTGATTTAATTTTTACTCTTCTTGTATCAAAAAATTCTTCCAAAATATCAGCATCTGATGAATAACCTAAAGTTCTTACAAAAGATGTTGCTAAAACTTTTTTTCTTCTTTTTTTTCTATCAACAAAAATATATATCAAATCATTATTATCGAAGGCAGCTTCTAACCAACTACCTCTATAAGGAATTATTCTAAAAGAATATAGGGTTGTCCCTTTAGAGTGTTTAGCTTTTTCAAAGGCTATACCAGGGGATCTATGCAATTGAGACACTACAACTCTTTCAGCACCATTAATTATGAATGTTCCTTGTTCAGTCATTATAGGTAAAGTTCCCATATAGACTTCTTCTTCTTTAATCCCAGTCTCATCTGTTAATCTAAATTTAACTTTAAGAGTTACATTATAGGTAATACCTCTTCTGATGCTCTCTTCAGGTGAATATTTAGGGACCCCTAAATCATATGAAATATATTCTAAAACTGTTTTTTCATCATAAGATTTGATAGGAAAAACCTCTTGAAAGACCTCTTCTAATCCTATATGTTCTCTTTCATGGGGCAGTTTACCTTTTTGTAAAAATTGCGCGTATGATTTAATTTGTATTTCAATTAAATTAGGAAGATCTATAATCTCTTTAACTTTTCTAAAACTTACCCGCTTTGGCGGTTTTTTTAGCATCTTTATTGACTCCTTAAACTAAAATTATATCAGTGCTTTTTATCTAATTCAAAATAAAAAAAAATACATCAAAGAGTCAAAATTAATTTTCATTTTTTTTTACTCTTTGATTAAATAACAAAATTTTAAAGCCCTTTAGCAGAGGCTTTTCCTCCCGCAGCTTGTACCTTTTTCAAAATTTCATCAGCTTCAGCTTTTGGAGCAGATTCTTTTAATACTTTTGGAGCTCCTTCAACAAGATCTTTAGCTTCTTTTAAGCCAAGACCTGTTATTTCTCTTACAACCTTAATAACTGAAATCTTTTTATCTGCCGAAGCTTCTTCTAAAGTAACTTTAAACTCTGTTGCTTCTTCTTTTGCTTCTGCGGGTGCACTAGCGGCTGGAGCTGCTACTGCAGCTGCTTGCGCTTTAACGCCCCATTTTTCTTCTAAAGCAGTCTTTAGTTTTGCAAGCTCGATCACCGGAAGTTTACTTAAAGTTTCAACAATTTGATCAATATTTTCTGTTGCCACGGTTTTTTCCCCTTTATTTTTTTTCTTCTAATTTTTTCTTTTCTTCTAGAGCATAAATAACACTAGTAAGAAGACTATTAAAAACTGATACAGTTTGAGTCATTGGCGCTTCTAACAGTCCTAAAAATTGAGCTCTTAATTCTATCATTGTTGGTAGTTTTGATAGCATTACAAGATCATCTTTTAGATAAGTCTTTTTCTCTATTTCTCCTCTTAAAAGCTCAAGTTTATTCGTTGATTGAGCAAAATCACATAAAGCTTTTGCTGCTTCAACAGCCTCTCCTTTAATAAAAATAACTGCTATTTGGCCTTCTAGATCTTCTAATTTATATTTATATCCACATTCTTGAAGAGCTCTTAAAAAAATTCTTTTTTTTACCATTTCCATCTCAGATGAAGTTTTTGCAAGCGCTTGTCTTAGTGTCCATGATTCATAAGGTGTAATATTTTCATATTTGGTAACGATTAATGATTTAGCACTCTCAACTTTCTCTTTTACTTCTTCTAATAGCAATTTCTTTTCTTCTCTCATATAAATCCTTGTCTTAAGTAACATTTAATGTTTGTAGATCAATACTTATCCCAGGCCCCATAGAAGAAGCAAGGGAGAGATGTTTCATATATATTCCCTTACTAGAAATGGGTTTTGCCTTTATAATAGCTGATATCAAAGATTCAAAATTTTCTAATAGTTTTGAGATTTCAAAGGAGAGTTTTCCTACAATAGTGTTGATATTAGCATTTTTATCAACTTTAAATGCTAATTTTCCAGCTTTTATTTCTTTTACGGCTTTAGCAATATCATTTGTTACTGTACCAGATTTTGGAGTAGGCATTAAAGAACGCGGTCCTAAAATTTTACCTAGCTTTCCAACCTCTCTCATCATATCAGGCGCTGCAATAACAGCTGTGAACTCCAACCATCCATTTTTAACTTTTTCTATGTATTCTTCACCGGCGAAATCTGCCCCGGCATCTATTGCTTCTTTAACTTTATCACCTTTTGCAAAAACCAATATTTTTTCAGTTTTTCCACTTCCATGAGGCAAGTTGACGATTCCTCTGACTTGTTGATCTGATTTTTTTGGATCAACCCCTAGCTTAATAGAAACTTCTATAGTTTCATCAAACTTCACCTTTGGACACTTTTTTAAAATGTCAATAGCATCTTTAACATTATATACTTTTTCCTCTTCACCTGTTAGCTCAAGGATTTTTTTTGATCTTTTTGTTTTTTTCATACTTTATCCTTCTAATTCCACTCCCATTGAACGTGCAGTTCCAATAACCATTTGCACTGCGGCTTCTAAAGATGCAGCCCTCATATCAGGCATTTTTCTAGTTGCTATTTTTTCTGCTTGGGCTTTAGATATTTTACCCACTTTGTCTCTATTAGGCATTTTTGAACCTGATTCTAATTTAATCTCTTGCATTATCAATTTTGATACTGGAGGTTGCAAAGTAATAAAAGAAAAAGTTCGATCTTGATAAACTTCTATAACCACTGGTAAAATATCGCCAGCTTGCTTTTGAGTTCTAGTATTAAAATCTTTACAAAATGCCATTATGTTAAGACCAGCAGCTCCAAGAGCCGGGCCAATTGGCGGTCCAGGGTTAGCTTTGCCTGCAGGAATTTGCAGTTTTATAATTTTCTTTAGCTTTTTTTTAGCCATTTTTTCCTCTACTTAATTTAACTCTTCTGGAGATGCTTGCTCTACTTGCCAAAATTCTAAATCATCTACTCTGGTATCTCTTCCAAAAATTGAAACCAAAAGGCTGATCTTGCCTTTTTCATGATTTATTTCAGTCACAGTACCTATAAAATTAACAAAGACACCTTCAGTAATTTTAACATTATCACCAATTTCAAATTTGTGTTTTTGAACAACACCTTTTTTCTTCTCTTCTAATTCTTGAAGTATCTCTTTAACCTCAGTTTCGGTCAGGGCAGTAGGCGTTGCATCCCCTAAAAAATCAATTACACTATTTGTATTTTTAACATATGCCCAAGAATCATCTGTTAAATTCATCTTTATAAGTATATATCCTGGCCAAAGTTTTTTCTCGGTTATCTTTTGTTGTCCCTTTTTTACCTCTTGCACATTTTCAGTCGGCACCAAAACCTCTTCAATGAAATCTTGCATACTACTAGCTTTTAAATTTTCTTCAAGTGATCTTTTCACTTTTTTTTCATGACCAGATAGGACCTGAAGAACATACCATTTACTTTCCATGTTTTACCCAAATATTACGCGAGAAATTAAATTAACTAAGTGCAATGCATTTCTAATAAATAGATCTGCTATATAAATAACAAAAGCAAAAACAAAGGTCGATCCAAGTACTATTTTAGTAAATGAAATAAGTTCTATTTTTGTTGTCCAAGTAACCTTTTTAAGTTCATCTTGAACCTCACGAAAATAGTTTAACTTTTTCTTCTTTACTCTGAGTTGTGTGACTTTAGAATTGGTTGCCATTTTATTCCTTTTCATAATATTCTCTTAACGAGTGCGGAGGGGATCGAACCCCCGACCTGCGGCTTTGGAGGCCGCTGCTCTACCAGCTAAGCTACACACCCCGATGATCTACTCGATTATCTTAGAAACTGTACCAGCTCCTATTGTTCTGCCTCCCTCACGAATAGCAAAACGCATACCATCTTCCATCGCAACTGGACACATCAATTCTCCAGTAATCTCGACATTATCTCCAGGCATAACCATCTCTGTACCTTCCGGTAGAGTGACAGTTCCTGTAACATCTGTAGTTCTGAAGAAAAATTGAGGGCGATAACCGGTGAAGAACGGTTTATGACGACCGCCTTCATCTTTTGTTAGAACATATATCGTTCCTTTGAACTTTTTATGGGGTGTGCATGTTCCAGGAGCAGCTAAAACCATTCCTCTTTCAACATCTTTTTTCTCAATACCTCTTAAAAGAGCACCAACGTTTTCACCAGCTCTTGCTTCATCTAAAAGTTTATTAAACATTTCAAGGCCAGTTGCAACGGTCTCTCTTGTGTCTCTGATACCAACGATTTGAACTTTATCGTTGATTTTGATAATTCCTCTTTCCACTCTTCCAGTTACAACAGTTCCTCTTCCTGAAATAGAGAAAACATCTTCTATAGGCATTAAAAATGGCTTGTCAACTTCTCTAACAGGTTCAGGTATTTTTTCATCAATTGCATCAACTAGTTCTTGAATTTTCTTAATACTTTCTGCATCGCCTTCTAATGCTTTAAGAGCCGATCCTTTAACGATAGTTACATCTTTGTAACCTTTTGCTGATAGTAGTTCTTCAAGTTCCATTTCCACCAATTCAACAAGCTCTTCATCACCTTTAGAGATTTGATCCATTTTGTTTAAGAAAACAACGATTGAAGGCACTCCGACTTGACGAGCAAGAAGAATATGTTCTTTTGTTTGAGGCATAGGTCCATCTGTTGCAGCAACAACTAAGATAGCACCATCCATTTGAGCAGCACCCGTGATCATGTTTTTTACATAATCGGCGTGTCCTGGACAATCTACGTGAGCATAGTGACGTTTGTCAGTTTCATATTCAACGTGTGAGGAATTTATAGTTATTCCACGAGATTTTTCTTCTGGTGTGTTGTCGATAGATGCATAATCTCTATAGGTTGCTCCCCCTTTTTCGGCTAACATTTTGGTGATAGCAGCAGTAAGCGTTGTCTTACCGTGATCGACATGTCCGATTGTTCCAATATTAATATGGGGTTTTGTCCTTTTAAACGATTCTTTTGCCATTGTTATTTTCCTCCATTAGGCTGAAGTAATTTTTGAACTATTTTTTTTAACCCTTTGCCCAGAATAGGAGTTGAACCTACGACCGCTTGCTTACCATGCAAGTGCTCTACCACTGAGCTATCTGGGCATTTTCGAAAAAAAATTATTTTTAACTTTGAAAACATATAATCTTAGTATTTTAAAACATTAAAAATCAATACTAAATTATTTATGACGATAAATAATTCTAGCTTTCGTTAAATCATATGGGGACATTTCAATCGATACTTTATCTCCAACATAGACCCTAATATTTCGCATTTTCATTTTGCCACAAAGATGGGCATTAACGGTCATACCGTTTTCTAAAGCAACTCTAAAGGTCATATTTGGCAATAACTCTTCGATGGTCCCTTCTAATTTTATCGTTTCTTCTTTTGCCATATCCAACATAAATTTCATATAAAATGATATATAATTACACAGCATTTTACGTTTAATGTCAATAACTTGCTAAAAAAAATAATTTTATTTTTTAAGATGGGTATTATAAAAAATATTTTTGTATTTTATAAAACTCCTAAATTTTATATAATTTCCTCAAATATTTTTCAAAATTTGACCATGCAAACTAAAGCTTTAAATCCTATTTTAACTCAAGATCCAAATAAATTATATAGATCTAATATAGTTAAAGCTAAAATATTTAAAATTGCATCAATCATTAATTTTTTAGCTATATGTTTATTTTCCGCCTATTTAATTTCCCTGATCGGAGTTAATACAGCCTCTATTCCTGCTGCCTATATTTCAATTGGCATTGCCGTTCCTTTTTTCTCAGTTTTTTATTCAAAACTAAACACGTTATCAAAAACCTTTTTTGAAAAAGCTCTCTTTTATAAAAATGTTATTACTGAATATAACAACTTAAAAACTCAATCAAGCTTACAACTTAGAAGATATTTGTTTTCGATTGGATGTTATAGAATTGCGGATCCTAAAAAGATTTTACCTGCTATAGCGACTTATAAAGCCTCTCTTACTCAAAAAGAAGAAGCCCTAAAAGATATAAAAGAAATTAAAGAAAGAAAAACCATTAACGAAAATCTTAGACATATTAATCATAAATTAGCTTTTCAGATTTTTGAAAAAGATGTTTTAAAATCAAAACTTAAAGCCGCTGAGATTCATCATATTATCAATCACCCTGAAACTACTAAAACTCTTTTTGATTTTGGAAAAATCCACCTCAAGTCTTTTTCAAAAAGAATGATCTCTTTATTTGATAATAATGATACCTATTTTGTTTTTTACGATAAAATAGCAAAAGATAGAAATGGAAGAAAAGGCCTATCCTTTACTGAAATTGACAACTTATCTATTAGAAATATTTCAAAATTAATTTTTGATTAACTATTAATACATCTTATCATGGAAGAGGCTGCAACGACTCTTAAATTTTGATAAGGCTCATCTAAAATATTTACTAAGAACTTTATAGATTTTTTACTACCTATATGCCCGATGGCTTCTAAAATTTGTATTTTCATATTATAGTCAGCTACTATATATGCCTTTTCTAAAGTAGAAATCACCCCTTCTTCTTTACCAAGTAGGGCTAGAACTAAAGCTGCTTGTACTTTCACATCCTGATCTTTTTCATCCAAAAGCTCTCTTATAATACTGAGCGCATCTTCATCTCCCTCTTTTAACAGAGTCGCTGATGCAAAACCGGTTATTCCCCATCCCTTTTGTTTCAAAAAGTTTTTTATACCCTCAAAGGCTCTTGGATCTTCTACAATTGCGAGCATGGATAAAATATGTAATCTAGTCATTTGATCTATCGCTTCTGGATATCTTGGGATCTGATCGATATGTCTAATATAACTAGGGGATAAAACTTGAAAAAGAGGATTTTGTGAGCTCTCCCACATCAATTTTTCATCATTTTTTAAAAACGCAAAAAGAGAATTTGAAGCCTCTTTCATAAATTTTTTCTCAGCGATTAATCCTAAAGCTAAATTAGCCTTAACGTAGATATCAGGGTGTCCATCAATAATTCTTTTTTTAAGATTTGTACACTTATTAGATAATCTCGCTAAAACACTCGCTGCAAATCTCGCATTTTCTCTATCATCTACCCCAAAATACTTACTTAATTTTTTTTCTCCAAAACTGTAATTTTTTAAAATAGCGATGTAACTCGCTGTTATGGCTACCCCTGGATTTGTATCGTCGATAGAGCTCAATAATATTTTTTTTAATTCATTCTCTTTAATATTTTTTAAAAAATTAAGTGAGATTGTATTCAAGGCGGCTACCCTTACCTCTGAGATCGGATCCTGAACTAATTTAATAACTATATCTTGAGCCTTTTTAACATCAAAATAAGCAATCAAATCAAGACTCAATTTTCGAAGGCCAGCTTTTGGGCTACTACCAAGTCTTTGAATTTCTTCAATATTAATATTTTCACTAATATTTACTAAGGCTTCTGTCGCAACTTGCTTCTCTTCAAAACTCGATTTTTCAGAACCTATTATCTCTTTAAGCTCTACTTGTTTTTCAAAAACCTTCATTTTACCAATAGCTTTAATAACCTCTAATTTCACAATCCAAAGCTTTTCATTAGAAAAAAGGTTCTCTACTGTATCTCTAAGAGGTTTATCCATATAAGAACTAGAGAGCTGCAAAGCCACAGTCCTTATTATAGCATTAGAATCCTTCATCAACTTATTTAAAATTTTAACAGCTCTAACATCATGGGTTAGATGAACTCCGATCAAAGTTGTTAGCCTCGTTGTATATTGAGTAGATTTTGAAGCTTTATTTAAAATCGCCCAACTTACGTTTTCTAAAATATCATGGTTCTGATCGTAATTATTAGTCTCTTTAATAGCTTTTAACTCTTTAATAGCCTCTAACTCATTATCATTTAAAGCTAAACATTCTATGTACTTGAGCCTTAATTTGTTAGATTTACTAAACTTTTTAGACCCAATTTTAGCATCTTCTAAAGCCGTGGTATAATCTTCTATAAGTATATGAGAGTTAATCCTTTCGATTATACTTACCTCATCCCCATATACATAAGTTGCTAAAAATAAGAGTATTATGCAATATAAACGTTTCATTCAATCCCCAAGTCTTTTTAACAAT
>JAAKFJ010000022.1 GCA_011064745.1 Candidatus Anoxychlamydiales bacterium | reverse complement strand
TTGTAAACCATTCTTGTACATCCAAAAGTTTTTTCAAGTATTTCTTTTTGCTGCTTTAGAGGATAGAATCGATATTTATAGGCTTTTTCAACTAGCTGAGACATATTAAATTTTTGCTATGTATTTTTTTGCTATGTATTTTAAAGTTTCATATATGTATAGTCAAGTTTAAAAAAAATGTTTTTTAGCCTCTCATCTCTGCCCTAAAGAACAGAGTTTTCGAGGCTATTTTTAAGATAAAAAAGGAGAGTTAATAATATGGCAGCAAATAGTGAGAAAGATTTCAAATTTTTAGAAGATAAGATAGAAGAGTCAATTTTAAATAGAAGAAGAATTTTTTTATCGGATGTAGTTGATCAAGATACTGCTAAAGAAGTTATCAGAAAGCTTTGGTATTTAGAATCTTTGGATAGTAAAAAGCCGATATTATTTATCATTAATTCTCCTGGTGGAGCTGTTGATTCTGGTTTCGCTATCTGGGATCATATCAAACTTTTGAAATGTCCAGTTTATACGTTAGCGACAGGTCTTGCCGCTTCCATGGGATCATTATTAATTCTAGCAGCTGAAAAAGGCAAAAGATTTGCAACAAAAAATGCTAGAATAATGATTCATCAACCTTTGATATCAGGTGTTATCAGAGGACAAGCAACCGATTTAGATATCCAAGCGAAAGAGATGTTAAAAACAAGAGAAATGCTTGTTGATATTTATGCTGATGCAACAGGTAAAGATGCGGCGACAATTAATAAAGCCATAGACAGAGACAACTGGATGAGCGCGGATGAAGCGAAAGAGTTTGGTTTGGTGGATAAAGTTGTTGGGTCATTTAAAGATCTAGAATAACTAATGGACTTTTTCAAATATAATTCTAATGGTAATGATTTTATCATCTTAGATGATAGAAAAGACTCTATAGAGTCTTTTCTATCAAAACCTTTCAATCTATCAGGTAAAAAGAGACAAACAAAGAAAGAAAGTCAAATAGCTAAAAATATTCAAAAGCTATGTTCAAGGCAGTTTTATATTGGAGCTGATGGATTAATTTTGCTTCAAACATCAAAAGTAGCTGATTTTAAAATGAAGGTTTTTAATAGTGATGGTTTTGAGGCTGATATGTGCGGCAATGCACTTTTATGTTTAGCCAAATTTATCCATGATTTTATAGATAAAAAAAATGAAATTTTAATCGAGACAAAAGTAGCCCTGTATAAGACGTATCTAAAAGATAGTTTTGTCTCTTTTACATCCAAAAAACCTAAAATTCTAAAAACAGATTATAAAATTAATATAGAATCTAAAAATCTAAATTTGCAGATTGTGAACTCAGGTGTTTTTCACGGAGTTACCTTTGTTGATAATATTAAAGATATTGATGTTTTTAAAATGGGTCAGAAAATTAGATATTTAAAAGATTTTGCACCTCATGGGGTTAATGTAAACTTTTGTGAAATATTAAAGAAAAATGAAATAAAAGTTAGAACCTATGAAAAAGGGGTAGAAGATGAGACATATTGCTGTTTGACAGGAGCAATTGCTGTTGCGAATGCTTATAAGAGAAAAAAGGATGTAGCAACACTTTTACTTCACTTTAAAGGAGGAAATGTAATAGTTCAGTTTGAGAACGATCTTATAAAACTATCAACAAAACCCTTTTTTGCTTACAAAGGTTTAATATCTTGATTTGAATAAAATATCAATAAAGTGCTATTTAGAGTAGTATGTCTAAAAAAATTTTGAATGCTTTGATGGAATTTGAAAAAGAGCTCAAAAACTTCGAAGTTGCTGGCAAAAAGTTAATCGAAACCAAAAAAATCAAGGATATTATCTTTTCTGATAATATCTATGAAATTGAGATTTTGGATCCGAAACTTAACAAGAGTTTTTGGCCCTTTTTGCAGATAACGGATGATAAAAATATCATAGATGCTTTTTGCAGCTGCAAAGTCCAAGAAAAACAAGGCTTTTGCTCTCATCTAGCAGCAGCTTACTTTTTTGTTAATCAAAAAGATGAACCTATTCATGTGAGATTTAAAAAATCTTTTTTTAATGCAATTTTTAAAATAGCTTCCTTTAATATTGGTTTTGAAAAAGATCTTTTAAAAAAGAAAAAAAAGGGAACTTACGTTTATCTTTCTAAAACAAAGCAAGAGCTTTTTTACATTGAAGCTAAAAATACTCAAATACCTAAACTAGAAGAATATCTAAAAGATAAAACAACTACTGAAAACTCATCAATAAAATTTTCCGGGATTTCTTTAGATGAGATGAACCTTTTAAAAGAGGGCAGGGCCTCTAAAGAGTTAAAATATGAAATATCTTTTTTTTCAGATTTAGCTAAATGGTTTTTTCTTCTCTCAGATGAGATGCCATACAAAATCGATTTCAAAGAAAAAAAAGATTTATTATATAGCAAAATAGAAGTTTCATTTAAAAATATTTTTGCCAAGTTTTATGTAGAGCTTATTTCTTGGAATGAGATAATTCCAACTCTGAACTCTGTCAAATCTCCTTTAGCCTTATACGAATTTCAAGGAAAAAAAATTAATAAAATAACCTATGATAGGCAAAAAAAATGTTTTTTTGTTGAAAAAACTAAAGGATTTTTTGAGGAAGAAACAAAACATCAGAAAGGTAAAAAAATTGGTGATTATACCTATGTTGAAGATGTTGGATTCTATAGTTCAAAGCCGGGTGAGCTTGCCAAAGCTGAGATAATTGAAAAAGAAAAAATATCTTACTTTCTTACCAAATATAAAAATATTTTCGAAGAAAAACTTAAAAATGAGAAGATTTATACTAAACCTATAGCGGCAAAATATTTTTTATTTTTTGATGAAAATGAAAAACTACATATCAACTTATATGTCTTTGAACAATCTGATCTAGATCTGCCTTTTTCTACTTATTTTGGACCTTGGGTTTATATTGAAGAAAAAGGTTTTTATCTTTTAGAAGAGCTTTATTTCAAAACAAAAGAAGAAATTGTTCAAAAACAAGATATTTCTGATTTTATAACCCGTCATAGAATTTGGTTGCATAGTTTTAAAGGATTTCAAACTCATTTTGGTTCGATAGAATCTCACCTTGTTTATGCATTTAATGATGAAAATGATCTGGTTTTTTCATCTAAATTAGATTTTCCCGAAGAGCTTGGTAATTTTATCGATTTTGATGATTGGATTTATATTAAAGGGATCGGATTTTTTTCTAAAAAAGAGAGAGGTCTTACTCTTCCGATTAGACCAGGGCTCATTATAAAAAAAGATGAAATTGCAAAATTTATAGAAGCAAATATTGATGAACTAGAGCAAATAGAGAACTTTTTTATAGAAGAGATGCCTATTAAAAAGATAGGCTTAAATATCTACTTAAATGAAGATTTGAAAATAGCAATAAAACCTCAGATAACAGTAAAAAAAGATATAAATCTAAATCAAATGCACTTTTTTGAGAATTTTGTCTATCTAGAAAATAAAGGCTTTTTTCAAATCCCCAAAGCTTTGAAATTGCCACCTAGATACTGCGATGAAAAAATTATTCCTAGAGTACAAGAATACTTTTTTATTACATTTGAGATAGAAAGATTAAAATCTTATATAACTTATTTAGATGAAAGATTAAAAAAACCAAAATCTTTAGTTTTAAAACTTGTCAAAATTAATAAAAGAAAAAGAAAAAAGAAAAGCATCTACCAAATCAATCTAATCTATCAATCTGAGATTGGCTCAATCGAGTCTATCGATGTCTACAAAGCGATAAGTGAAAATAAAAAATACATTTTTTCAAATGCTGGATTAATTGTTTTAAAACAAGCAAGATTTAATTGGCTTAAAAATATTAAAAAACCAAAACGAACTTCAAAAGATAAATTTTTAGAGCTCAGCTCTTTAGATATTATCCGTCTTTTTTTATTAGAAGATGTTAAAATATCAAGAGGTAAAACTGAGCAAACTGAGCAAACAAAAAAGCTTTTAGATGAACTAAATACCTTTGACACCGATAAGTTTTTTGATATATCTCTTTTAAAAGCCTCTCTTCGACCTTATCAAGTAATAGGAATTAAGTGGCTCTGGTTTTTATATGTCAATAACCTCTCTGGTCTTCTTTGTGATGATATGGGGCTTGGCAAAACTCATCAATCCATGGCGCTTATCGCCGCTTGTCAAAAGGAAAACTCCTTTAAATATTTAGTGGTCTGTCCAACTTCGGTCATTTATCACTGGGAAGAACTTTTAAAGAAATTTCTGCCAACTTTAAAAGTCTACGTCCACTATGGATCTACTAGGAAGTTAGAAAATTTTGAAAATCAAGATCTATTATTAACTTCATATGGAATTATTAGATCAGAGAGAGAGAAATTAAAAAAAATAAAGTTCGAAATTGCGATTTTTGATGAAATTCAAATTGCAAAAAATGCAAAATCTTTAACCCATAAAGCTCTTAATGCAATAACTTCAAATATGAGAATTGGTCTGACAGGAACTCCAATTGAAAACTATCTATCAGAACTAAAAGCTCTTTTTGATCTTGTGTTACCATCTTACCTCCCTCCAGCCGCAGTTTTTAAAGAATTTTTTATAAATCCAATAGAAAAAGAAAATGACATATCTAGAAAAAAGCTTTTAAAAAAACTGATAAAGCCATTCATTTTAAGAAGAAAGAAAAAAGATGTGCTTTTTGATCTACCGGAAAAAATAGAAGAGCTGGCCTTTGCTGACCTCTCCCCAGAACAGTCAAAAATATATAATGATATTCTCTCTGAATCAAAAAAGAGCGTTTTAAAAGATTTGAAAGATAAATCAAAGCCAGTCTCTTATGTTCATATATTTTCGATCATTGCTAGATTAAAACAAGTGTGCGATCACCCATCTTTAATTTTAAAAGATATTAATCGATATGAAGATCATGAATCTGGAAAGTTTGAGCTTTTTATAGAACTTTTAAATGAAGCAAAAGAGAGTTCTCAAAAAGTTGTCGTCTTCTCTCAATATCTAGGTATGATTAAAATAATAATAAAATACCTAAAGAAAAAATCTATTGGTTACGCCTCTATTACAGGCGCTACTAAAAAACGCTTCGATGAGATAAAAAGATTTAAACAAGACCCTAATTGTTTGGTTTTTGTTGCCTCTCTTTTAGCTGCCGGGGTTGGAATAGATCTCTCTGCCGGATCTGTTGTGATTCACTATGATCGTTGGTGGAACCCAGCTAAAGAAAATCAAGCAACCGATAGAGTTCATAGAATTGGTCAAAATAGAGGTGTCCAAGTCTTTAAATTAATTACAAAAAATACCATAGAAGAGCGTATCCATAATATAATAGAGAGAAAGCAAAACTTAATCGAAGAGACGATCGGTACAGATGAAGCCGATCAAATAAAATCATTAACCCGACAAGATCTAATTGAAGTATTGGAAAAAATGCCGCCCAAATAGTAAGCTTAGTTATAATTTTAGAATGATCTTTAAAAAAACTCAGGATTGTTTTTGCTCAAATTATTTTTTAGCTAAAAAATCATCAAACAAAATGTTTGCTACTAAAATCTATATTTTTGAATAGGATTTTTTCAGAATCGACTAAATAAATTTACTCCAAAGTACTAATTTTCATTATGATGATTTATTTGGCCAATTATAATTTGTCATATTTGGCCAAATTATGATTGAAAAAAAGATTTGGCCATTTATAAAGATATTATATTTGGCCAAATGTGAGAGGGTTTATGAGCGAAAAAAAATACTCGGAAGAAAACCTGAAATAAAAATACTTAAAGATATTTTTACTTCATCAGAAGCAGAGTTTTTAGCTATCTATGGACGAAGACGTGTGGGGAAAACTCATTTAATAAAAGAATATTTCTCTGAAAAAGGAATTTATATGATTAATTATTGTTGGTATTTAATTAAATAATATATATTTTTTTTAAAAAATTCAGTTAATGAAATTATATTGTTCTTGCTGTATTATATTTAATAATTTTGAGGAATATATGAACAATCTGTACAAATTAGCTATTGTAGGTAGAGCCAATGTCGGTAAATCTTTACTTTTTAATAGAATATGTAAAAAAAAGATTTCAATTGTTCACGAACAAGAAGGCGTTACAAGAGATAGAATTTACAAACAGGCTCACTTTTCAAATAAACCCTTTATTGCAATAGATACCGCTGGTTTAGAAGTTAAAAATAATTTATCTATAACAGATGAGATAAACATTCAAACCCAGATAGCTATCGAAGAGGCAGATGTTTTAGTTATGGTCGTTGATGCTAAAGTTGGTTTAACTAATCTCGATCACAATGTAGCAAGAAATCTTTTGAAAACAAAAAAAAGAGTTGTTTTGGCCGTTAATAAGGTCGATACCGATAACCTAAAAGATAAAATATATGAATTTCAGGCGCTGGGTTTAAAAAATATTATAGATGTATCAGCTGCTCAAAATAACAATATAGAGGAGCTTTTAGAGCTCTCTTTTCAAGATTTTGAATTTGATGAAAATTATGATTCTGATCATTCAAATAAAACTAAAATTGCAATTATCGGTAGAACAAATGTTGGAAAATCAACGCTTATCAATGCTCTTTTAAATGAAAAAAGAGCAGTTGTTAGTGATACTATTGCAACGACAAGAGATAGCCTCGATTGTGAAATAACAATGGATGATAAAACCTATATCTTTATCGATACCGCCGGAATAAGACGTAAAAGTAAAGAAAAAGATGTCTTGGAGAAGTTTTCACATCATCAAACTATTAAAACTATTGAACGAGCTGATATCTGTTTACTTGTTTTAGATGCGCAAGATCTTATGACAACTCAAGATAAAAAAATCTTAAAAGTAATAGAGCAAAAACGAAAAGGGTGTCTTGTTATTATTAACAAATGGGATCTTATAAAAAATGTTCGTCAAGAACATGTTATCAAAGCTTTAACTCAAAAAAGATTTTCCTTTCCAATTCTTATAGTATCAGCTACAAAAAAACTTAACTTAAACAAGATATCTTCTCATCTAAATCTAATAGAAAAAAATAGATTTCAGACCATTCAAACCTCTATTCTCAATAAGTTTATCGAAAAATGTATCCAAAAATATCACCCACCAATGGTTTTAGGTAAAAGGCTAAAAATCTATTACCTAACCCAAATAAAAAATAACCCTCCCCATTTTTTATTCTTTGTAAATTATCCAAATATTTTAACCCCTACATATAAAAAATATCTGATAAACTGCTTTAGAGATCATTTTAAATTTGAAGGGACTCCAATTCTTTTTGATGTGAAGAAAAAGCCCCAACATTAAATTAAAAGCGATTTAGTTTGATTGCTATTCTTTTTTTTTCTTACATAATCTTACATATTCAAAATATAGATTTTTTAACTAAAAAAATTATTCATCAGCAATAACACAGTCTGGATTCCAAGGAGGAGAACAGATAACAATAGCTTTAAGCGTTCCTTCTCCAATATTAATTAATTTATGTTTTATATCAGGTTTAATTGCTATAACATCACCGGCTTTTACCGCATATGTAGAGCCTCCTAAAATCATTTTTCCAACACCTTCTATGATGTGATATAGTTCTTCATAAGGTTCTGGATGATGATGCAAAGTTGTAGATTTTTGTGGCTCTATTTCAAAATAAGCATCACTAAAACGCTTTAGACCACTCTTCTCAGGATCTGTCATAGGGTATATATGCTCTCCTGTTCCTGCATCAATATGAAAAGCATCTTTTAGACTCGAAATAGGTTGTGAACTAGCAATAGACATTTTTAATACCTCTTTTTGTTTGTTAAAAAAAGAGAGTAAGGTTAAATATCGATCTAATAAAATGCAATTGTAAAAAACATTCTATATTGGCCGAGTCTATCAATCATTGAATTTGATAATAGGTAAACTGATCAATTAAATTATAAATAAAATGGACATTTTAAAATTATTTCATAATAATAAGTTATCTTTTTTTTCTTTAAATATATAATAAGTATCCTTATATGTTGGGTTAGGGAAGGGTTCATGAAAAAAAGACTTATTGATATTTACGCTGTTCAAACAAGAATTAAGTTTTTTCCTTTTATAAAGGATATAAAAAGATATAAGCTAAAGACTTTCAAAAATGATATTATTGCAGCTCTATCTGTCGCCTTGCTGGCTATTCCGCAATCTATTGCTTACTCTTTACTTGCCGATTTGCCTGTTCAAGCAGGAATATTTTCAGCTATCTTTGGCTCTATCTTTATGGGCGCCTTTGGCTCTTCTAGGCATTTAATAGCAGGCCCTTCAACAGGTGTTGCTATTTTGATTCAAGTAATTATTGCAAATTTGATGTATGTACATTTTCCAACACTAACAGGTGCTGCAAGAGATACAACAGTTTTGCAGCTACTCATGTTTATGGTTTTTATAGTTGGAGTTATGCAGCTTTTTTTTGGGTTTTTTAATTTAGGTAAAATTCTGCAGTTTGTTTCAAGATCAGTGATATTGGGTTATTTTGCAGGGGTAGGGGTTGCGATTATTGTAAATCAGCTTTTTTATTTTTTTGGAATAGCTTCTAAAACTTTTACAACGTCTGTGATAATGAAGGGTGTATATTTTATACAAAATATTGGCCAAATCAACTTTATGGCTCTTTTAATTGGGATAATCAGTATAGGTCTATTGATAATTTTTAAATGGAAATTTAAAAAATTTCCGAGTGCCTTGGTCATGATTGCGATAGTTAGTATTTTTGTATATTTTTTTAATTTTTTTCTAAAAACATATCATTTAAAAGTACCGACTTTAATTGATCTTGGAATGAGAGACGCCCCACCTATAAAGCTTGTTTTGCCTTTTTTAGATTTGAAGTTTTTTTATATTTTATTTTTTCCAGCGCTGGCAATTGCAATGTTATCTATTTTAGAAGTATCTTCTATCTCTAAAGGCATTGCAACAAAAAGTGGACAAAAGATTAGATCAAATCAAGAAGTTTTTGGAGTAGGCCTTTCCAATTTAATCCTATCTTTTTTCTACTCATCTATGCCATCATCAGCGAGTGTTTCTAGAACAACTCTAAACTTTCAAGCTGGTGCTAGAACTAGATTTGCATCTATTTATAGTGGGATAATCTTAACTATTTTAGTTTTCTTTTTTTGGCCATTTGTTAAACATATCCCCTTAACCGCTCTCGCAGCTATATTAATTATCATGGTTATCTCAGTTGTTGAGATGAGACAAGTGAAGCTCTGTTTTAGAGCAACACTTGGTGATGCTGTGGTGTTTTCACTTACTATGGCTTCTTGTTTGGTATTTCGTTTAGATATTGCTTTTTTTATCGGTATTATTATTTCTATTATTTTCTATCTAAAAAGAGCGGCTGTTCCCAATTTAGTAGAATACTCATTCGATAAAGAGGGGAATTTAAAAGTTGTTACTCCCAAAAGAGATAATCATAGAAAAATCAGAGTTATAGGAATCGCAGGTGAGCTTTTTTTTGCGGCTGTTGATCTTGTTCAAAATACACTTCAAAAAATTATTAAAGAGCCAGATGTTGAAGTTATTATTTTAAGATTAAAAAATATCTATCATGTGGATGCTTCAATCTGTCTCGCTATTTTACGATTAAATGATTATTTAAAACGAACGAATAGACATCTTCTCATTTGTGGTGTGACAGATGAAGTTTTTGAGATTTTTAAAAAAGCAGGCGTGGTAAAACAACTTGGCAAAGATAAAATCTTTCTAACGAAAGAAGAAGAGCCTCTACTATCAACAAAAAAAGCAATTCAAAAAGCAAATCAACTTATCTCAAAGTGATGTGTTTTTCCTCAAAAGCTGGATCGAATTTATACTCGACATTATCAATAACAATTTTTTTATAGACCCATGGATCGCTATTTTCTCGAAGTAATCTATCGCAGCCCATTGTAAAACCTTTCAAAAAACCATACCTTTTAATAGCTAGCTCCATATATTTAGAAGAGGTTGGTCGAAAATTGGATCTCGGACCGCTAGCTGGTGATATAAATTTTTGATGAAAGCCTATAACCTTATTAGCAATTTTACCAGCTATAGTTGCTTTTTTATTTACTTCTTTTTTTATAGGTCTTTTGAGCATTGTAGCATCTTTTCCCCATGGCTCAAAATAACCTGCTTTAGCAAAAATAAAACAAGGAACAAGTAAAAAAATAAAACTTAATTTTTTTATTTTGAAAAGGCTCATATGTTTTTAAAACCCATATTTTATGAAAAAGATTGGAAAGAGTTTTTCTTTATTTAAAATGGGAGTCGCAAGCCTTTCATAAATTCTTTCATTATAAAAATTTGCTTCTTGGCCAGCGCCATAGATCCCCCCAAAATACCAGCCTGCTTCAAAACTTGCAGTAATAACACCCGCGGCTGTCCAACCATGATGAAAAAATTCATAACTAGCATAGATAAATAAACCATTTAATAAAAAAGCTGTAGCCGCTGATTTTTTCTGCCCTATATAAAGATAGCCAGAGCCTGGAATAAAAGTATTTAAAAGTTGCGCCGTTTTAACCGATTTTTTATCCCTTTCATAAACCTTTATCATATTTTGAATATTTTTTTTTTCAGGATACTCTTCTTTTAAAGTTTCAATATCACCCTCGATTAAAAGGGATGAAAGAGCAATTTTTTTTTCTGTTTCGCTATAAGACCCAGAGAGAAGCTCTAAGGTCTTTTGGGTTTTTTCCTCATCTTGCATCTCACGATAGCTTTCATATAAAATAATTAATAGATCTTCAAAAGCTTCAAATGATTTATCAACATAACAAAGTGAACTTTTTTCAAAACTCTCTATCACATCTTCGTATTTTTGAGCTAAATAGTAGCTTAAAATGATGTTATACTCGATTTCTTGTCCTCGATAGACATTTTCCTCATCTAATAATATATTAGCCCTTTTAAAGTTAGTAATCGCTTGATATAGATCCAAGTCTTTTGCAAACTTTTTAGCAATAATAAATTCTTTGCCCCAGTCTGTTTTTCTTTCTTCTATACTTAGATGTTTGAAAGGGTTTTTTAAATTTTTGACATGGTTTTCTTTTAGAGGACAACTGATTTTAGGCTCAATTTTATCTTCAACCCGATAGCAGCTAGAGAGGGCAAAAAATATGATTAAATAAGTTAATGCTTTATTCATTTTCATAGGATTTAATGAGTTCTGCCGCTTCATCAAAGTCTCTCTCTAATGTCGGTGTTCCCGCTTGTTCTCTAAAGATATCTTCTTGATCACGGGTTATACTTTGCATGTCTTTATAGGTATTAATGAGGTGAGGTCTTAAAAAGATAACAATATTGTTTCTGCTTTGTTGATCATCAGATTTAGAAAAAGCCGCACCAATGACAGGAAGACCACCTAAACAAGGAATACCACTTTTAGCTCTTGTTTTGGTGTCTGTTACCATTCCACTTAATACTAAAAAGTTTTTATTAGCTAAATGCACAGATGTGCTCATATTAGTTTTAAGTGTAGTAATACCGGTTACTTGTCCAAGTTGCACCTGCCCAGTCTCTGTAGCGGGGGTAGCCGAGCTTTCTAGATCAATGGTTAAAGATATTGCATCACCATTACCAAGGATTGGAGTGATGGTAAGGCTCATTCCAATATCTCTATATTCTAAGTTGGTTGTGGTTGATGTATTGGCGGCAGTATTTGTAATAACAGAACCAGTATATGGAATATTTGAACCACTAAAAATTGTGGCAGTTTTACCATCTTGAGCAATGATTTTAGGAGTCAATATAATAGATGTCTCAGTATCCCACTGCAAAGCTTCTAGAAGAGATATTAATGATAAAAATGATTTTCCTTTGTGAAAAAGAATATCTCCAATAACGCCTAGATTAAAACCATTGCCTAAACTTAAATCTGGACCTTTTGGTGTTACAGTATTAGTAATCTTATTAAAAATAGGAGATACCGGATTTAAATTTGTTGGATCAGCTGGCACACCAAAATTATTAATCCCAACAACCGCTTGATTTTTATATTGAAATTTAGAACCCCAATCTAGTCCAAAAGAAAGGGCATTTGAAAGGGTTGTTTGAATAATTAATATTTCAATAAAGACTTGTTTGAGAGGCACATCTAAAGAGCTTATTAGCTCTTTTACCTTAGAGAGGGTTTCTTTATCACCAGAACATAAAAGTGAATTAGTAATTTTTATCCATTGAACAGCATTGATCCCTTTGACAAGTTTAAAATTAGGTGCAGCATCCGGATTAGCAGTTTTTAAATCTGTTGCGATTTGTTTTAGAGCTTCTTGAATGTCATTGCCTTTATGATATTGAAGTTTGTAAACCAAAAAGCCCAGATCTTCAAGCCCTGAAATTTCATGAGTTTTTGGATGATCGATATCAGCTATATCAAAATTTTGAAGTAATTTTTTTATCTCATCGATAGCTGTTAGATCACCTGTGAAAACCAAAGTTTTAGTTTGATCGGACCATTTCATTGTTTCAATGGATTCATAAAGAGGATCATTTTCAAGATTAGATGTTTTTAAGTTTTCAGCAAATTCATTTAAAATTATTTCAAGCTCTGGTCCTGATAAATATTTAGGTTTATAAACAAAATAAGAAGAACCTGCTTCATCTTTAGAAGACGGGACATCAAATTTTTGAACCAAAGGCTCCAATTTTTCTAAAGCATCCGGTGTGCCTGTAAAAATTAAAGAGTTGGTCTCTTTAACATATCTCATGCTTTTTAAAGCTTCTAATAAATATTTATCTGAATCAATTTTTGATAAATCAGAGGTAATAGATTTTATCGATGATACAAGATGCTGAGGTCTTGCCTGCCTTATCTCATATACCCAAAAATTAGTTTTACCAAGAAGCTGAACAGCCTGCTTTGAGGTTGGAGCATTAACAGAGTTAAATAAAGATTGTATCTTAGCAAGGGTTTGTTCATCACCTGTAAAGATAAGTGAATTAGTAGTCGGCACAGCTCTTAAAGAGTAAATAGATTCTAAAAGAGGTTGATCAGCGAGTCCTGAGCTTTTTAAATTACTTGCAATATCTTTAAAGGCTTTTTCTAAATCTTTTAGGGTAACATGTGTCGGTGTTAACATTAAAAAATTACCTTTAAATTGCCCTTCTTTAGAAACATCATAAGAGCTTAAAAGAGATTTTATTTTTTCAAGTGTGACGTCACCGCCTGTAAAGATAATAGAGTTTATAGAAGTTACAGATCGCATGGATTCTATTGTATCTATTAGATCAGGATCTGATAGCCCTGAGCTTTTTAAATTATGAGCAACATCTTTTAAATATTTATCTAAATCATCTAAAGAAGCATGTTTCGGAGAATAGATGAAAAAGTTACCCTTTTGTTTGGATTGGCGGATAGTATCGTATTGAGCAATAATATTTTTTACTTCTTCAATCGCAATCGGATTGCCAGTTAGTAAAATAGAGTTTGTCTCTTTTACCCACTTTGCATTTTCTATTACTTCTAAAAGTTTTTGGTCTTGGATTTTTTGAGTTTTGAATTTTTTTAGAAGTTTTTCTAAATTTTCTTCTATTTGTTCGCCTGAGACAAATTGCAGTTTATATAAAAAAAAAGTGGGCAAAAGATTTTTTTCTTTATCAGTTGGAGTATCTAATCCAGCAATTACCTTTTGAAGTTTCGCCAGCGTTGGCTCTGATGCTGAAAAAACAAATGAATTGGTATCATGAATCAATTTCATATTGTCAATAGCATTGATAAGACCAGGATGTGGCATGCCTTCTTTTTTTAAATTTGCTGCAATCTCTTTTAAAGCATTTCTTAAATCAGATAAAGTCCTATAAACAGGTTGATAAATAAATATTTGCTGGTTCTCTAAAGTTTTTATCTCGTCTTTAGGCTCAACATCTAAACTCTTTAATACAGCTAAAGTTTTATTCGCTAGCATCGGTGTAGATACGATATAAATCGTGCTGGTTGACTCTTGGGGGATTAATAGATATGGAGATCCTCCAATTAAAGGTGAGATAATCTGTTTAGTTAAAGCTATCAAGGTAATTGCAGAGTTGGCTTGAATGGAATAGGTTTTTATCTCAAGTGGACTCTCCGTTGAATCTATGCTCTCTATTAAAGTCGTTATTTTTTGAATGCTTGTTGTAACATCAGATGCAATTATCTGTCTTGATTCTGGCAGAGCCTCTATTATCGCATCAGTGGAAATCATTCCCTTGATAATAGTAACTAAAGTTTCTACGGAAGTGTTTTTTATCGAAAAAATTCTTGTTATAATAGGATTTTTTATATCTTTTACATCCTTGGAAACAAGAGGAGCAATCTCTTTTACATCTTCAATTTTTGAAATTACTAAACTATTGTTGTTTTCAATAAGATGTAAATTGTTAGTTCTAAGAATCTGAATAAGAGTTGCTATTACACTTTGCCTAGATATAGGATCAGAAGACACTACCGATATATTGAAATTTAAATCTTCAGCAGAATATAAAAAATTAACCTCACATACTTTAGATACAAACTGAATGTATTCTAAAACAGAAACATTTTGATAGTTTATGGTAAATTCTTTTGCTTGAGTGGAGGCTTCTTCCTGGGCAAAGATACTTGCATTAATAAGAATTAGAAATGCAAAAAAATACTCTTTTTTAAATAACTTTAATAAAGCTTTTCTCATACACTAACTTTTTTAACCAAACACAAGAGCATTTTTTTCGTATCCCCTCTAATAGAATCGTAAAACACTACCCATATATTTGCAAACTTTTCATTGGAAAATTTTATTGAAATGCTTTTTATTTTTTTAATAAATAAATTTTAGTCGTTAAAATCCTAAATTTTTAAGCTTTTCTTTGTATACAAATCGTCATAAATGGGTCTTTTTCATTTTTTATAATAAAATTTTTAAATTCGCTAATTATTTTTTCTGCCTGATGACGAGGTGAAAACAACATATTATCTAATATAACTCTTTTTATTGCATCTTGTTTTTGTGGATTTACTTTTTTCGTGAGCAATATTATTCTGTCTCCAACTTTGAAATTTAAAGTCGTTTCAATAAAAGTTGGATTAGTCATCTTGCTTAACTTTTGATTATTTATAGTGACATTTGAAATTTTTTGAGTTGTATTATCAACGTAGTACGTGTCGGCATCTAAACTATTAGAGTAATAAATTTGATCGGAATCTAAATTAAATACCATTAAATTAATGAAAAAACTTTGTTTCATAATATCATCTGAAATTGCTAAGTGAAGTTTCGTTAAAATAGAAGATGGATGAATATCTTTTTTTTCTTTGGCATTCATCATCGCCATTTTTACATAGCCTCTTAAAACCGATAAATGAATAAAAGCTTCTAAATCTTTTTTTTCAGAATTTGCTAAAATTACAGCAAAATTATTTCCTGAGAGATGAAAAAAATCTAAATATAATCCATAAGATGATATGGTTTGGTCTTTTTGAATCGCTACATCCATTTGAGACCATCCTGGGCTGGTGCTAGATAAAAATAAAAGATCGGTATTTGTAAAAGATGTATCTATTTCATCATATTTTGCCCCTTGAACATCTTCAATCTCAGAGAGCTCTTTTAAGTACTCCGATAAATCTGTTATAAACTCAACGATATCTTTATACCTTTCATTTACATCACTATTGATGGCTTTTTCTAAAATATGCTTTAGTTTTTTAGGAACTAAAGATAAATGAATAATTCCATGACTCAGCTTACCCAAAACAAGCTCGTAGGTTAAAACCCCAAGTGAATAAATGTCAGATGAAAAAGTTACATTTTGTGGGTTCTCTTTTTGCTCAGGGCTCATGTAAACCGGTGTGCCAATAAAAGCTTTGGTTTTTGTATCATCTTTTTCTTCAGTTATTAATTGCGCTATTCCAAAATCTATGACTTTTATCTGGCCATTTTCCGTGATTAAAATGTTTTCAGGTTTTAAATCTCTATGAATTATCCCATGAGCATGCAAATGACAAAGGGCATAACCAACTTGCAAAACAATCTCTAAAGCCTTTTTTAAAGAAAGAGATTTTTCTAATAAAAACTGTTTTAAAGATATCCCTTGCACAAACTCCATCGCAATATATAAACCTTGCTCCCATGTGCCTTGTCCAAAAAGTCTAATGATATTGGGATGATTAGAGGTTTTAATAATATCAGCTTCTTTTAAAAATCTATCAACAACCTCTTCATTTTTGATAAATTTCGGTGATAAAACCTTAATAACAATTGGCTTTGCACTCTCATTTGATACAGCCAAATATAAAAAACTCATGCCACCTTTTTTTAAAAGAGACTCAATTTTATAAGGTCCAATTTTTTTAGGTAACAGGGGAGTTACAT
>JAAKFJ010000021.1 GCA_011064745.1 Candidatus Anoxychlamydiales bacterium | reverse complement strand
AGATGAACTTTTTGAAAAAAAATTAATTGCTGATCCGAGAATAGATTCCGTTGTTATTTTTACCTCTGCAAAATATGCTAGAAAATTAATTGCCCTTAGAAATGGCCTTGAAATATCAGCGATTACCGGTGGCATCAACACCATTTTAGTAACTGCTAATTCAGATAAAGAGCAAGCCATTCAAGCCATTATTAATTCAGCCTTTTGCTTTTCTGGTCAAAAATTTTCCTCGGCTTCTATTTTGATTTTAGAAAAAGAGGTTTATAACGATTTAGAATTTAAAAATAACCTAAAAGATGCTGCCCAAAATTTAATTGTCGGTAGCGCCTTAGATTCAAGCTCTATAGTAACTCCCTTGAGTAAAGAGATAGACCCTGAACTAAAAAGAGCCCTTTTAACTTTAGATGAAAATGAAAGTTGGCTTTTAAAACCTCATCAAGATAAAGATAATCCTAATCTTTTCTCTCCAGGTATTAAATATGGCACTCAAATCGATAGTTTTACCAAAACGCATGAACTCTACGGTCCAATTTTATCAGTTATGCAGGCCGATGATTTAGATGAAGCAATAAAAATTGTAAACACCTCAAAATATGCGCTTAGTTCTTCACTTCATAGCCTAGATAATCGATGCCATGCCAAATGGCTAAATAACATACAAGGCGGGAATTATTATATTAATACCAAAAATATTAATGCTAAAATTAGAAGACAGCCTTTTGGAGGATATAAAGATAGCTCATTTGGTCCAGGTTATAAATCTGGGGGCCAAAATTATATTCTAAATTTTGTAAACCCGGTTCAAGTAGATCTACCTAAAGGAAAATTGCCCGTCAATGATTGGGTCAATAGCCTCACTTCATTTTTAGAAAATATGGATCTCTCTTATGAACAATTAGGTGTTTGGTACGCCTCTGTTGCCAATTATGCGTATTACTGGAAAAAATTTGAGCAGGAAGTTGATCATTGTAAAATTTTGGGCCAAGATAATATTCAACACTATGTTCCTAGACAATTTATTACTCTGAGAATAAATAAAGATAACTTTGCTTTAGATACTCTAAGAGTTTGCGCGGCAGCTCTTACCTGTTCAGTTCCTCTCGAGATCAGCTGGACTAGCTTTAAGCTTTTAGAAGAATCTAATTGGATAGATCTTTTGCCTATTTTATCCAATGTAGAAGAGAGCGAAGAAGAGTTTTTTACAAGAATAAAAGAGGGCAAGATAAAAAGGTTACGTTTAACATCAAAAGCTTCAGATGAATTAAAAAAGGCTGCAGCAAATTCAGCATGTTATATAATAGATTCTCCAGTACTTGCCAATGGAAGGCTAGAGCTTCTGCATTATATCAAAGAAGTTAGCATTACCTATGACTATAATCGATATGAAAACTTAGGCATTAAAGAGCTAGAAATGAGAAAACCTCTATTATGAATATGTTAAAAGAAGAAAAAGCATTAAATCCAGCTCAAAAAAAAGCCCTCGACCATATCGAAGGGCCTCTTTTAGTTTTAGCAGGGGCCGGTTCTGGAAAAACCAGGGTAGTTACTCAAAAAATTGCTAAACTTATTCAAATAGGAATAAACCCCTCTGAGATACTAGCTCTTACCTTTACTAATAAAGCTGCCGATGAAATGGCAACGAGAATAAGAGCCCTTACCTTTAAAAATGTATTATCTTGCACCTTTCACTCTCTCGGCGCTAAAATTTTAAGAGAAAACATATCAAATTTAGGTTACGAATCTAATTTCACCATCTACGATGCAGAAGATAGCTTAAAACTTTTGAAAGATTGTCTTAGATCCTTGAACTTGAAAGATGACAAAGCTCTTTTAAAAAAAATTAAGTTTAAAATATCTCACTTGAAAAATGACCTTGTCGAATTAGATGATACCAATGCTTTATCTCATCTAACCAAATCAGAGATCGAAGCTTTTCGTTTATATCAAAACAAATTAAAAAGTTTTAACGCTGTAGATTTTGATGATCTTTTATATCTAACCTGCAAACTTTTAAAAGAAAATACTGAAATCTTAACTCACTATCAAGAAAGGTGGCCCTTTTTATTAATCGATGAATATCAAGACACCAACCTATCTCAATACATTATAGCTAAACTTTTATCTCAAAAATCTCAAAATATCTGCGTTGTTGGCGATCCTGATCAATCTATCTATTCATGGAGAGGCGCTAGGTATCAAAACATCCTAAATTTCGACAAAGACTTTAAAAATGCAACTATTATCAAACTAGAAAAAAACTATCGATCAACCGCCTCTATTTTAAATGCAGCCAATGAACTTATAAAAAATAATCCTAATAGATTTGAAAAAAATCTCTACACGGATAACAAAGATGGCGAAAAAATAAAAATCTTTAGAGCTCAAACAGATCAGATGGAAGCGACTTTTGTAATAGAAAAAATCTCTGTCTTAAATCAAACGGAAAAAATAGAGCTACAAGATATGGCGATTTTTTATAGAACAAATTTTCAATCTAGAATTTTTGAAGATATCCTGCTCTCTAAAAAAATTCCCTATGTCATCTATGGAGGCCTCTCTTTTTATCAAAGAAAAGAAATCAAAGATGTCTTAGCTTTTTTAAAACTCATAATCTCTAACTCTGATTTTATATCTTTTTCAAGAACTATAAATATTCCTAAAAGAGGTTTTGGTAAAACGACCATTACAAAACTCTTTTTCTTATCTGAAAAACTAAACCTTCCAATTATTAATCTCTTATCAGAGCTCGATAAAAACCCAGATAGATTTAGTGATATCAGATTAAACTTAAATCAAAAAACAAATCTAAAAACTTATCTAAAAAATCTTTTCGACCTTCGAGATCTACATCATAAAAAAATCGATCTAGATGAGCTAATCTCAAATATCTTATCTCAAATGAAATATTTAGACTATTTAAAAGAAGATCCTCAAAGTTTTGAAGATCGAAAAGAAAATATCGATGAACTAATCACTAAAGCCAGCCTTGCCCTTGAAGAAAATAATCAAACCCTTGAAAAGTTTTTAGAAGAATTAACCCTCGCAATATCTAAATATGATAATACCAATGAAAAAGCTTTAAAATTAATGACTCTTCATAACTCCAAAGGTTTAGAGTTTGAGTCGGTTTTTATCGTCGGCTTAGAAGAAGACATCTTGCCCCATATCAATTCCAAAAAATCAATTGAAGAAATAGAAGAAGAGAGACGTCTTTTTTATGTCGGCATGACAAGAGCTAAAAAACACCTATATATATGTTCAACAGAAACAAGATATATGTTTGGCTCCGTTAGACTCTCTACCCCCTCTCGCTTTTTAAAAGAATTACCCAAAGAATATATAGATGATTTATCTCAAAATTTAGAAGATGACTTTATAGATGCCCAACCAATTATAACAGATACTTCACAAAATTATTATCCCGGTTTAAAAATTTATCATAAAACTTTCGGTGTGGGTATTGTTCAAAAAGTTTATGAAACATCTTTAGGTGAAACTTTAGATATTTTATTCGAAGATAGCCCCAATACAAGATCTCTGGTCACTAAATATGCCAAGCTAAAAACCCTAAACTAAATTTTTATATATAAATATATTATAGCACAAATTAGCTAATTAATTATTTTAATAATTGAATATTAACTCATAAATTTATTATGATTGGGATTTTATTATTTTTAACTTGGAGATGTTTTATGAATACTAAAAAAATAATGAGTTTTTTTGCTCTAATATTTATCGCATCCACATCTTTAATTGCAGCAGATACTATTAGACCGCAATTACCTTCTACAAAAGAGGCAACTTCTCAAATTAATTTAAATGAAAATAAAGAAATAAAAGATTTCTATGATGAAAATGAGACTAAGCAATCAAAGCATTTTCCATACTTTCACCTCAAAAACTTTCTTATATTCCCTGAAGTCGGAGTGGGTTATAGATATAAAAATAATGGTCATGGCTTCGATATAAATCTAGCCTTAGATCCCATTCTAACCATCTCAGAAAAACTTCCAGTTGGAACGGCTGAAGCTAATCTTTTATTGTATTTGAGTGCAAATGACAAAAATAGTTCATATTGGGGTATCGGTGCTAGTACATTTCTACCATTTATAGCAACGACCTCCCCAAATGTCTTATTTGGCAAACAATATGAAAATTACTTTCTTCAACTAAAAGTTAGTTTTCCTTTCTTTATGAAAGATCTATTTTATGGAAGTCCTGCATTGGAGTTAATCCCTCTTCCATCTGTTAGTATCGGCTGGAAGTTTTAAATCGTTTTAAGAAAATAAACTATTTAAAAAATAGATCTATAAGGGATAAACATTTTCCAATGTTTATCCCTTGAGATTGACACTTTCTAATATAAGTTATTTCTAGACAAAGGTTTAAGTAAGTAGTTTGCTAAAAAAAGATAAAGCAAACGATCAAAAAAATCTCAATTCAAAGAAATAAAAAAAAATATAAGTCACTGTAAATTAATCTATTATAAATTTTTAACTTTAATTTTCTTAACCTCTCTCACATATTGTCCGAATTTTTAATTCGGACATAATTCGGACAAAAACATCCAAAAATGTCCGAATAATCACTATTCGGACAAAAAAATCTAGCAAATTGTCCGAATAAATGGTAAAATCATCTTAAAAAGGGAGCATTACTACCTTATGAAACGTAGGGATAGAAAATTAGCTATTTTGAGACAACTAGGCCTAGAATCAGAACCGATTACCTTAATAGAGTTAGCAAATGTCTTAGAGTTTAACTACACCACCCGAACAATACGTCGTTTATTGAACGAACTTATTGTAGAGGGTCTCGTTAAAAAATTTGGAAAAACAAGAGGATCAAAGTATGTGGCAGTTAAAGCTACAGAACATATCTTGAATCACGAACCTATTATTCCCTCTCAAGATGGCAACATCTCAAAGCATATAAGTAGTTGTTTTGGGTCGGAAAGCCTAAATGCTATTGAAAAAATAAATAAGCCATTATTTGAACGCCAGCCCATAACATATAATACAGATTGGTTACAAACGTACCAACCAAACATAACTTTTTATCTACCAAAAAATTTGAGGGATCAATTGCAAAGTGCAGGTCAACGAGCTAATGATCACGATCCAGCAGGAACCTATGCTCATCAGATTTTCAACCAACTAATCATTGACCTATCCTATAACTCATCGCGATTGGAGGGCAACACCTATTCTCTCTTAGAAACTGAACGTCTTTTACTTCATGGCGATGGCACTGAAGGAAAACTAGATGAAGAAAAAGTGATGATTCTTAATCACAAGGAAGCTATCCGTTATTTAGTAGATAATGCCGATAATTTAAAAATAACTCGGAACGTTATTTGCACCCTTCACTATTTACTTGCCGATGGGCTTGTGGAACCAAAATATGCTGGAAAGGTTCGTGACTTTGGTGTTCGAATAAGTGGTTCAACATATATCCCTTTTGAAAATCCAAAGCAATTACAACTACAGTTAGATAAAATTTCTCAGAAAGCTTTTATGATCTCAAATCCATTTGAACAAAGCTTTTTTTTACTTGTCCATATTAGCTATCTTCAAGCATTTGCTGATGTCAATAAAAGAACAGCTCGCCTCTCAGCGAATATATCTCTAATAAAAGAGAATCTTGTTCCTCTTGCTTTTAGAGATGTCGGTATCGAAGATTATATGTCTGCAATAATCGCTATTTATGAACTTCAAGATATTCGACCTCTTATTGATCTTTATGTTTACTCATACCTGCGAACTTGTGCAGCATATGATTCAACTATAAAATCTTTAGGTTTTGACGAGGTGCGAGTAAGATTTCGTTATAAGCGTCGAGAAATCATTCGAGAGATTATCATTAATGGACTTGTAGGAATTCAGTTAGAAAAATACATTCAATCTGAAGTTATAAAAAATAACATACCTATGCAAATTCGAGAGAAATTCATAGAAGATATATTCGAAGATCTAGAGCAAATAAATGAGTCTCGCTTGGTTGGTTTGGGAATAAGTCCAGATCAATTAACAAAATGGTTAAAGTTAAGATCAAAGAATTGATTGCATCAGCATTGCACAAGATAAAAAAAATTAATTAAAATTGAATATGCAATAATATCTCTTCGTCTTATCCTAGCTCCAACAAAAAATAATTCGCAATTTTACCAAAAGATATAAATGCATTCCAATGTTTATCTCTTAATCTATATAAGGACAGATTTGGAATAAACTTATTTGGGAAAACAATTTTATTTTGAGACCAACCAGGTCTCCAAAGTTTAGCAGATCTATGATTTCTAAAAATAGTGATGGTTGAAAGACCTAACAGGGATGCTAGATGCCCAATTCCCGAATCATTACCTATCATAAAAGAAGACTCATATACAAAACCTGTTAAATCCTTTAAATTATCAAAAGCTTTTAGATTAAATCCTAAATCTTTAATCATTTTATACTCAGCTCTTTCTTTTTCAGAAATAACAAAAACAGGTTCAAAATTTTTATCTTTTAAAACTTTTGCTAATTGTAGATATTTATCAATTGAGTAATTTTTGCTTTTTTTAGCACTAGATGGATGAATAATTATCCTTCTTGAAAATTTTTTAAAAGTTAAATTTTTCGGAATTGATAAATCAATTTTTTTAGATATTTTTTTTAATTTTAAAATGTTTTTTGAAAAGTTTTCGATATTTTCAACCATACAAAGATTGGGATCAAAAAAAGCATCTTTATAAAAAGGTTGAGAACCTACTTTTCTAGAAGGACAAGGATTTAAAACAAAGACTTTAGAAGCTTTTGTTTTTTTACCCTCTTTAATTAACTTTTGAATAAATGTTGAGCCCTCATTATAAGAGATAAATATCTGATCATAATTTTTTATAATTTTTTCAATATCATCAAGCCGGGGATATTTTTTAATGGGTAAATTAGGAAAATAGCTCTGCATTTGATCGAGGGAATTGTGAAAAGTATCAACCTCATATCCATTTAGATATAAATTATAAGAGAGCATCAAAGCAATGAGACCATCGCCCAAACCTTGAGAGCTAAAATTGGCAACTTTCATAGTTTTTTTCTCTCATGATCTTTTACTAATTTTTGAAAACTTTTTAAAACTCTATTAACTGAGATCGTCTTTTTCCAATATTTTTCTCGAAGCCTTAAACCCTTAATATTTAAAAGAGGCCATGAAACCACGGTTCTACTTTTATAAAAGTTGGGCTTCCAAAATCTTTGTTTTCTTTTCGTTGAAAAAATTGTCAAAGTTGGAATTTTTAAGCTAGAGGCTAAATGAGCAACCCCAGAATCATTACCAATAAAAAAGGCTGATTCATAAATAAACGAGGCCATTTCATTTAAATTATTAAAAGTGGGGATTTCAACTTTAGCTATATCTTTTAGATCACTAAATTGCTCTCTCTCATGTTTAGCTATTATAAAGTAAGGCTCATATCCCAAAAATTTTAACTTTTGAAAAAGACTTTCAAAGTTTTTTTTCGGCCAATTTTTTTCAATATCCTTACTGCTAGGGTGTATAGCTACTCTTTTTGAAAATTTTCGATATTGTAACCCTTCAAGTGTTGAAATCTCATTTGAAGATTTTACATCTTTGAGATTCAAATCGTTTTCACAAAAAATGGTTAGATTTTCTACTACACTCATAGTAAAATCAAACCTTAGATCACCGATAGGTGGATTTTTACCTTTGCAAGTTGATGGATGCAGTTCATATGTTTTTTCTTTGAGGTGCTTTTTAGTATATTTTATAAGTTCTTTATTTAAAGACTCATAATCTGAGTTGATAATTATTAAATCATAACTCTCTAAACTCTTTTTAAATGCTTCTATATCCTTAGGATAGGACTTGATAGAGGTATATTTAAAGCTCTCATTCATCTCGGATAAAAAAGGATGGTAAGTATCAACAGCGTACCCATTTTTGCTTAAGTTATTTGATATTATCAAAAACAAAAGACCATCTCCAAGCCCTACGGATGAATAAACCAACGCTTTTTTAGTTTTTGTTTTCATTTATGCTTTGTTTTCATTTTTCTTTAAAATTTTTCTAAAATTATTAAATTAAAAATTCTTTAATTTTTTACTTTTTTTTGCCTTTTGTTAAAAACCCTTATATTCCAATTTAAAGGAAGATTATCATCTATAAAATTTATCCCTTTAAAATATTTTGGATTATCAACTATGTATTTGGGATAAGAATTATTTATCTTAACAATTTTCCCTTTTCTTGCTTCTTTTAGGATCTTTTTTGGCACTTTATTCTTCGCTTTGTTTCTCTCTTGATGTGAATAAGACTCTAATTTATAGACCCATTTATCTATCCAACCTAAAGATGAGAAGTGCCAGCCGGCATCAGCAATCTTGTTATCTATAGCAGTTTCACATCTAAGCTTTTGAGGAGTCGTGTCTTTTAGATTTTTATAGCTAGAAGCTACAGAGAGAGACCAGTTATCGACCTCAAGATCTCTTCTATTTAAAAAATAACGATACATCTTCATAGAAAGCCTAATGGGATCTTTTTTTAGAGCTATTTGCTTTTTTATCTCTATTATTTTTTCATTTTTTACTATCTCATCTAAATCTGAGATTATTATGATATCATCATCTTTTGCACCCTTTAAACCCAACATGATATCATTTCTTTGAGCAATCTCTCTTACCCAAGCATCATTTGCTATTTCAATTTTAGGACTTACAATATGGATTATTTTATCTAAATATTTTGAAAATCTTTTTTTATTTTGTTCAAAAAAAAGAGGTTTTTCATTGCCGCTATAGGTCAAGGAACTCTCTACTATTACAAAATGATCTACTACATCATAAAGTTCATGTAATCTAACCTCTAACAGCTCTAACTCATTAAAAAAAGTAAAACAGTCATAAATTTTTATTGGCTCATTCTCATTAGCAAAAACACTATTGCTCACTATCATCTCGAAAAGGTATAAAATTATAAAAAATATTTTTTTCATAAAGGCCTCTATATGAAACAAATAAAATTATCCAAAAAATTTTCGATTAAATAAATAAAAAAATGTGCTATCAAAAAAATAGACAAGGAAGGAAGATTTTTTATGCTCTTTGAGCAAAGCCCAAATCAAAAACAGCAGTTTTTGATGTCTCATCTCATGAAACGGGCCTTTTTGATCATGCAAATGACCAATATTGAGCTCTATGATTTTTTAATAACTCAAATAGAGAAAAATCCCATTTTAAAGATAAACTTTGAAAAAACAAAATCTTTTACTAAGCATGGAGATGCTCTAGATCCTTTTTATAAGCTTAAATATAAACCATCCCTTTTTGAACATCTCTACAATCAAGGAAAAGAAATTTTTAAAAATCCAAAAGAGCTTTTTATTGCTGAAAATATTATCGGTAATTTAGATGAAAAAGGTTTTTTCACTCAAGATATCGATCTTTTTTCTAAAGATCTAAATATAGCTCCATTAGATGTTATTAAAATATTAAAAATTATTCAAAGCTTTGATCCTAAAGGAATAGCTGCCATAAATTTACAACAAAGATTGCTTTTGCAAATAGATGATGTTAATAGCATAGAGTACAAACTTCTAAAAGATCATTTCGAAGATATTTTAAAAAATAAGACAAACTCTATTGCCAAAAAATTAAAAAAAGAGCCTAAAGTTATTCAAAAAATCTTAGAAAAAATAATCTCTAAAGCAACTTTTGATCCAACAATAGATTTTCTAAAAGAGGTACCAAATCAAATTGTTCCGGATATAGTTATTCAAAAAGGGAAAAAAAATTGGGTAATTGAAATCGAGGAGAATCTCCCCTTTTTTGAGATTAATGATACATATGTCAAACTTTTAGAAAATAATAAAATAAATAGCTCAAAAAAACATCTTTTCTCTGCCAATCTTCTCATGACAAACATAATAACTAGACGAAAAACCCTCTATCAAATAGCTGCATATATCATAAAAAAACAAAAATCTTACCTAATTGGAAAAACCGAGCTACTCCCTATGACAATAAAAGAGATTGCCCTTTTTTTAAATTTACACTCATCAACTGTATCAAGAGCCACTTCTAATAAATATATTCAAACCCCCATCGGTCTTTTAGCAATAGCAAGTTTTTTTACCTTTAGAAAAGAAACGCCTCTTACACCTATCGAAAAAGCAATAGAAGAAATTATTGACACAGAAAACAAACAAAAACCATTAACCGATCTCGAAATTTTCCATGTATTAAAAGAAAAAGGCTTTGATATACAAAGAAGAACTATCGCCAAATATAGAAAAAAACGTCTTATTGGTCCCGCACGATTAAGAAAGAAATACTAATATTAAGATTATACTTGGTTCTTAAAAATTAGTCTTCTCTATCAAAATTCTGAGAACTTTTTATCATTCTTTTTTAACTCAAAATTCTTATAATGTTAGTTTTTGTTAATTTTAAGGAGTTTAAAATGACAAGTTTCAATATCTTTTTTGCCTATGCTGATCCTGGAACCGGCATGTTAGTTTGGCAAGTATTAGCCGCTTTTGGTGTTGGCGCCGCTTTTTATTTTAGAAGTTTTTTAAAAAAAATTATCTCTCTTTTTAAAAAGAAAAAAATAGAAAAAAAAGATGAATGAAAATTTCGTATCTTTTAGAGATCCGGCAGGCAGTCTATTTAAACACAAAAATAAAATATTTAGATTTATTAACCCATCTTATGAAAATGAGTTCAATGAAACAATAACATCTGAAAATATCAAAAAACTAATCGAAAATGGCTATATCTCAGCTTTTAATAAACTCAAAAAAGATGAAATTCAAAACCTTTTGAAAGATGAAATTTTTAAAAATATTTTTGAAAAATTTAAATCTAATATCATTTTAGAACATACAGTTATAGATTTTGCCAACTACCCTTATGAATGGTCAGCTACTCAACTCTTCGATAGCGCTACTTTAACCCTCAATCTTTTTGAAAAGGTAATAGATGAGAACCTCTCCCTAAAAGATGCTACCCCATATAATATTATCTTTGAAAATGCAAAACCGGTTTTTGTCGATCTTTTATCTTTTGAAAAAAAAGATCCTAAAGACCCTATCTGGCTCGCTTACTCTCAATTTGTGAAAACTTTTTTGCTTCCCCTATTTATGAATAAATTTCGCAGCATGCCTATTCACAAAGTATTTTTATCAAACATAGATGGACTAGAGATCGATGATTGTTTAAAGCATACAAGTGTTTTTAATCCAATCTCTTACTCTCTTATTAAACTGCCCCACTTTTTATCAAGATTTGCTAAAGAAAAACACTATCAAACAAAAAAAATGCAAAACCCAAACTTGGCTAAATTCATCCTCAAAAGACTGATTAAAAAAACAAAAAAAAGACTAAACGCACTAAAACCCAAAACCAATATCACATCTTCTTGGTCTGAGTATATGGATACTCAAAAACACTATGATAAAAAGGACTTTTCTATAAAAGAGTCTTTTATCTCAGATGTAATGGAGAGACAAAACCCTAAAAAAGTCTTAGATGTCGGCTGCAATACCGGCCACTTTAGTATTATAGCTGCAAAAATGGGTGCTAAAGTGATTTCAATCGATTATGATCCTGTTGTTATAGATCTGCTCTACACCATCGCCAAAAATGAAAACTTAAATATTTTACCCCTAGTTGTAAATATCTCAAAACCAACCCCCTCCATCGGTTGGAAAAATTTGGAATATCAATCCTTCCTTAAAAGAGCTGATAACTATGCAGAGCTAACTTTCATGCTAGCTTTAATTCATCACCTTCAGGTAACCGATAGAATTCCTCTTTTTGAGATTGCAGCTATTGCCAATACTTTAACTAAAGATGGTTTAGTAATTGAATATGTCGATCCAAAAGATCCTATGTTTATAAAAATAGTCAGAGGAAGAGAAAACCTTCATCTAGATATCAATATAAACAGCTTTAAAAAGACTTTTGAAGACTTTTTTAGTATAGAAAAAGAACAAAAAATTAATGAGACCAGGTCGGTTTTCTATATGAGAAAAAAATAAAAAAGATGAAAAAAAAACTTCAGACTTTTATAGCTTGCCTTTCACTATCTATAATAATCATATGCGGTCCTTGGATAAATAGCTTAGCCAATTATAACTCCTCATTGCATACAGATACTCTTCGATTGTTTGTCTTTACACTTTTAGTATCCATTTTAATCCTCTCTTCGTTTTTTTATTTTCTAATCCAAAAAACTCTTTATTCAAAAAATAAATTTTTTAGATTTTTTACGTATTTTATATTCTGTTTATCATTTGCTTTTTTTTTTCGATCACTAATCAAAATAATCTCTTTTGAAATGAAACCTTGGGTATATATAGTAGTAACTCTTGCTACAATTGCTGTGATATTAGCTTTAATTGCTCTATCTTTTAAAAATTCAAAAAAGCTCCTCAAAATAGTCACTAGTTTTTTTGTGATTTTTTTTCCTCTCTCTTTATTAATTTTAACAAAAATTTCTAGTGGTTTTTTTTATATCTCACAAAACAACATAGCCCCAATCGAAAATAATAAACCAAAAGTTATTTGGATTATCTTCGATGAGTGGGATCAATATCTAACCTTTGAAAAAAGAGAGAAAAATATCCACCTCCCCCAAATCGATGACTTTAAAGAAAAATATTTCTCAGCTTCAAACGTTTATCAAATCGCAAATATCACTCCATTATCTTTATCTTCTTATACAACCGGCTTGGCCCCAACAGGTTTTAAAATAGTTGGACATAACAAAATAAAATTAGACTTCATCGACACCCCCAGCAAACTTTGGGGATCTGATAATTCAATTTTCTCTAAACTTGCTTTGAAAAACGTAAACTCTTCAATAGTTGGTTGGTTTTTGCCATATGACCGAATATTCGACAAATATATCGTCAAAAAAAAATACTATAAGAATAAAAAAATGGCTTTTAAAGCCATCAAAAATACATATGTTGATTTAGCTCTGTTTTACTTTTTGCGCCCAATCAATAAATTAAGTTTTCAAAAAATAACTCCCCTTAAAAATTATATTATTAAAATTGTGCGCAAAAAAGGCTCACAGCTCTATAAAGAGATCTACGCATCAACCAAAGATGTTTTAATAGATCCTAAAATTAATTTTTGCTTCCTGCATTTTTCTATTCCACACCCCCCTGTTATATTCGATAGAAATACAAATAAGCTATCTACCAAAGTAAGCTCTTATTCTGATCAGCTAATGCTCGTCGATAAAACGATTGAAGATATAAAAAATATCTTAATAGATGCAAAGCTATGGGATAGTTCTACATTAATTTTAACATCTGATCATTGGTTTAGACCAAACAGTTGGATAGCTTTTCCTGAAAGCATAACAATCTCTGAAAAAGATAAAAAAATGGCAAAAAAAAGAACTCAGCCTCTAGTTCCTCTTCTCATCAAGATGCCTTATCAAAATCAAACGATCAGTTATGATAAACCGTTTAATGCCATCGTACTTCATAACCTAGTACTAGATATATTTGATAATAAAATATCGAATGAAACTGATCTTAAAAATTGGTTAGATAATTTAGATGAAGAATATAAAAAAATAAATCTGAATTTTTCCTTTTAAGGCTATTTGAAGTATCCAAGATAAATCAATTTGAGTCTTAATGATTTATCCTTGAATTCATCAAAATAATCTTTAATCGCTTCTTTTTTCATTTTAGCAAATTTAAAAATCTCTTCATCTGTTAGACGAAACAAGACAGCTCTTGCTTTTTTCTTACATTTTAAAAGTTTAAATAGTCTTTTAAAAGTTTTTTTAAACTTTCTTCTTACCCAAAAGAGCCTGACCAGCCCTAAAGTGAGCAATACTAGAGTTGAAATAGCAAAAAGAAAGGCAAAATAAGAAAAAAATGCAAAAGATGAAAAAAGCCATAAAATCTGAAAACAAAAATAGAGTCCCATCAGCAAAAAAAAGATTAAAACTTCTGTATCTTTTCTAATAATAGGTCCAAAAACTTTTCTAAAAACATTGGTTGCTGTCATATATGAAAAAATTTCTTCTGTTTTAGGCTCATCGAAAGCAACCCTAATACTATGAACCGCCTCATGGGCTAATATCTCATCTAAGGTATAGATAAAAAGATAAGGTTTATGACGTAGTTTTTTTCTAAATTGCAGAACCGGAATTTTAATATTGCTATTTGTAACATCGACTATCCAGGTTGCTGCAGCTTGAAAAAAATGAAGCTTTTGATCGCTATAAAATATTGCTAAATCACTCGGTGCTATATCAAAAAGAGATAAAAGTTGCGCTCTTGTCCAATTCCATCTAGGCTTTAAAATTCTATTATCAAAATCAAAAGGTTTTTTTTGATTTTGATTTTCAAAAAAAGATTTAGGATCATGAATCATTTTTTTTGAAAGCTCAATTCTTTTTAAAAAAATGTTTTCATCTTCATTGGGTCCAGGAATGAATCCTTCTTTATTTAGCCTTAATAATTCAGCGTCTGAAATCATATAAATTTGTATATTTAAATATTCTTACTTTAACAAAAATCCAATTTAATCTACATTTTAATATCTTAAGTAAAAAAGTTGTAAGTTTTTTTGAAAGTAATAGAAAAATCATTAGGTTAAAAAATAAATGAGCAAACCATTAATTATCGTTGAGTCACCTGCAAAAATCAAAACATTAAAAAAATTTTTAGGAGCAAAATATAATTTTGCATCCTCTGTAGGACATATAAGAGATCTTCCTGAAAAAGAGTTTGGAATAGATGTTGAGCATAATTTCGAACCGAAATATGTTAATCTACCTTCTAAAAAAGATGTTATAAAAACGCTTATTGATTCAGCTAAAAAATCAGATGTTGTTTATCTCTGCCCCGATCCTGATAGAGAGGGTGAGGCTATAGCCTGGCATATTCTTAGTATTTTGCCTAAAAATACTAAAATTAAAAGAGTTACTTTTCACTCTATTACTAAAAATGCTGTCACAGAAGCTTTAAAACATCCCAGAAAAATAGATCAAGCTCTTGTCGATGCCCAACAAGCAAGACGCCTTTTAGATAGAATTGTGGGATACAAAATATCGCCTATTTTATCGAGAGTTATCAAAAGAGGTAAAGGAACTTCCGCTGGAAGAGTCCAATCAGTTGCCCTAAAACTAGTTGTTGAAAGAGAAAAAGCTATCAACGCTTTTAAACCTGTAGAATATTGGAAAATACTAGTTCAATTAAATACTGAAAAAGCAGCAAAAAAACCATTTGAAGCCTTTATATATAGTGTTGATGGTAAAAAAGTAGAAAAAGAAAAAACTGATAAGAAAAGTGTCTTTTTAATCTCTGATAAAAAAATCGCTAAAACAATTGTTGATAAATTAAAAAAAGCGAAATACAAAGTTGCTAAAATTGATAAAAAAGAGAAGAAAAGATACCCGGTCCCTCCATTTATCACTTCAACTCTGCAGCAAGAAGCTAGTAGATATTTCGGATTTTCAGCTAATAGAACTATGAATATCGCCCAAGGTCTTTATGAAGGTATAGATTTAAAAGCTAAAGGCTTTGAAGGTATTATAACTTACATGAGAACAGATTCTGTTACTGTTGCTGATGAAGCCTTGAGAGCTGCTAGAAGCTTTATCCCCAAAAAATTTGGTTCTAAATATCTACCAGAGACTCCCATCAGATATAAAAGTAAAAAATCTGCTCAAGAAGCCCATGAAGCTATCAGACCAACTAATCTATATAACTCTCCTGATGAAATAAAAGAACATCTAACATTAGACCAATTTAAGATATATTCACTTGTTTGGAAAAGATTTATAGCCTCTCAAATGAAACCCGCCATCTATGATACAGTCTCAGCAGATATTGAAACTGATCAAAAAATTCTTTTAAGAACTACCGGATCAAATATTAAATTTGATGGATTTTTGAAGGTTTATGTTGAGAAAAAAGATACCACAGAAGAAGAAGAAAAAGAAAAATTACTTCCTCATCTAGAAGTTAATAAAGCTTTAAAACTTGACGATGTTACATCTGATCAATCTTTTACCAAACCTCCAGCTAGATTTTCTGAAGCATCGCTTGTAAAAGAGCTAGAAAAATCTGGCGTTGGCCGTCCATCTACTTACGCCGCTATTATGAATAAAATTCAAAATAGAGAATATACTGTAAAAGAGAAAATGACTTTAAAACCAACCCAACTAGGTGAGCTAATTATTCAGCTACTAGAAGAAAACTTTACCCCTATTGTGAATGTTGGTTTTACAGCAGCTATGGAAGATGATTTAGAGCTAGTTGCTGAAAATAAACGCGATTGGCGCAGTTTGATTAAAGAGTTTTATAAAGAATTTATTCCAATGGTTGAAAAAGCTCAAAAACAAGCCTCCATTCCAAAATTAGAAACTAAAGAGAAATGCCCAAAATGTAAATCGCCACTTCAAAAAATATGGTCTAAAAATAAATATTTTTATGGCTGCTCAAAATATCCGGATTGTGATTTCACCTCAGCCATTGAACTAATGAATTTTAAAAAATCAGATTATGAAGAAGGTTTTGATTGGGATCAAACTTGCCCAAAATGTTCAAAAAAAATGACTCTAAGATATGGAAGATTTGGCGCATTTTTAGGCTGCTCGAACTATCCAAAATGTCAGGGTATTGTAAATATTCCAAAAAAAGGTGAAGAATTTTTAAAACCAGAAGATAGACCTGCCTGTCCAGCTCTTAGCTGCGATGGTAAAATTGTTATGCGAAAATCTAGAAGAGGCAAAACATTTTATTCTTGCTCCAACTTTCCAGATTGCGATGTGATAGTAAATGCTTTAGATGATTTAGAGACAAAATACGATGCCAATCACCCAAAAACAGCTTACCAAAAAAAAGAAAGAGTCTATGGCAAAAAAGGCGAAAGAGGTCCTGTTTTATATGAAGTTTCAAAAGAACTTGAAGTAATTGTTAAAGATAAAAAACTTACTCG
>JAAKFJ010000020.1 GCA_011064745.1 Candidatus Anoxychlamydiales bacterium | reverse complement strand
ATCTTACAAAAATCCAACCGATGTCTCAACCCCTCCTTGGTACAATAAAGAAATATTTATAAAATTAAATGAGTCAACTGAGAATAGAGATTTTAATAATCGCCATCCATATCCATATATTACCATCCAGGTTATCTTCGATAGAGCAACAAAACAAAAAGTTACCTATAGCTGGGAAAAAGCTCATAGAGGATATTTGCAGTAGTAAAAAAATGTAATTTTAGGCAAAATAGAACCCTCTTTTGAGCCGATGTGGCGGAATTGGTAGACGCGATAGATTCAAAATCTATTTCTGCTTGCAGAGTGCTGGTTCGATTCCAGTCATCGGCAATACGTCTTTAACTCTTTTCAACAAATTTCTTTTTTTAATTTTTAAGATAAATTACTCTTTTTTGAAAGGCCATATTAGAATATGCAAAAACTTCATTCGAAAAAAAAACTCAAATTTATCATCAATCCCAAATCTGGCACAAAGTGCAAAAAGAAGATAGAAAAGCTTATTATTAAATATATTGATCGATCGAAATATGATTTTGATATTTGCTATACTAAAGCGCCTAAGCATGCAACGACTTTAAGTGATGAGGCCACTAAATTGAAATATGATCTTGTGGTAGCTGTTGGTGGAGATGGAACAATTAATGAAATCTCAAAAGCTTTAATTGGTAAAGAGACCTGTTTAGGAATTATCCCGATGGGTTCAGGTAATGGTCTTGCATCGCATCTAAAAATTCCTAAAAAGGCTAAAAAAGCTATTGAGATTATCAATAATTTTAAGTTCAAATTAATAGATACTCTTCAAATCAATGATCATCCCTTTTTAGCAATGGTGGGAATTGGTTTTGATGCCCATGTAGCTCACGCTTTTTCTAAATTAAAAAAAAGAGGCTTTTTATCATACGCTAGTATAGTTATCAAAGATGCTTTTTTTTATAAATCTAAAATCTTTGAACTTTTTTTAGATGGAAAAAAATATATAAAAAAAGGTTTTTTGTTTAGCTTTGCCAACATTTCACAATATGGCAATAATATTATTATCTCGCCACATGCTAAAATAGATGATGGTTTTTTTCGAGTAACTCTTTTAAAAAGACCTGCGTTTTTGAGAAGTTTTTCAACCTTTTTACAACTCAGAAATAAAACAATTTATAAATCAAAATATTTTGAATCTATCAAGGTAAAAGAGGCGATTATCAAACAAAAAAATATAGTAGCTCATATAGACGGAGAGCCTGTTTTTTTTGAAAATGGAATTAAAATAAAAGTCTTTGAAAAACCACTTAAAATAATAGTGCCTTAAATATTGTCGATATTTATTGAATTTTTTTAAGCAGAATAATAATGAATTTATTGCTTTAACAAAAGAGTTAAAATTAACTCTTTTGTTAAAGTAGGTAATTGATAGATGTTTTAAAAATAAGCTTTTATTTAAAGCTCTTTTTAAATAAATAAAAAAAATACTTTTATAGTTTCCAACCTGGAGCTGGTTTCATTAAAAAGCAATTAGGATTAAAAAATGTTTTAAATCCAGGTGCATTAGAAGCCCCAATAATGAGTAAACTGGCAAAGGACACCCAAGTTGCAAAAATTAAAAGATCTGAAACATTATTATTATTTCTAAGTGATTTGCCTTTCTCAGTTAAAACAATACCTATTGCGCTAGAGAGCGCATTATTGGTATATCTATACAAATCATCTTTGCCGGTATCGAGTAGAGTTGTTTCTCTGGTCCAAGTATAGAGAGAATACAGTGAACCGAATAAAATTTTACCTAAAGCAACAAAGGTCATACCAACATTTAAAATGGAATCTGCTAAATAATTTACTTTAGCAGGAACGACAAATAACCAAGATTCTAAATATTTTTTATCTTTTAGAGCCTCTAAAGATAGTTTTGTATATTTTTTTGCATCTAAATAAAATATTGAATCTACATTACTTGTAGATGAAACTGAGCTAACACTTGTCATAAGAGACCCCCTCTTTTTTTTTAATGCAACATCATATGATTAAAAATTATTTAAATTCAAAATATTTTTTAAAATATTTTTTATGTAGGTTTAAAGCAAAGGCTTTAATGGACAAAAATGTATTTAGTTAATATAATAAATGTAATTAAATATAAAATTAACATGAATAAAGTATTATGGGTGATTTAAAAGTTATTTCAAGTGATAATTATTTAAATATCTTTTCTAAAAAAAGAGAGGCTGAGATAACCAAGACTCTTAACAATAATGCTTTGAGTGATGATCATCCATATATTAGATCTGATAGAAATACTTTAAAAGAGACAAACGTTAGCAAAGGGATTTTTCAAATTCTAAAAAAGAGCTATAATTTTATATATGCTAAAAATCCGGTGACTGAAAAAAGACAACTTTGGTTTGTGCCAGCTTTTTTTGAAAACTTTTTAGGTTACTGTATGTATAGCTCATATGTTAATGATCAAGGCGGGATTTCATTTAATAGTAATCGGCAGAATTTAATAAATAAAATTGGAACAAATCTTTCAAAACACACCTCTCGAAAACTTGATTATCAGTTTACTGTTATCAGATCAAGCCATCTCAATGCCTGGGCGCTTCCTTGGGGAAAAATTGCTATCTTTGAAGGTCTGGTTAAAGGAATTGAAAAAACTGAAATTAATGGATTTAAAGATCTTACTAAAGAAGATAAGATAGCAGCTGTATTATCGCATGAAATTGTGCATGCTGATGCTAGACATACAGCACGCAGGTTAGAGAAAATATTTGTTATAAATATACTTCTTGTAGCTTTAAGGGTTTATCTATTTGCCAAAGTTGTGATAGGAATCAAAGAGAGTAAAAATGATAGATTTAATAAACTTGAGGCTTATCAAGAGATTGATTTTATCGCAAATTATCTGCTTAATCTATGTGTGAAATTATATCTTTTAGCAACCTCTCGCAAACAAGAATTAGAGGCTGATAGATATGGGATGTATTTAATGAAAAAAGCTGGTTATAATCCAAAAGCAGCCCTTTGGCTTCAACATTTTTTTATCTCAAGACAGCTAGAATCTCCTAGATGGGCAGTCAAAATAAATGAGATTTTTAGTTCTCATCCAAGCTCTAAAGCTCGTTTAGATGCTAATCTAAAAACTTTAAATGAGATTGAGAGTAGATCTTAAAAATTTGTATATTTAATATTAAATATATTTAAATCTTTTAAAAAATTAGGACTTTTATTTTCATGTCAGCTAATAAAATGCATTCTTTATCGATGAAAGGTACAATTTATCTAGAAACCATCATGAATGGTGAAAAAGAATATGAAGGCAGAATCAATACTGAAAAATGCCAAAATATGAAAGTTGGTGAGCATTTAAAACTATTTGATAAAGAAGCTCTTTTTGGGATTATTTGTGAGATTACAAGTCTAGATGTTTTTGAGAGCTTTGATCAGATGCTTCAAAAAATTGGAGTTTTAAAATTGCTTGCACAACTTAAAGAGAAAAACCATTCACTTAATGAATTGTTGAAAGAAGGTGTAAAAATTTATCAGAACTTTCCAGGTTCTAAAAGAGTATCTGCTTTTGGTTGTGTGGCTATTGGAGTTAAATTTTTAAAAAAAATTAATACTTCTCAAGCTGATTGATCGGTCATTTTTTAAAGATATTATCAGATTTTTATCTTTTGCAAATTAATTTATAAACGTTTAAATTTTAACTTGACTGTGATAAGCAATTATATGTGCTGCGATTTAATTTTGTGCTAAAATTGTTTAAAAAAATTTAAAGATAAAAAACCGCTTTTGGGGGTAATAATGAGTAAAGAAAAAAAATCAATGGATGGAAATACAGCCGCTGCGCATATCGCATATGCCTTGAGTGAGGTCTGCTCTATTTACCCAATTACTCCTTCTAGTCCTATGGCTGAATCTATAGATGAGTGGGCATTTTCTGATAGAAGAAATATATTCGATAAACAAGTTGAAGTTGTCGAGATGCAATCTGAGGCTGGAGCTGCAGGCGCGATCCATGGAATTTTATCAGCAGGCGCGCTGGGCACTACCTTTACAGCCTCTCAAGGGCTTTTGCTCATGATTCCTAATATGTATAAGATAGCAGGGGAGTTGCTTCCAGCAGTATTTCATGTAGCTGCAAGAGCGCTTGCTGGAGAAGCCCTCTCTATTTTTGGAGATCAGCAAGATGTAATGGCTGCAAGAGCAACCGGGTTTTGTATGTTATCGTCTAATTCAGTTCAAGAAGCGATGGATTTAGCGCTCGTTGCGCATTTATCGGCTATTAAATCGAGCGTACCATTTTTACATTTTTTCGATGGATTTAGAACCTCTCATGAAATTCAAAAAATTGAAGTCATAGGTTATGAAGATATTAAATCTCTTGTGGATTTTGAGATGCTACAAGCTCATCGAGACAGAGCTTTAAATCCTCATAAACCATATGTCAAAGGTACAGCTCAAAATCCTGATATCTATTTTCAAGCAATGGAAGCTTTAAATCCTTTTCATTTAAATGTTCCAGCGATTGTTGAAGATCAGATGAACAAAGTCTATGAGTTAACAAAAAGAAGATATAATCTTTTTGATTATGTGGGAGTAGAAGATGCAGAGCGTATAATTATAGTTATGGGATCTGGCGCTGAGACGATAGAAGAGACAATTAATTATTTAAATAGCAAAGGTGAAAAAGTAGGGTTATTAAAGGTTAGACTTTTTAGACCATTTTCTAAAAAACACTTTTTAAAAGCTATTCCTAAAAGTGTTAAAAAAATAGCTGTTTTAGATAGAACAAAAGAGATGGGAGCAATAGGAGAGCCTCTATATTTAGATGTGTCGACTGTTTTAAAAGAAGAAGGTGATGATAGAATTGTTGTGGGTGGACGTTATGGTCTGGGTTCGAAAGAATTTACACCATCTTGTGTGAAAGCTGTCTTTGATAACTTAAATCTCAAAAGTCCCAAAAATCATTTTACTGTTGGCATTGTAGATGATGTAACTCATACATCATTAGAAATAAAAGATGAAATCAGAACTGAAAAACAAGATGTGGTTAGATGTAAATTTTATGGTGTCGGTGGTGATGGAACTGTTGGAGCAAATAAAGATGCTATAAAAATAATCGGCGATAATACAGATAAGTATGTTCAAGGTTATTTTGCTTATGATTCAAAAAAATCATCTGGCTTTACGATCTCTCATTTAAGGTTTGGAGATAACCCCATTCAATCAACTTATCAATTAATTGAAGCCGATTACATAGCTTGCCATCATCCGGCATATGTTGATAAATATGATGTTTTAAAAGGCATAAAAAAAGGCGGAATTTTTGTTTTAAACTGTCCTTATACTGAAGCGATGTTAGAAGATAAATTGCCATCAGAGATGAAAAGAAAAATAGCCTTAAATGAGGTAAAATTTTATATCATTGATGCTCATGGTCTCGCTAAAAAAGTCGGCTTGGGTCAAAGAATAAATATGGTTATGCAAACAGCCTTTTTTAAATTAGCGAAGGTTTTGCCAATCGATCAAGCGATAACTTTATTAAAAAATGCTATTGAAAAAACATACGCAAGAAAAGGGGCTGATGTTGTTGATATGAATAAAAAAGTCGTTGATATGGCGGCAAATGAATTAAAAGAGATCAAGTACCCATCTTCTTGGAAGGATATCCCTTTAGTGAAAAAAGAAATAGATACATCGAGACCTGAGTTTATAAGAGATATCGCTGATGTGATGGAAGCTCAAGAAGGGGATAGATTGCCGGTTAGTAAATTTAAACCTGGTGGAATATTTCCGATGGGCACTGCAGCCTATGAAAAAAGAGGCCTGGCATCGGAAGCCTCAACTTGGATAGAGAGTAATTGTATTCAATGTAACCAATGCTCTTTTGTCTGTCCACATGCGGCCATTAGACCATTTTTATTAACTGATGAAGAGGTTAAAAAAGCACCTGAAGGGTTGAAGGTTATAAAACCTTTTGGCGCTAAAATGGAAGGTCTCAATTACTGTATAGCTATTACTCCTTTAGATTGTACGGGCTGTAAAAATTGTGTAATTGTTTGTCCGGCAACGAAGGGTAAAGCTCTCGCTATGAAACCAATTGAAGAGGTAAAAGAAAAAGATGCTAAAATTTGGGATTATCTAATGACAATACCGACAAGATCGGGCGCTATGAATAAGTTTACTCTAAAAGGTTCTCAATTTGAAAAACCTCTTTTAGAATTTTCAGGAGCATGTGCTGGTTGTGGTGAAACGCCTTATGTAAAGCTTGCAACGCAACTTTTTGGTGATCGAATGATAATTGCTAATGCAACTGGTTGTTCATCTATTTGGGGAGGCTCAGCACCATCTATGGTCTATACAACAAATGATAAAGGCTATGGTCCTGCTTGGGCGAATTCTCTTTTTGAGGATAATGCGGAATTTGGTTTTGGAATATATCTCGGTCAAAGATACAGAAGAGAAAGGGTGCAATCTTTGATTCAAAAAGCCTTAAAAGAAAACGTATCAAATGAACTAAAGGAGCTATTTACTAATTGGATTGAAAACTTTGATAACGGTGAGATGAGCGCGGATCTTTATGAGAAAATAAATCCAATTTTAGAAAAAGAAAAAGATAAAACCCAAAATCTTAAAAATATATATATCGCAAAAGACTTAATTGTAAAACCCGCTATTTGGATTGTTGGAGGTGATGGTTGGGCATATGATATCGGATATGGAGGCCTAGATCATGTGCTTGCTCTTGGTGAAGATGTAAATATATTAGTTGTGGATACCGAGCTTTATTCCAACACGGGTATGCAATCTTCTAAAGCAACTCCTATGGGATCATTAGCCAAGTTTGCCGCCTCTGGCAAAAGAACTCAGAAAAAAGATTTGGGTTTGATGGCCATGGTTTATGGCAATGTCTATGTAGCCTCGATTTCGATGGGATCTGATAAAAATGGAGCTCTAAAAGCGATGAGGGAAGCTGAATCTTTTAAAGGCCCTTCACTTGTTATTGCTTATGCGCCATGTATTGGTCATGGCTTAAAAGGTGGTTTGGCGGGTTCTCAAAATGAAGAAGATGAAGCTGTCAAATCAGGGTATTGGTTTACTTATAGATTCGATCCTCGATTAAAAGAGCAAAATAAAAATCCATTTATTTTAGATTGTAAAGAACCTGTTATGGACATAGATAGCTTTATCTCTAAACAAATGAGATATGAGTATCTCAAGAAAAAACACCCAGATATTGCTGATGCTTTATTTAAGAATCTAAAAGAAGGTTTAAAAGAAAAGCTAAAACTCTATCAAAGTATGGCTCAGAAAAAAGAGAGTTAATTTAGGTTTTAAGAAGGAGTGCCTTCGAGCTCTTTTTCCGGTTTTGTAGCAAGTGTTTTTGCCTCGAACTGCTTAGATAGCCTGTTGATCGCTATTATCCAAACAGGGAAGATTAAGATTATGACACCAAAGGTAAAGGGTGATGCTCCTATTGGAGTTATAAAAACCATAAAAAGTATTTGCATAATCAAAGAGCTGCCTGACTTTCCAAGTCTTGATCCAATACCATCGATAGCAGATTTTCCTTGAAGCTTTTCTTCAGCGCTAAGAGGAATGAAGGCCATTTCTTTAGTATCATCAAAAACAGTGTACTTTAAAGATCTTGAAAATATTTCTTGAATAGAGCCAAAAAGAACGGCTAAAACAAGAGGAGATAAACCAAAAATTGTGATAGCTACATTAGAGCTTTCAGCAAACTTTTTTATAAAGATAAAATAGAAAAATCCAAAACCAGAAATTATCAAGGCAATCGGAGTTACCAATGCGGTTACTTTCCAGCCCAGACGCCTGATTAGATTACCAGATATAAAAAATGAAGATATTACAGCTATTACGCCTGTGATTAAAGTTATTTTACTTGTAAAGGCTGTAAAGGTAGAAGAAGTTGGATATAGCTCTTTTACTTGAGATTTCCAGAGCACTTCAATTAAGTTTATTAATATATTATAACAAAGAACCATCAAGGTGATATATAAAACATATTTTGATTTGACCGCATATAAAATACTTTTGACAAAAGAAATTTTTTGTTTTCCACCTTTTTTGCTATCTCCACCCATCAAATATCTTTGAGGGTATTCATAGACATGTAAATATCTATAGATAACCATTATCGCAAGGCCGCTTGCCAGTGCTATCAAAATAAAGATTAATAGAGTTTGATCCCAAGCAGTTTTAGCTCCGCAAAGCTTTGATAAATAATGAACTGATGCATCACTACCCATAGCTTTTGCAGCAAGAAATTGCCCTAAAAAGCCGCAAACGATCCCAGCTGAATTTCTAGCAACTCCAAAAAAAGCATAATACCTTTTAGCTTGATCGATAGATAGAACATCGACAATAAAAATCCATAAAAGCAAAGATAGCATGATAGTTGACCACGCTTCTGCCATTATATAAAAGAGTGAAAAATGCCAATATCTAATAATTGAAATAAAACCTTTAAATCCAGCGGGCAGGCGGGTAGATAACATGTCAGCTGTAGAGTTTAAATTATACGAGTCTATATTGGGATAGATCGCAAATATAAAAAATGCAAAGAAGGTTAAAAACACCCCCATTATGATATAAAAAATATTTTCTCGATTGCATTTGGCAGATAGTTTGGTAAATAAAAATGTTATAATTATAGCTGATGGTAGGATGGCCCAGACCTTTAAAAAAGGTATAGTTTCTGCGCCAGAGTGAGGAGCTGTGATGATAAGAGTGTCTTTTAATATTTTAAAAACGTGATAATTAAAGGCGACTAAAAAGAATAAAAATAACATTGGCACGAATCTTGAAAGCTCAGCTTTCCGAATCGGCCAGAAAAGAGATCGAATTTTACCAAAATCCGATGACATTTTTAATACCCTGTCTTTTTTAAATGACTTTTGGGATTAATAACAGTCCCCCTTGGATGAAATGGTTTTATTTTGCTGTTATAAAGATTAACTGTGTTTATATTATTGGTCAATAATAAAAACTATTTTAATTATAATATATTTTTTAGTATTGAAAATATATAGAGCAACAAGCTAATATATTGTACGGTAATATTAGCAACCTCAAAAGGAGGAGGGAAGTATTATGAAAGCTTTCTTCAAAAAACTCGAAAAAGTTTGGGTTGTTATATTAAATAGTTCACTTATATTTTTTTCTTCTTATTTCATCTATCATTCTGAAAAATTTCAAGAAAAGATATCACCTAAAAAATTTTGGGAACGTAAAATCAATACTTTAAGTACTGAATTAAAAAAAGATGATATTAGAATAAAATCTTTAAAACTAGATTTAGAAAAAGAGATATCACTTGCTACTTATAATGAAGAGATGGCAGAAATAAAAGCTCAAAGAGAAGATCTAGATGCAAATGATATTTATAACGAAATGGAAAATGAGCATATTCAAAAACTTTCTCGTATAAAAGATGAAATTGATGAAATAAGTAAAGATGAAGAAAAAGTAAAAAATAATCTTGAAAAAGCTCTCTGCCACATAAACTTATTAAAATAAATTATTGAGTTAGATCCTCAAAAATTTCTAAGATTTTATCATCAATATTTGTATCATCAATATTTTGAAAATCTTCAATATCAAATCTAGGATGTTTTGTTGAATTTTTAATTTTACCGTGAAAGCTCATTTGATTATTGGTTATAAGCAGTTCATTTGGATCAAAATTCCCTCTTTGGTTGGCAGAGAGAATATAATCTTTTCTGTTTTTATCAAAAATAGATCTGCCATCAAAAAAGATATCTAGATTTTCATCTGGCATAATCTCTGAAAATATAGTTGGAAAGATATCGATATGAGTGGTTACTTCATTAAATTTTTTTTCATTATTTATTAGCTTATAAATAAGGGGTATCCTCAATTGATAATCATTTAGATGACAGGCGTGAAAAATAGAACCTTTTTCAAAAAATTCTTCCCCATGATCAGCGGTAAATACAATGATGCTATCTTTGTATAAATTGTTCTTTTTTAAAGAAGTGATAAATTTACCAAATAGAGAATCGATGTAATTGATCGCATTTTTATATCGGTTTTTAACAGGCTCTAAACCGCTTTTACTCATCGATAGGGCAAGATAGTTAATATTTTTAGCATATGGCTCAAATTTAGGCTTAAAACCATCGAGCCAGCTATATTCAGAGTGGGTTGAATCTAAAAATATGATAAAAACATTAGAATTATTATTTTCTTTATTTTTTAGAGTTTTTTTTAGCATTTTAATAGTTGTCATATCTCTGATGGCTGCGATAGGAGATAGAGCAGAAAAATCATTAAAATTATCAACTAGAGACTCATTTTTACCGAAAAGAAGTTTATCAAGATTGAAGAATTGGAGTTCAGCAGATGAGAATACATTTATTTTATAGCCTATCTTTTTTAGAATGTGCAATGGCAGAGAACCATGTTCTAAAGAGGTGCTAGCTTTGGACCAATAAATAGGATGATTAGAATGAAAAATAGAGTACCAAGATATATAGGTAGTATTAGAAGCTGAATATGAACTGTCAGAGCAGGTGTTTTCATTAGCAAATGAATAAATATTCGGCGCTATTTCATCTGTGATATAATCTTTTCTAAGAGCTTCTGTGACAAAAATAAAAATATTGGGTTTATGCTCAAGATGAAACTCTTTTTTATTTAACTCTTCAATTAGTTTTTTTTCATCTCTGATTGGTTTTAGGGGCGTTGATAAAAATATCTGTTTTTTATTGTGAGATAAAAAGTTAAAAGCTAAGGGAAGACGTTTTTGGTTTTTATAGATGTAATCGATATTTTTATATTTGCAAATAACATCGATAGATATCAAAGCTAAAACTAAATATAAAAAAGTGGTAAATAGATGCTTTTTTTTCACCTTCAAAGTGTTTTTTTGACAGAGCTTGTTAGTAATGTGATATAGATAAACACCTAAAAGAGGTAGAAGCGTGAGGGCTAAAGCAATTAATAAATACATAGTAAAATTTAGATTAATAGCTCTAAAGGTCACTAAAATATTTCTGAAACCACCTGATAAAAATAAATTTAAAACAAAGATTAAATTTTGATTTATTAAACTCAGTATTATGAAATTGGCCATGTAAGATAAAAGTAGAAAAAAACTAAAGCCGATAAATATATTTTTTAAAATTTTAGGCTTTATTGAGCTTTGAATGAATATTAAAGATAGCAACAAAGCTAAAGCTTGCAAGATGGAATATAGCGCAAATAAAGCATTAGTTTTAAAGGCTGTGCAAAAAGTTATTACAATCAAAAAAAGGGAATAGAATATATAGTTTATATTAAAAGATTTTTGAAAAAAGAGAGCAGTCTTCTCTTTTATTTTTGATATAAATGCATTTTTCATATCGTCTATATTTTTTCAGCTATGATAGTGTATTTTTTTTGTTTTTAACAAGAAGCTTTTTGTAGTATAATCAAAATAACGCTAAAAAAAGAGGTAAAGGATGAAAAAATTGATAATAAAACTTATTTCTTTAATGGTCATATCTTTTTCTTCATTTTCATGCACAGCATCTAACGATACAAAAAGTGAAATTCAAGTGAGTGAAATTGAAGTGGATAAGGAGTATAGCGTAGTAATCCTCGGCGGTGGCATCGGTGCTTTGACCTCTGGTATCTATCTTGCCAGAGCTGGCTATCAACCACTTATTATCGAAGGCGATCTACCCGGTGGATTAATTACTCAATCTCACTCAGTAGAAAATTGGCCGGGAGAGACTCAAATATCAGGTACAGATCTAGTTGATAAAATAAAAGAGCAGGCAAAAAAAAATGGCTGCATTTTTTTATCAAAAAAAGTTGTTGATATAGATTTTTCAAAAAAACCAACCATAATAACCCTTGAAGATTCATTTAGAAAGGATAAGGTAGAAAAAATCAAAGCAACATCTTGCGTTATTGCGATGGGCACTTCTTCGAATTACTTAAATATTCCAGGTGAAAAACTCTATTGGGGCAATGGGGTTTCTAATTGTGCAATATGCGATGGATCTTTTTATAAAGATAAGACTGTTGCCATAATCGGTGGTGGTGATGCTGCGGTAGTAGAAGCTAATTATCTATCTAAGCTTTGTAGAGAGGTCTATATTCTTGTTAGAAAAGATCAAATGAGAGCAAAAGATAAAGAAAAGATAAAAGCTTTAGAAAAAAGACAAAATGTTGAAGTGATATATAATACAAATGTTACGGAAATAAATGGCGATAACAATCAAGTAAGATCTGTTACTCTTGTTAATAATAAAAATAATGATAGATCTCAATTAGATGTTGATGGTGTGTTTTTAGCGATAGGATCGAAACCTAACTCTACGCTTTTTAAAAACAAGATCAAATTAGATACAGCAGGTTATATTAAAGTTGCCGATGATAAACAAACATCTGCTAAAGGTATTTTTGCAATAGGCGATATTATAGATCCAATTTATAAACAAGCAATCACTGCAGCTGGTGATGGTGCAAAAGCTGCGATTGCTGCTCAGAAGTATTTAGAGAATTTTGATGCTCCAAAACAAGTTATAAAATTTGCTAATGCAGCTGATATTGAGTCTCCTAGAGTTATTGAAATTAATAGCTATGAGCAGTTCGAAAAAGAAATTAAATCTGGAGTGCCAGTTATTATTGATTTTTATGCTTCTTGGTGTGGACCTTGTAAAAGAATTGCGCCAATGCTTGAAGATAAAGCTAAAATTTTATCTGGCAAAGTTAAGATTTTGAAAGTTAACGTTGAAAAGTTTCGAAATATTTCTTCAAAATATCAAATAACCGCTATGCCGACAATTATTGTTATCGATCAAAACTCTAACTATCTTTTTAAGAGAATGGGACCTGAGAGTATTTCAGATATTTTTAATTCTTTAGAAAAAATAAAAGATAAATCGCCGAGTGAAATTGATAAGTATTTAAAAAGCTTGAAATAATTATTTGTTAAAAAGGTTTTCTAAGGCCTCTTCAAAATATTTAATTCTTTCAGGATGAGAGGCTATATCTATTGGATTGCTATTAACATCTTTTAAAGAGATTATTTCTAGCGGCTGTTTTTTGAATAGTTCTTTTGTGTTTTTAAATCTAAAAGTTAATTTATCTTCTTTTGTATGAATAAAAAACTCTACTGGGGTTCTAGAACCGTTATATCTAGTGGTTACTGTAAATGGAAGTATAGGTTTCTCAAAGATTGATTCACCGTTTAAAAGATCTGAAAATTGATTTTTTTCGAAGATATAATCAAAGATACTAGGCATTACATCGATATGAGATATTAAATCTCTTTTAGGGATATTTCTTTGATTTTTACCTAGTTTTAGATAGATGGGTACATTGGTTTGAGCAGATGATAAATGAGAAGCATGAAAAAGGCGTCCTTCTTCATAAAACTCTTCACCATGATCGCCTGTTATGATGATGATTGAATCATCGAATAGGTTTTTCTTTTTTAGAGTGTCAAAAAAAGATTGGATTAGAGAATCTACAAAATAAATAGAATTTTTATATCTATTTTTTATCAGATCAATTGTATCTTTTGAAGCATAGGATTTAAAAGATTCTATCTCAGCTATAGGTCTAAACTTGATATCAAAATCCTTAGGCCAGCTATATAAAAAATGAGTAGAGTCTAAAAAGGCAATATAGACATTTTGATCTTCTTCTAGAGTAGCTCTCATGGCAGAGAAAACCTCTTTATCTGAATCACAAGCCTCTTTAGGATAGTAGTGAGGAAAGAGTTTAAAATTCTCACAAAGATATTGATCTTCTCCAAAAAGAAGATCTTTCATCTTATAATATTTTAACTCAGGGGCTGAAAAGACATTTATTTTATAGCCCATCTTTTTTAAAATTTGGAGACTAATAGCACCAGATTTCCAATTTAAATCTTTATAATTTTTCCAATGATATGGGTAATTAGAATAAAAAAAAGAAAACCAGGATTGATGGGTTGCATTCGCGTTGGATAAAGATCTATCAAAACTGATATTGCTTTTTTTAAAAGATGAAAGATTGGGAGCAATATCATCTGTGATATAATCATTTCTAAGACTTTCTATTACAAAGATAAAGATATTTGGTTTTTTATTGGTAGATAGATTTTTTTGATTGATGAGAAGAAGAGTTTCTTTTTCATTTTTTGGACTTTTTAGAGCTACTTGAATAGAAGTTGTTAGAGTTTTAGGTTGAATAAATGTAAGTTTCCAAGGTAGTGATCTCGTATAGGCATTATATACATTTGGGAGGATCGAGCCAGAAGCTTTATAATCCCAAAAACAAATCGCAAGAGGAATGCATAAAAAAAGCTGAATTAAATGATCTTTAGCTAAAAAAAGCTTTCTTTTTTTAGCTAATTTATTAGTTAGTTTGTAAAAACCTATGCCTGCAAGCGGAAGTAATAAGATTAGTATGCCAAAAATAATCCAAGCAAAAAATGGAATTCCAGTGGTATGCAACATCTCAATAAAATTTTCTAAATCTTCATCTAAAGCAATACCCAGACCATCCCAAAAAGTTAGATCTAACATTTTAAAGACAGCCAAATCTATGATGTGACTTACTAAAAAAACAAAAATCAAACCGATAAAGATATTAAAAAAGATCTTCGGAAGATTTTTTTGAATTACCCAAGCCAAAAAAGCAAAAGCACATATTTCTAAAATCGACTGCGCGTAAGAATAGATTAGAAAAAAAGCTTTAGAATAACCGGAAGTCTCTTGGATCTCCAAAACACTTAGAGTTCCAACGATTATACTAATCACTAGCAAGATCCCAAAAAAAATATAATTTATATCTAAAGATTTTTTCTTGCTCATATTTTCTTTATATATAACCAAATATTTTATGCAAACAAATTTGAAATAGAGCTTTTAATCAAGATCATATTTGAAGAAGTTAAATAATAGGGATAGTAAACTGCTACCCACTTTAACTTTTTCAAAAGTAGCATTATAGTTATTTTTGCAATTTAAAAGAGCTCTATTGGCAGCTGGCTGAGCTATGTTCATTTCGCTTTGCGAGCGCTGAGTAACTCTTTTAGACCTTTCAGCAAGTTTTTTTAAACGATTTCTATCAAAGATTGAAGTTTGACCAATTTGTTTTTGAATCTTTTTTAGAATTGAATCTTGCTGATGTTGAAAATGGGTTATTTGATAAAGAGCTGTTTTTTGACAATTTTTATACTCTTTGTTGAGGTCCAAAAAAGGCTGTATTGAATAATATAAATATCCAAAACCAATTGAAGCTCCGATAGCAAGAGAACCAAAAGCTAAAGCTTTTTTATGATTGGCCCAAATATATTTGGTTCTTTCAATAAAACTTTTTTCATCATTTTTTGATTTAGAATTTATTGATTTTGATTTGAAAAAACCACCAATATTATGTGAAACATCTAAAAAAAGAGCTAAAGGCGATAAAATAATACAAAAAAAGATTTTTGTTATTTTTTTTAAAGTGTTTTTCTCTTCTTGAACAAACTCTTTTGCCAAACTAATCTCTGGCCAATATGTAGTTTTATCAGTTATAGAAAGTGTTTGTGACATTTTTAAAACCTTAAATAAATAGCTTGCAAAGATATTAAATTTTCTGATTAAAAACTATAAAATTGTTAATCATAAAAAAAACGATTCTGAAAATAAGTTTGTTTATTTTTTATTGACCAAAGAGGAGCGTCTATTTCTTGAAAAAATTTCTTATTGCATTCATCAATCGCCCAGTTTCTTTTATTAGATAATTCTTCATCGGCTTGTTCTAGGTCTTCGAAACTTGTGAATTTTTTAAAAGGGTTGTTCTCATCTACTAATGGATTTGCTCTTTGATTTTTATCAACTTCTTTGTAAAGATCCAGCATTTTAGTTTTTTCTGGAATAAAGCTTTCTTGAATGTCTCTAATACAAGTTTTTCTAGCTTCATATACTTTTGCAATTTTAACTAATTTATCTTCATATTCTTTGGCTAAATCAGCATGAGGTACTAGAGGCCTATTACGATAAAGAAAAACAAGAGCTGAGAGGGCAATACCGCCAGAAGCGGTTAAAAGAATTTTTCTTTTATGATTGGTCCAGAGACTTTTTATTTTTTGGGTTAAACTTTTTTTGCTTGGTTCTTTTTTTTTGGCAAGAGAGGCTTTTACATACAAAGAGAATCTACCCCAACAAAAGTTAGCTATTTTGTAAGTTAGATCCAAAACCAAAGCTAGAGGAAAAATAATAATGCTGGATAGAAGTTTAATGATTTTGAAAGTGGTATTTTTTTCATCCAAAATAAAGGTTTTGGTCCTAACGATTACCGGCCAATTTGTTTGGGTTGGGTTAGATGGTGTGTCAATTGCTGTTGTCATATATTTTAATAAATTTAAAAAAAATTATAAGATTTATAAAAAAAAAAATAATTAAATGCAATATACAATCCAAATATCTTGATCTCAAGCTTGAGACATTTATTTTAAATTTGTTATTTTCAAAGAGTTAATCTAAAAAGATTTTCTTTTATAAATTAGATAAAATTCGTATTATTTTAGCTTATTTTTTATGAGGTTTACATGAGATGGATTAAAGATTTTGAGCTTTTTTTATTTGATTTAGATGGGCTTTTGGTCAATACAGAAAATATTCACTATCAGGCGTACATAAATATGTTAAATAGACGTGGCTTTAAATTAGATTGGTCTTTTTTAAAGTTTTGTGAAGTTGCCCATTTTGATGATCAAAGTTTAAAAGAAGGCGTTTATGCAATTTTCCCTGATCTTTTAGAACAAGAACCTAACTGGGAGGTTTTAAGAGATGAAAAAAACAGAATCTATATAGATCTTTTAAGATCTTCTAAAATCGATTTATTACCAGGGGTAGGAAAGCTTTTGTTAGAGCTTGAAAAACAAAATATAAAAAGATGCGTAGTGACCAATTCTTCTAAACAAATGACTGATATGATGCAAGCTAAACAAAAAACTTTAAAAAGCATTCCCCATTGGATCACAAGAGAAGACTATTTACTTTCTAAACCTAATCCTGAGTGTTATCTAAGAGCGATTAGTTTATATGGCGAAAAAGGGGATAGAATTATAGGATTTGAAGACTCTCTCAGGGGTATTAAAGCTTTAGTTAGAACATCTGCCCAGCCGGTATTAATAGCATCTCTTATGAATCCAAAAGCTGATGCTTTTATTTCAAAAGAGGTATTGCATTTCAAATCTTTTGAGGATATCCCAATGAAAGGTATTATCTAAATTGAGATTAATACTCTACTCTATCTAAAAAAAGGCCTTGGGGCTCGGCTGGTTTAGAAGCTAATGTGCGATCTTTGGCTTTTATTATTTTTTCGATCATATCTATTGGCAGTTTTTTACTTTCAACATCTAGTAGAGTTCCTACAATATTCCTGACCATCTTATATAAAAATCCATCACCTTCAAACTCTATTATGATTTTATTTTTTTGCTCAATTACAGCAATTCTTTGAATAGTTCTTATTGGATTTTTTTTAGCTGAGCCTTCTAATTGTTTGTTTGCAAAGGATGTGAAATCGTGTTTTCCGATAAATAAGCTGCAAGCCTTTTTTAAAAGATTAATATCTAATTTTTTTTTGATTTGATAAGCATAAAACCTAGAAAAAGGATTTGGGGTAGGATCATGAGAGATATGATAAGAGTAAACTTTTGATTTGGCGGAAAACCTGGCATGAAATGATAAATC
>JAAKFJ010000002.1 GCA_011064745.1 Candidatus Anoxychlamydiales bacterium | reverse complement strand
CAATTTGCATCAGTTATGGAAATACAAAGAAATATCAAAGATAAATTAGAGCATTTTTTAAAGGTATTTCCTGTCGTTTTTTTGACAGGAGCAAGACAAACTGGAAAAACTACTCTAGCAAAGATTTTTGCTAAGAAAAAGGGATATTTTTATGTCACATTGGATGATCTTTCAATGCTTAAAGCTGCAAAAGAAGATCCAAAAGGATTTTTAGAACTTTTATCTAAGCCTTGTATTATTGATGAAGTCCAGCGTGTTCCAGAGCTTTTTTTAGCCATCAAGCAATTGGTTGATCAAGAAAATGTTTTAGGACAATTTTTACTAACAGGTTCTGCTAATCCTCTTCTTTTGCCTAAATTAGGGGATTCCTTAGCGGGTAGAATGGGAATATTAAAAATGTTTCCTTTTTCTCAAGGAGAGCTTAAAGGAAAAAAAGAAAATTTCATTTCTTGGCTATTTTCTTCAGAAATAAAGATGAAAAATTTTAATAAACTTGAAATTTCAAAACTTTGGGATATTGTTTTAAAAGGAGGATTTCCTAGAGTAATAGATTTTAAATCATTTGAGCAAATTGATACTTGGATCCAAAGTTATCTTCAAACTTTAATGGATAGAGATATAAAAGATTTAGCTCAAATTGAAGGTATTCATCATTTTCCAGATCTTTTTAAACTTCTTGCTTCTCGTTCTTCTTCTTTATTAAATGGGGCAGATCTGGCGAGAACTTTAAAAATATCTTCAGCATCTGTTCATCGATATCTTTCTTTATTAGAAGCTATTTTTATTGTTTTTCGTGAGCAAGCTTGGTTTGCTAATCATTCTAAAAGAATTGCTAAATCCCCAAAAGTCTATATTTGTGATACAGGTATTTTATGTTACCTATTAAAAGCTAATAAAGAAAAATTTAAGTCAGATCCGTCGGTTTTTGGTTTTGTATTTGAGAGCTTTGTTGCAGCTGAACTTCTCAAAATAGCTTCTTGGATGAATGAAAGAATTGATCAATATCACTTTAGAGAAGGTACGAGTGAAGTAGATATCGTTTTGGAAGAAAGGGCAGGTCATATCATAGGTGTTGAAATCAAAAGTTCTGCCACAATAAAATCATCTGATTTTAAAGGCTTAAAACGTCTTAAAGAAGTTGCAAAAAAGAAATTTATTCGCGGAATAATATTATATACTGGGTCTACGATGGTTCCTTTTGGCAAGGATTTGTGGGCAATTCCAATTAATTCTCTTTGGGAGAGTTAATAAAAAATATTTCAAAGCAAAAGTTTTAGTATAAATTTAGAGCTTAAATAGCTTTTAGAGCTTTGGTGATAAGCTCGCTTAGGTTTGTTTTATCATCAAAATCTTGTAAAACAGATTTGACAGCTCTTTGAGCTTGTGAGGGATTGTAACCTAAATTCATCAAAGCTGCTATTGCATCAGATGTAATAGCAGGTGTTTCATGAGAAGTTGAACCGGGTATATTTCTAGTATCGATAGTTTTTAGTTTATCTCTTAGTTCTAAGATTAATCTTTCAGCTGTTTTTTTACCGATTCCAGGCACTTTAGAGATAAGTCTGATATCAGCATTACTAACAGCGATCACAAGATTATCGATATCTAAATGTCCAAGCACTAAAATAGCTGTTTTAGCGCCAATGCCGGAGACAGATAATAAAAGTTCGAATACATCTCTTTGAGATTTTGTTAAAAAGCCATATAGAGTTTGAGAATCTTCTTTAACGATATAAGAGGTATATAAAAAAATATTTTCTTTGTTTATTAGATCAGTATAAATCGAGGTTGGTATCATGACTTTGTAACCGATGCCATTAACATCTATTACAGCTTTTGTAGCGTCCACTTCTATTAGGTTGCCTTTTATATATTCAAACATTATCTAATCCTTATTTTTTGAGAAAAATTTATTCTATTTGCATGACAAATAGCAAGCGCTAAAGCGTCTGCTGCATCTTCAGGAATTTTATCTATCTGGAGATTAAGAAGCATCTTTAACATCTTTTGAACCTGTTCTTTTGAAGCCGCGCCTGTTCCGACAACAGATAGTTTAGCTTCTCTTGGTGCATATTGAAAAATAGGAACATTATGTTTTTCCCCAGCAATAAGGGCGCAGCCTCTTGCTATTCCTAGTTTTATAGCGCTCTGAATATTTTTTTGCATAAATTGAGTCTCGACTGATATTGCATCAGGTTTGTATTTTTTGATTAACTTTTCTAAAGCATCAAAAATTATATAATATCTTTTGGATAATTCTAATTTTGCAGGGGGTTTTATGCATCCAAAGTCTAAGGCCATATGTAAATTATTCGATACTCTTAAAATTCCATAACCTGTAACTCTTGTTCCAGGATCAACACCTAAGATGATTTTGTCATTTTTATTCATATTTTTTTTATAGCATAAATTATAAAAAATCGCTTTAATTTTAAAAAAATTGAGCTTTTTAGTAGAATAGGGCTTTGAGGAAATTTTTATGTTAAATGGTGAACCCAAAAATATAATTGTTCGTATGCCAAACTGGGTTGGCGATCTTGTTATGGCAACGCCTGTTTTGTATGATTTAAAACAAAAATTCCCTGAGGCATCAATCACTGCTATGGCGAAAGAGCCGCTGTGTTCTCTTTTGAAAAAAGATAAAAATATAAATGAACTTTTTTGTTTTAAAAAACAAAAAAATATCTTTTTGAGAAGACGCGAGAACAAAAATATAATAGAAAATCTAAGAGAAGGTCTCTACGATTTAGGTGTCTTGCTTACTAATTCTTTTTCTTCTGCCTGGCTTTTTTCACAAGGCAAGGTAAAAAATACTATCGGTTATAAAAAAGATTTTAGAGCGCTTCTTCTAGATACATCAATGCCTTTTTCTAGAGAAAAAGAGCATCTTGTAATTAAATATAAACAGCTATTAAAGCCTTTGGGGATTGAAAATACAAAAAGTAGGCCCAAACTTTATTTAGATGATAAAGAAATAAAACAAACAAAAGAGTTGTTATATCAAAGAGGATTCTCAGATGGCAATACTCTCATCGGTATAAATCCACTCGCTCAATATGGATCAGCTAAATGTTGGCCACTCGATAGATTTAAAGAAGTTGCTATAAGGCTTACTCAAGATGAAAACAATAGAGTAGTTTTTCTTGGTGATAACTCTTCTAAAGATATTATAAAAAAGCTATTTTCGGATATGCCAAAAAATATTATTAATCTCTCTGGCAGGACAACGCTGCGTGAGCTCTCTTGTATTATCCATGAGTGTGATCTGTTTTTAACCAATGATAGCGGGCCCATGCATATAGCAGCGGCTTTTGATATCCCCGAGCTTGCCCTTTTCGGTTCGACTACTCAAAATTTAACAGGACCTTATAGTGAAAAAGCTCATATTATTAATAAAAATGTAAAATGTTCTCCTTGTTTTAAAAGAACCTGTCCAATTGATTTTAAATGTATGCAAGAAATTCAGGTAGACGAGGTTATGGATCAACTTTTAAAAATTCTAAAAAATGCTTAGAAAAATAGTTAGAAAAATCAAAAAAAATCCTTTAGAAGTGATTTTAAAAAAAGCTAAGAAAAATTCTCATAAAAAATTTCTTTTAGCCTGGAATAGAGCGCTTGGGGATGTCCCTTTGGGTTTATATGCGGTAGTTTATAGAATAAAAAAATATATTCCTGATGCCAGGATTACATTTCTGATCAGAGAAGATCTCAAAGATGCCTTTCTGCTTTTAAAAGATATTGATTTTATAAGAGTGCCTTTTTGGCGAAGATATATGCCATTTGATATTTGTCATAGCCTAAAACTATTAAATCAAGATTATAGAAAATACGATGTGATAATAGACAAAGTTGATCCTAATTATTGGGTGAAATGGCAAATTGGTAACCTTCAACCAAAGCTAATATGGGATAAATCTTTTGATAGTTTAGCAAACTCTTTTAATTTGCCCAAAAATAAAATTGTAGTAGCTCTACAACCTACTATTGAAACAAAACACAGCCCATGGCGATCATATCCTAAAAAGTCATTTGATAAGCTATTTTCAAAAGCATCAAAAGATATAGTGTTTGTGTTTTTGGGAGTTGATAAAACCCTTAAATTTGACTCGAAAAACATTATAGATCTTAGAGGTAAAACGAGCTTAATAGAGGCTCTATCTATTATCAAAAATAAATGTGAATACTTTTTATCTTTAGACTCTGGGCTTTTATCTTTATTTTATTATTTAGATGTCGATTTCCCAATCAAGTTAATATCTCTTTGGGGATCTAAAGATGTTGGTATCATAAAACAAAAAGTAAAATCCCCAAATAAAAAAATGATCTATACCTCTCTTATTTTTGAAAATGGACTTGAAAATTTAAAACCAAATATACTTGAAAAATATCTCTATCCAAAGGATATCGAAAAAATTCTATTAGAAAATGGACAAAAAAAAATACTCAAAGATTTTGAAAAATTCTCGATTGAAAAAAAGAGAAAATTTATAAAAGAGATTTTCTCATTAAACCCAAAAGCATTGATACGACAAAAAGCTTTTTATCAATATCAAAAAAAATCAATTTTTAAAAATACAAATGAAAATAAAAATTTATTACCCTTAAAAAAATCTAAAAGAGCTACCAAAAAAGATTTGTTAACGGGCAAAAAAATACTTGAATCGACTAATGTCGGTTGTATCATTTTAGCCGGCGGTCAAGGCTCAAGACTTGGGTTTAATGGTCCTAAAGCTCTTTATAAAATCAATAAAAAGACTTTAATAGAGCATATTATTGAAAAGATTTCTCTTAAACAAAACAGTTTAAAAACCAAGCTCTACATTAGTATTATGACATCGGATCAAAATCACTCAGATTTAGTTTCTTTTTTTGAAAAAAATAATTTTTTTGGTTTAAAAAAAGATCAGATAGATTTTTTTAAACAATCTTTTGTCCCTTTTTTAGATGAAAAAGGCTCTTGGATAGTTTCAAACGGTTCGATAAAAACATGTCCTGATGGTAATGGAGCAATTTTTACAAGCTTTTTTGATGCGAATCTCTTTTATAAATATAAAGATAAAAAAATAAAATATATAAGTGTAATACCTGTTGATAACCCAATAGCAGACCCTTTCGATGAAAAACTTTTTGGGTTTCATAAAAATAATAAAAATGAAATCACTATAAAATGTATCACAAGAGAAAAAAAAGATGAGAAAAAAGGTGCTATTGCAACTTTCAATAATAAAATAAAGATTATTGAGTATATTGATTTAGATGGGGAACAAAATAAAAATTATCTTTTTTCTAACTCAGGTATCTATCTAATAAATATAGATTTTTTTAAAAAAATTCAAGGTTTCGATTTAAAATATCAATTTGTGAAAAAAAAGATTTATAATAACAAAGATATTTATGGCATTAAATCTGAGAGCTTTATCTTTGATAGTTTTGAGCATGCTAGCCAAGTAAAGACTTTATTGGATGATAAAAATAATTTTTATTTTCCGATAAAGGATAAAACAAATTTGCAAGATATAGAAAAATTACTTCTGCTTGAGAAAACCTCTTCAAATATGGTAAAATAATAGTAATTTAATTTTTTATTAGGCAATTTTATGAAAATCGGTTATTTAGGAGCAGGCACGTGGGGAACCGCACTAGCTTCTTTATTAGCAAAAAATGGTCATAGCGTTGTAGTCTGGGATAGAAATCCTGCTACTATAAAAACTCTAAGAGAGACAAGAAAACATCCCAAGTTAAAAAATTTTAAGATTCCTGACGGAATTTTATATACTGAAAATATCTTAGATGCCATTAAAGATGTTGATATGATTGTCGAGAGTGTCACCTCATTGGGTATCAGAGAAGTCTTTTCAAAAATAAGATCTTTGATAAAAATTAAGTGTCCAGTTGTAATTACCTCAAAAGGCTTAGAACAAAAAACGAACCTATTATTTCCAGAAATTTTAAAAGAGATTTTTGGGTCTGAAAATGAAAAATATATAGGCTGTTTAAGTGGTCCCTCTCATGCTGAAGAAGTTATTAAAAATCTACCAACCTCTATAGTTTGTTCATCTTATAGTGAAGAGACAACAGCTCTTTTATCTAAAGCTTTTAATGGTCCAACTTTTAGGGTTTATCCAAATTCAGATATTTTAGGTGTCTCATTTGGAGGGGCTATGAAAAATGTTATAGCTATTGCTTGCGCTATTGCCGATGGTCTTGGTTTTGGAGATAATACTAAAGCCGCTCTCATGACAAGAGGTCTGCATGAAATGAAAAAGCTATGTCCAACCAAAGGTGGTAAACCTGAAACTTTAAATGGCCTATCTGGCATGGGAGATTTATGTGTAACTTGCCTTTCACAATTTTCTCGAAATTATCGATTTGGAAGACTTATAGCCAAAGGTTATAATATGGAAGATGCTAAAGCCGAGATTGGGATGGTAGTTGAAGGTGTTTATTCATGTATAGCTGCATTAGAGCTTGCCAAAAGATTTAATATCCAAGTTCCCATAACAGAATCTGTCTATGCTGTTTTATATGAGAACCTATCAGCTAAAAATGTAGTAAAACTACTCATGCAAAGAGAGATAAAAGAAGAGCTTCGATAAATGAGAGTTCTAAAAGCCTCTGAAATGGCAAGGATAGAAAATCTTGCCTATCAAGATGGTATTTCAGATGAAATCTATATGCAAAATGCCGGCTTGGGTATTGCAAAAATATTAATCAATCTTATCGAGAAGAAAAAACTTTCCCCAAAAATAAATATAATAGCAGGCAAAGGCAATAATGCCGGTGATGGCTATGTTGTAGCGAGTTTACTTTTAGAGAAAGGTTATACTGTTAAGGTATTTCAACTTTTTGAGATAAATACAGCCTCTTCACTTTGCAAACTAAATCATGATAGATTCGATAATAAAAAGGGCAATATCATTTATGTTAAAAACATCTCAGATCTTGTATTTGATGAGAAGTGCTTTATTTTAGATGGGATTTTTGGCACAGGCTTTCAAGGGGAAATAAAAGGTTTTTTGTTAGATGTTATAAAAAAAATAAATAGCTCTAATCTGAAAATTGTCTCAATAGATATACCCTCTGGCTTAAATGGTAATAGTGGTAAAACAAACTCCATCGCTATCAAAGCCGATGTGACAATTTATCTAGGATGTGCAAAATTAGGCTTTTTTATAAATGATGGTCCCGATTATATTGGCAATTTAGAGTATGTAGATTTTGGCCTCTTAGAAAAATATAAAAAATTAGCAAATTTTAAGTTGGAATATATGGATAAATTTAATTTCAAAGATTATCTTCCCAAAATAGATAGAAAAAGACATAAATATGAAGCTGGATTTGTAATGGGTATTGCAGGATCCAAGGGTATGTTTGGTGCAGCAAAGCTTGCCGCTCTAGCAGTTTATAGATCAGGCTCTGGTATTGTAAAAATGATTACACAGGTAGAAATACCAAACCCTTTCTATGAGCTTGTAAATTTTGTCATTGATTATGAAAAAACAGATGAAATTATTGAATATGCCAATAAAGCCGATTCCATATTTATCGGACCTGGGCTTGGTAGAGATCAAAAAATAGAAGACTTTTTATTTAAAATTTTTCCCAAAATAACTAAAAAAACAATTTTAGATGCCGATGCTTTATATCATTTAGCTAATAATTCTATGATTCTTCCTAAGTTAAGTGTTTTAACTCCCCATAAAAATGAGATGAAAAGGCTTTTAAAAGCTGAAAAAATAGAGGACGATGCTCTAATTGAGAAAACTAAAAAGTTTTCTCAAGATAAAAACGTAATTATAGTTCTAAAGGGGTATCCCACAACTGTTTTTCATCCCAAAAAAGAGCCTGTAACTATTTTAGGTGGAGATCCAGGCCTGGCAACAGCTGGTACAGGCGATGTTTTAACAGGTATGATAGCCTCTTTTGCAGCGCAAAAATTAGATCTCTACGATGCATCTTTATTAGCTGTAAATCTACATTTTTTAGCAGCCGAATTAGCTGCTAAGAAAAAAACATCCTATTCTTTGATAGCCTCTGATGTGATAGATTTTTTACCCGAGGCTTTTAAAGAAGTTTTATAATCGAAAATCGAAAAATCTATTTAGAGAGAGCCTTTTCATATGATATATACCAATCAATAAATTTATCCATCCCAGTTTCAATTTTAGTCGTTGGTTGAAAATCTAACTTTTCTTTAGATGTTGTTATATCTGCAAAGGTAGATTGCATCTCGCCTTTTTGAAAAGGCAATAGTTTTTTAAGAGCTTTTTTATTTAATTTTTTTTCTATGATAGAGATAAAATCCAGTAGATTAATAGGGGAGTTGTTGCCAAGATTAAAAATCTCAAAAGTATTTATCTTATCTAAGGCTTTAATAGTTCCATCTATTATGTCGTCTATATAGGTGAAATCTCGTAGCATATCACCATTATTAAAAATCTCAATTTCCTTGCCATCTAAGATGTTTTTTGTAAATTTAAAGTAAGCCATATCGGGTCTGCCATATGGACCGTAGACGGTAAAATAACGCAGACCTATCATCGGAATCTTATATAGATGATGATAAGCATAAGCAATCGCTTCATTAGCTTTTTTAGTAGCTCCATAGAGATTGGTGGGGTTATCTGTTTTATCGGCTGGGCTATATGGAGTTTTAGTATTTAAACCATAGACAGAGGAGGATGAAGCGAAAATAAATTTTGTTACATTTTTAAATTTCTTTAAAACTTCTAAAAGATTTACAAAACCAACTAAATTTGAGTTAACATAGGTAGATGGATTTTCAAATGAATATCTAACGCCTGCTTGGGCAGCTAGATGAACGATATGAGAAATATTATTCTCTTCAATTATTTTTTCTAGGATTTTTTTATCATTTATATCAGCTTTTATAACTTCAATATTATTTTCTTTTAAGATTTTGGCTCTTTCATTTTTCAGCTTTACATCATAGTATGAGTTGAAATTGTCAAGGCCAATTACAAAATCATTTCTTTTTTTCAGATGCAAGCATAAGTGGAATCCAATAAACCCTGCCGCACCTGTAACAAAGACATTTTTCATTTTTAGTTCTGTTTTTTTTATTAATTATGATATATTTACTTGTTTACTTTAAAGTATTGTGATTTTAATTTACATGTTTTTAAAATATTTTAAAAAAATTTTTTTAATTAGTTTCATATTTACCTCGTGCGCAAGTAGATATTCTACAAATACAGCAAGCGTTCAAGACTTTATATTAGATTCCTATAAAATAAGTGAAGGCAAATACGCTATTTTAGAAATGGAAGGTTTAAAATTTGATGAATTAAACCAGAGTCTTTTAAAAGAAAAAGAAGATGTTATTGAAGAAAAAGATGTTTTAAATATTGAAATCGATCATCCAACCAGATTGGATTTGATAAATATTTTAAGATCAATTTCTCACTCTAACGGTTTTGAAGTTATAGATGATAAGATTTATATACCCAATTTAGATTCTATTGAGGTGGCTAATTTAACCCTGCAAGAAGCTAAAGAAAAAATAAAAAAAAGATTTCTAAAAGAGATCAAAAATATTGAAGTTTTTGTAAGTTATAAAAAAAAGAGAGTCAAAACTGTTCAAGTAGCAGGTCTAGTATCTAACGTTATTCCAATCGATCAAAAAACTCGCCTTTTTGATGTTTTATCAAAAGTAAACATCCAAGCAGCCAATCTTTTTAAAAGTTATATAGTAAGAAAAAACAATTTTTTAGCAGTGGATTTTTATAAACTATTGAAACTCGGTGATATGTCCCAGAACATAGTTATGGAAAATGAAGATAAAATATATATTGCAGCCAGTTCCTCTTCAAAGGTTATGATTATGGGGGAAGTTGCCAGACAATGTGCTATTGATATTCCGGATGGATCTATTTCTTTAAAACAGGCCTTAGCAGAAGTTGGAGGGCTCCTGCCTTCTGCTAATAAATCATATATTCAAATATTTAGAACAAATGTAAAAAATCCTAAAATCTATCTTTTAGATTGGCAACATATTGCCGAGTTGCCTAATAGAGCGCTTCTGTTAATGGCTGATGATATTGTTTATGTCTCTATGAGTCCAATAACTCAGTGGAATAGATTTGTCACTCAAATACTACCAAGTATCTCTTTGATGGATTCAGCTTTTAGAGGATTTAAAAATTTTGGGATTATTATTGATGGACAGTAACCTAACATTTTTTTATCTAGCGGATATCAAAAGACTCATCATAAAGAAAAAATACCAAATTATATCAGTTTTTTTGCTCTGCTTTGTTATTTCATTTTCTCTATTTTTAACAAGAAAACCTATTTTTGAAACTACAGCAACTTTTTACGATCAGGAATCTACCTCTCGGCAGACTATTGGAGGGTTGAAAGATCTTGTTTTTACCTCAGATCAGGCGGTTATGACAGAGACAATGTCATTTTTAAAATCAAAAGCGTTAGCAAAAGAAGTCGTGCTCAAGTTGGCTCTTCAAATAAATGTTATCTCTCAGAAGAGATTTTATGAAAGATACTTATCGATTATGAAAGACAATTTGAAGTTAGAATTAAATAGAAAAATAATAAAAGAGCCAGAGCTTGAGTTTTCAGATGCAGGTTATAAAAAAGATGTCCCCAGCGTTTATTTTTTAAAAATAATAGATGCTATTTCTTTTGAACTTCTAGATGAAGATAAAATGCTATTAAAAGAGGGCAAAATTGAGAGACCTGTAGTAACTAAAGATTTTTCATTTACTCTTAAAAAAATACACAGTAACTATTTTAATAGATTAGTAAAAATACAGGTAAATTCACTAGATGGCGCAGCGAGTGCAATCGGGCAAGAATTTGAAGTTACAAAAGATAACAAAACAGCTTCTAATTTTTTACTTTTAAAAATAAAACATCTAAATGCGAAAGTTAGCGCTGATATTTTAAATACTTTAATGGCTCTCTATCAAGAATATTTAAGATGCGAGAATGAAAAAGTTTCTAAATATCAGCTAAAATATTTAGAAAATAGAAAAAAAAGTTTAGAAAATGAGCTATTTGATAATTTTGATGATTTCGAAAAATATCTAAACACGAATATCCAAGAAGATGGGTTTGTGAAACTGGATTTTCAGATTAATTCACTTATCCAAAAAAAAGATCAGTTTTTAAAAGAATTAAATGATTTGAAATATCGATTAAAATTTTTGAAAAATATTGATTTTTTAGATTTTGATAAAAATATCGGTTTCGATGAAGATATATCATCTCTTTTTGAAAAAATAAAAAATCTTAAAGAACAAAAAAAAGCTATTTCCTTATCTTTAGAAAAAGATTTTTCTTTTAAAGACTCTATTAATCTAATGGCTATTGCCGAGACAAAGATAGAAAAATTACTTAAAGAAAAAGAGCAAATTGAAAACCTACGACTTCTATTAGATAAAAAAGTTGCCCTAAATATGGATGATAAAATTCAAAAATTTTATGAGCTAAAAAACAGAGATTCTTTTTTAAGCCTTTTAAATGAAAAAATAAATCTAATAGATGAAAAAATTGATCTATTGAAACAAAATAATTTCGATATTGATAAAGATCTTCATCTCGATCTTATCTCTATTAAAGATCGTTATAATGAGATCTACAAAAATATCGATCGCATGAAAATTGAAAAAGCTGAAATGGAACATGTAATTGCTAACATAACCAATAGTTATGAAATAACCTCTTTAACACCTTATCTATCTAAAGATATAACAAATAATATCACAGAGCTTTCCAAAAAACTTAAAGATGAAAACAACTACACAAAAAAAGAGATCGAAACGATAAAAAAACAGTTTGAGTTAGAAAGAGAATATATCATTTCATATCTAAAACATACTTTGGAGCTGAAATTGATAAACTCTAATATCTTAAAGCAAAATGTTTACTCTTTAAATGAGATTGAAAAAGACTTGCTTACAAAAGATATCGCTTTTTTAACGAATAAAACTAAAAATCTAATTTTAAACAAAAAAACAACAATAGTAGAAGAGAAAAAATACATAGAAAAAAAAATAAATGATTTGAAATCTGAAATGAAACACTCTATCAAAAAGCTAGGTTTAGAAAAGAAAATCAACTTAAAATCTGAGACAACAAGAAATATGATAGATTCTTTAACTAAATTAATTGAATCTAAAAATCTAGATTTTAATTTAAAAAAAATTAATTCAAAACCTATTGATTTAGCTATAGTTCCTATCAATCCAGGAGCGCCACATCTTTTTAGAAATTCATCCATGGTAGCACTTTTAGGGGTCTTTATCTTCTTGATTGCGAGCCTCTATATTGCGGCTATCCAAGGTTTTTCTTTGTCTATAGAAATGATTAAATCATTAGGTTATGAGTTTTGTGGCAAGCTCTCTTACAAATGCAATGGCATTGAGGTGGAAGAACTAAAGAAAGATGATTTGGAATGTTTACGAAAGATAATAGCGAGCTTAGATGAAAGAAGACAAAAAATTATTACAACTATTTCAGCAAAGGGCCCCAATTTTATACATTATCTAGCTGCACTTTTAGCAATCATCGGAAAAAAAACTCTAGTAATAGAGACAAAATCTGATATCAATGAAAAAAATGGACTTTTTCCTTATTTAGAAAATGGCTTAAAAAAACTCCCTATTCAAAAAATGCAAGCCTACGACTTTTTACCATCCGGTGATAATAAATATTTTGCCTTTGAACTTTTAAAATCGAAAGATTTTTTACAAATGTTAGAAGATATTAAATCCGATTATGATTTAATATTAATTTATAGCAGCGTAAAAATAAATTCAGCTGAAGCTAGAATTTATTTAGAATTTTCAGATAAAATAATTATAACATTTAAAGATGAAATATTTGATGATATAAAAATGTTTGTGGATTGGGCTAAAAGAAAAACAAAACTTGGTTTTATAACATATTGACTATGAAAAAAAAAGTATTAGTTACAGGGGGCAGCGGTTTTTTAGGAACTCATCTCTGTCAAAGACTACTTCTAAAAGGATATAAAGTTATTTGTATAGATAACTTCTATACAGGCAGCAAAGAAAATGTATCAACCCTATTAGATAACCCTAACTTTGATCTTATTCATCACGATGTTTGTGTGCCCATAGACTTTGAGGTCGATGAAATCTATAATCTAGCTTGTCCAGCTTCACCCGTACATTACCAAAATAATCCTGTTCAAACTGTTAAAACGTCAGTTCACGGAGCAATTAATATGTTGGATCTTGCTAAAAAAAGAGGTGCTAAAATTTTTCAAGCCTCTACTAGCGAAGTTTATGGCGATCCAACTTGTCATCCTCAAAAAGAGACCTATTTTGGGAATGTTAATCCTGTCGGAATAAGATCTTGCTATGATGAATCGAAAAGGTGTGCTGAAACTCTTTTTTTTGATTATCATCGTCAATATAAAGTTCCGATCAAAGTTGCTAGAATATTTAATACCTATGGCCCTTTTATGCATCCCAATGATGGAAGGGTTGTCTCTAACTTTATTGTCCAAGCCTTGAGAGGCGAAGATATAACAGTCTATGGCGATGGGCTTCAAACTAGATCTTTTTGCTATGTCGATGATTTAATCGATGGATTTATATTGCTGATGAATTCAAATGATCAAATATTAGGACCAATAAATTTAGGTAATCCTACCGAGTTTACAATCTTAGAGTTAGCTAATCTTGTTATACAATATACTAACACTCAATCAAAAATAGTTTATAAAAAATTACCTCTAGATGATCCCAAGCAGAGAAAACCCGATATTACACAGGCCAAGAAATTACTCAGATGGGATCCAAAGATAAGTTTGAAAGATGGTTTGATTCAAACCATTGAATATTTTAAAAACTTAGCCCCACCTGAACAATCTACAACAACTATTAAATAAAAATACTTAAGATCTCTCGATCTTAAGTATTTTTATTTTAAGTATCATAATCTTAGGTATGTGATCTTAAATATCAATATTTAAAGATGCAACAAGCCCGTTAAATGTTAAGCTATTTCTTCCAACAGTTTTAAAACCAGTTGGATCAGCATCAAATGGACGTCTGAGTCTATTCATGCCCCACCACTCTTGAAATTCATAACCTACTTTTAGCTGCACTCTTGTTAATTTCTTTTCAAAGAAGCGAGCATAAGCAATACCAATGCCTATTTTAGCATTTGGAAGCACTTTGTAAAAACTATCTTCTAATTGATAATTATAAATGCTTATATTATCTGCTTGCTGTGAAATATCAAATTTAGAAAAAAGCAAAGCTGAGGCGATATTTCCATAAATACTAAAATTTTTACCGACTAAAAATTCTGAATCATAACCAACTTTTAGGCCAACACCCCAATAATCATTTTTACAAAAAACATTCTCTTTTTGGTTAATTACAAAATATCTAAGATGTAAATCTTGATCGATCCAAGCTGCTTGAATACCAAATTTTGGAGTAGATATATAATACTGACTTACATAATAGCGCTTACCTAAATTCAAATCGAAAGTATTAAAATCGCCTGATATTCTAGATGATGCTCCAGTTAAAGATCCTGCATTAGGTGGGAAAAATGATCCCAAAAGACCGTCTGTTCCAGGTTCTGTAAAATCTTCATCTTTAAATCTAATATAGGTCCATTCACCTTCAAATAAAAATTCTTTTTCATATCCAAAATGAACTCTGAATCCAGGATTAAAATCTAATTTTTCTTTTTGGCTAAAACCTTGATTGACTTTAACAGCATATGTAAGTCCTTCTTCATAAAAAGCCATCCATAAAAAACTGCCACTAGCTGTAAAATTTTTAGGACATGCCAGCCCAAGATCGCTTTGGTAAGAAAAAGCATTAGGACCTACAGCTTCTTCACAACAAACATCCATGGGTTCATCACATGGCCCTTTAGGAACAGCGAAAGATTGGATAGATAAAAGTAAAAATAATACAAATAACAAACGTTTCATAGATACACCTTTTTTTTTTACCATAGTATTTTTCCATATAATAAAGCAAAATAAAAAATAAAAAATTGTTTTTAATTTATTTTTGATAAATAATTTTTTTAAAAAACAGTTTATAGGAGCCTTTCATGAAGCTTAGTAAAATTTGTTTATCTTTAGTCGTTTTTTTACAATTAATCACTTTAAATGCTTTGGCAGAAAATGTAACTTTTACAGCTCCTCAAAGTATATCTTTGGCAGCAGGCAATGGCCCCCAAATAACAACAGATAGCTCGGGTAAATACATTTAGGCTATTTGGGAAGATCCGATTCCAAACATAAAAGTTTTTATCTCATCAGATTTTGGATCTACTTGGTCTGCAGCCTCAGGCGTTTTTGGCTTAGCAGCAGCAGCTGGAGGTTTTCCAAAAATAGTGACAAATGGTTTTTCAGGCAGATATGGGTATGCTATCTGGAAAGATAACTCATCTAATATACAAATATTTCGATCAATTGATTTTGGAGTTAATTGGAGCGCAACAACAGGTGCTTTTGGTGCAGCAGGGGTTAATGAATTACCAAAAATAACAACAGATAATTCTGGTAGATATGTTTATGCTACTTTCTCAGATGCTTCAGGGGATATCAAAATATTTTACTCCCTAGATTTTGGAGTCACTTGGGCAGATGCCGGTTCATTTGATAGTGGACTGTTTCCAAAAATTGTAACAGATGATTCTGGACGATATATTTATGGATCTTGGCAAGCTACACCACTAGTATTAACAAGAGGTTTTAGATCCTTTTTTCCGATAACAAACATGAAAGATAGAAAAATATAAAGCTCTCTATCCATGAAATATTAAGCTCGAGAAAAGATAATTTCTTCAATTAAAAAGTATATGTCAGAGTTGTGATTCCACCGGCAAAGTTATTAGTATTTCTTCCCCAAACAGAAAACCAAGCGCCAGTTATTAGGGATAAGTTTTGAGAAAAGTTATATTCAATAGCAGGCGCGAAGCTTAAAACATCATTAGATGGACCTCCGATAGGAGCGATTTCACCTTCGATAGTTCCATAGGTTCCTTTGAAGATAGATTTATTTGCATATTCATAAGAGGCATCTATGGCAAAAACAACTTTTTGAACTATGCTAAATTCATAACCCAAACCTAAAGTAAATTTATTGCCGGGAGTAATTTTGCCATCTACTCCAAAACCTCCACCATAACTATTAAAACCCTTAACGTTCACTGATGCTGGAATGGTATAACTATAAGCAAATCTCAGCGTCATAGGATGAATGAGCCACCACCAAAGAACTTTTGAGACAGTAAAACCAAGAGTTGTTTCAAAAGAACCTGAGCCAGAAGCATCAACAAAAGCTTTTTCAGCTTTTAGTTTTTCATATTTTCCAGTTGGAAAAGATTCACTTATAAAAATTTTTAAAGCTGGAATGATCTGAGTCTCTTTTAAAATGCCAAAAGAGGTTGCCAATAACGTATCACCAAAATGATTGGCAGATTTACCAGATTGTCTTAGATATAGCCAATCTACAACGACTCCTGCATCAATTCTATCAGTGATACCGACACCAAAAGAAAATTTTGGATTGACTTCGATCAGATTATTAATAGAATGAGATTTTCTAGAACTATCAAAAGCTGCGTAGTTAACAAGAACAAACAGATAAGGTTGAACATTGAATAAACCTTTTGGAAGAGTGTTACCAGAGCCTGTTAAAAGAGGACCTCCATACCATGGGTTAAACATTTTTTGTGCTATCTGAAAATCTTTTTCATCTTGAGTAAGTTCGGCTTGAACAATAGCTAACGATGGAACCTCATCATTTGCATTAGTTTTATTATAGGGGTTATCATTTTTATAATCTTGGGCAAAACAAGTTAAGAGTGAAAATACAAATAAGATTAATGCGATAGCTTTTTTCATGCTAAAAACCTAAATTTTTTAAAATAAGATTATATTTTTTTTAAGATTTTTGTATACGTTGAAAATAGATAAGAGTGAATTTAAATATATAAAATTAAGGTAGAAAAATGAGCATTTCAGATGGGGGGGGATATGTCGATCCTAACTCTCTTACTCCAAAAGAGGTTAAAGCTTATAAAAATGATTTTGCTACAAGCGCTAAGCTTTTTAAAGAAGCTTTAGAAGAATATAGTAAAACAACTGAGATTCATAAAAAAAAGCAGCTTCAAAAAACTATGTCAGAGGCTATGAATATAATGAATCAAATCGTGAAAGTAGCACTTAGAAAAAGTGGACAAGCAAAAGAAAAAAAGCTGGAAAATGATTATAATAATTTTATTGCAAAAGAAACTCCTCAAGGTATGAGAGGTTTAAGATCTGATATCGATGATGTTCAAAAATCTATTTGAAAAAAAATTAGATTTCCCCATTTTTTTTGAGCTGGCGATATTTTTTAATAATCTCAAAAGCAAGAGGAGCGGCCTCTTTACCGCTAGATCCAAAATTTAGTTGAGCAATAACCACTAGTTCTGGTTTTTGCCAGATCTGTTTTTTTGTTGCATTGCTTTTGGGTTCTTCAAAAGATATTGTTGCAAACCAACTATTTGTATGTTTTTGAGCTTTAGTAGATGGAGAAATAGAAGAGGAGTGCATAAACTCCGTGGTGGAAGTCTTGCCAACAAATTGATGGGCTAATGCTTTGTATTCTTGTAAAAGTTTAGGATTCTTACGCAGTTTACTAATAATGTTTCCTCTTGCGCTACCTTCTTTTGAGGAGACCACTCTATCCATTCCCTCTAAGATCATATTTCTAATTTCATCAGGCATGAAAATAGTTTTTTTGATTTGAGTCTTATCTGATTTGATAAGCTTGGGTTTTAAGATTTTGCCACAATTTGCTATTGTAGAGAGCATAACAGCTGCTTGAATTGGTGTTACAATTAAAGAGTGTTGACCAATCGAAAATGAATAAAGACAGGTTTTGTTAAAAACAATATCTTCCGGTAGATTTCCGGCAATCTCACCTAATAAATCTATTTCAGTTTTTATGCCAATTCCAAAATCCTTAGCATCGTTTATAAGATTATAGGGGTTCTCGATAAAATCACCGGCCAGGATAGCAAAATATGGATTTGAAGATTTTTCGATAGCTTTTATCAAATCAATTTTTCCAATGCCTCCGTAAGCGCTTTTAGGCAGTCTGCCGCCCTTATAAGATCTAGGATAAGGCTTCCCATTTAGAGTTTTAGCAACAATTAGGCTTCCGCCTTTTTTTATTTTAGAATCCCAATAAATATCATCGATCATTGTATGAGGGTTTAGATTATTTAAGGAGAGGTTATGATTTTTTAGATCAATATATTTTTGTTTTAGAGCGCTATAGGCAATGAGTATTTTATAAATGGAGCCAGGAGCTGTAGCATTAGCAATCACATTTGATCTAGTAAATCCAAAAGAATTGAGCGGATAAAAAGATGCAGCTAAATCTTTTTCTAATTTAATATCTGAGGATTTTCTTAATTTTGGATAGTTATATAAAAGGGGCCTGTCTAATTTATCAAAAGACCTAATAGTTTTGAGCAAACTAAAAGTTAAGGAGCTATCTAAATTGCTCAGCAGTTTTTTTACAAATAGCAAATCATCTTGAAGATCTTCTTTATTGATTTCATTTATAAAATCAAAATAATTCATTAGATCTACTTCATAGACATTTTCTTTTAAAAGATAAGTAATGAATGTAGAAGAGTTTTTTTGCCAAAACTTATCAAACTTTTTATTCTCATGTGAATCTAAAAGATCTATATAAGGTCTGGCAAATCTCTTATTTTCTTTTTCCTCTTTTCTTTTTGTTTGAAGAAACTCTTTTTCATGAATCTCTCTCCATTTATTAAAAGCAATTTCATGAAATATAGGTTTAATTTCGGTTTTTAATTTATCTTTTATTCTTAAAATAGCTTTGGATAAATCCCAATATTCAGAAAGAGTCAAATTGCCTACTTTTTCAATTAAATCATCTGAAAAAGCGAGGTTATAAACAAATAGCCGGCAAAGATCTAGAGTGAATGTTTTATCTAAATTATCTACTACATTTGAAAGAAGAGATACAACTCTTTTTTGAAGAGGCTCAATATAAATGCTATGCTCTTTTAAGTTTAGCTTTAAGGCGTCGTCTATTTTTTTTGAAAAAATTGCATCGAAAAGAGTTTTTACATCTTCGGCTTTTGAAAAATATAAAAGAGCTTCAACATTTTCTTGAAGCTCAATAGCGGTTTTAACATCTTTTATTTTATCTAAACTGGTTTTAATGGGACTTTTATTTGGCAAAATAAGATCCAAAAAAAATTCATAGGTTAAATCTTTTTCATCCAATAAAACTTTGTTGTTTGAAAAAATTTCTTTAGAGAATTTAACTTTTCCATCAAATATATTTGCTATGTAGTGAGGAGTTTCTAACCATTTATGAATATTTTTTTGTTTCTGTTCTCTAATAGATAAATTTGAAGAATTAATAAAATCATTTGGATCAAATCTAGGATATGAAGCGCAAGCTAAAATATCGCCACTGTTTGGATCCATCGCAATAATCGCTCCGCCTTTAATCCGAGGCTCTTTATGAAATTTTTTGGAATTTAAGCTCAAATTTTCTTTGTTCTTTTCATCTCTTATTTGTTCATCTTCAATTAATAGATTTTCAGCAAGTTTTTGAAGTTCTGTTGATATTGTCAGATTTATTTTACTGCCACACTTTGGTTTTTTAAATCCATCTAACTCTTTTAAAAAATTTCCTTTGATATCAACTAAATAAGTTTTCTTCTCATGGAATCCTTTTAGTTTTTCATCCAAAATTTTTTCCATGGAAGCTTTGCCAACAAGATCATTAGCGCTATAGGCTAGATTTTTTAACTCGGATAATCTTATTTTTACATCTTCAATAGTCTTAAATTTACCGGATGAAAAATTTTCTCTATTTTCATATTTTTCAATTATGTCATTTAAAGTTTTTAGCTCTTTTGCTATCTCAAAATATTCTCTTTGAGAGATTTTACCCATATATCCTAAAAGATCTGAGCCAATCTCTTTTAAAGGATAGAACCTTTCTGATGAAATCTCTGCGTGTAGCCCCGGATAATCTCTTTGAAGCATTTTTAGCCTATAGTATTTCTCTTCACTTATGTTTTCTTTGAGAACGTATGGAACATGAGGGAATATCGATGCTTTAGAGTGGATCAGATCCTCCACTCTTTTTTCTTCTAAATCAAGCTCATTTGCTAAAATAGTAGATAATTTTTTAATATATTCTTTTCTGATATACCTTTTTGTACTTTTTCCATCTTTTGTCTTTTCATATTTTATAAAAGGCAGCTCCCTTATATGAGAATAATAGATAGTAGCATTGTATTTTATTCTATTTACCGCGAGTGGAATATCATTTCTGTCACAAATAATGCCTCGATTGGCTTTTTCAAATATTGTGCGCCTTTGAGGCTTTTTGACATCTATCTCTCGTGTCTTTTTTTGAATAACCCCCAAATGCCAAATCTTGAAGGAAATAACAAAAAAAATGATTAGAATTAATTTTGAAATCAAACTTATTTTTTTATATATACCATTATCCATCATATTAAAATTTGAATTATTTTTCCTTATATCAAATATACATTATAATATATTTTTACTTGGAAAAAAACTTAATTTCGAGTAAAAATGTATCATCTAAATTTTATTAATTTGGAAAAAAAATGTTTGCGCCTGTAGTTCAATGGTAGAACAGTAGCCTTCCAAGCTACTTGTGTCAGTTCGATTCTGATCAGGCGCTTTTAAAATAATCTATTTAAAGGCAAATATGGAAGAGCAATTAGACATAACAATAAAAGAACTTTTAGAGGCGGGTGCTCATTTTGGACATCAAAAAAAGAGATGGAACCCTAAAATGAAGCGCTTCATTTTTGAAGAAAGAAGCGGTATTTATATTATCGATCTTGCTAAAACAATGCAGCAAATCAGAGAAGCCCATGAAGTTGTTAGAGATATTATAACTCAACATAAATCAATAATGTTTGTTGGTACAAAAAAACAAGCGAAAACGGTTGTTAAAGAGAGTGCTGTCAATGCAGGAGAGTTTTATGTATGTGAGCGTTGGTTAGGCGGAATGTTAACTAATCTTACTACTATTAGAAAATCTATTAAAACATTAGAGAAAATTGAAAAAAGAATTTCATCAGGTGGAGAAGGGCTTACCAAAAAAGAGATCTCCTCTTTGACAAAAGATCAAATAAAACTAGATAGAAATCTATCAGGTATCCGCTCTATGAGAAAACCCCCAGGGTTATTAATCGTTGTGGATCCTTATCAGGAGCATATAGCTGTGGCAGAAGCGAATAAATTAAATATTCCTGTTATGGCACTGGTTGATACCAATTGTGATCCAGATCCAATCGATTATGTCATTGCTTGCAATGATGATGCTCTAAAAAGTGTTAAATTAATTTTAAACTCTTTGACAGAGGCTATTATCGAAAAGAAAAAAGAGATGAAAATAAGCATCACAAAAGGTGAAAAAAAACCTGTTTTAAAAGGGGTGAAAGAAGATGATGCGGAAATTGAAGTGTCATCTGAAGAGACTGAGGAGGAAATATGATGGGTCAGAAAATAACACCTGAAATGATTAAAGATTTAAGAGAACGTTCTGGTGTTGGTATGTCAAAGTGTAAAGATGCTCTTGTTGAAGCTGATGGCGATGTTGAAAAAGCTTCTGAAATTCTTCGAAAAAAAGGTTTGGCTTCGGCTGTTAAAAAAGAAGGCAGAGAAACAAAAGAAGGCACGATCGGATTTTTTGAAGCTGATAAAGATATTGCTCTTATGGAAGTGAATACTGAAACAGATTTTGTCGCTAAAAATGAAAAATTTCAAAAGTTTGTAAAAGATTTAACCGAGCAAGTTGCTAAAACAACACCATCTTCTTTAGAAAACTTTTTAAAAGAGAGTTATGAAATAGATCCCTCTTTAACGGTTGAAGAATATAGAAATTTGCTTATTCAATCCATTGGTGAAAATATAAAAATTTCTAGATTAGAAGTGATTCATAAAAAAGAAAATGCATCTTATGGAATTTATTCTCATATGGGTGGAAAAATAGTTACAATCGTTGAGATTACTGGCGCAACTGATGAAGATAAGTTCGCTAGAGATCTTGCTATGCATGTAGCGGCTGAAGCTCCTGAATATCTAAAAGAGTCAGATATTCCCGAAACTATAAAGAGAAAAGAAGAAGAGATTGCTCGTTCACAAATCAAAGGTAAACCTGAAAATATAATTGAAAAAATACTTATTGGTAAAGTTAAAGCTTTTGCTAAACAGGTCTGTTTATTAGAACAGAGTTATGTGAAAGATCCATCAATGAATGTTAAAAAAATTGTTGAAAATAGAGCGAAAGAGACTCAAAAAACTTTAGCTATTACTTGCTTTTGGAGATGGAAAATAGGCGGGTAGCTCAAATTTTGAGATCTTGTTTTTAAATTAAATTTTGTATAGTTTTTTTCTAAAAAATCTAAAGGGAAAGGAGATAACATGAGTGTTCAAGATGATATTAAAAAAGAGATGAACTCTGCAATAGATTATTTTAGAGATGATCTTAAAAATGTTAGAACATCTAGAGCAAATCCAGCTATTTTAGATAATTTGCAAATAGATGTTTATGGGACAAAAATGCGGCTTCGAGATGTTGCCAATGTTACTGTTCCAGAAACTCGTCAACTTTTAATTACGCCTTATGATGCTAGTAACGTAAATGCGATTGCGAAAGGGATTGAAGCGGCTAATTTGAACTTGCAACCCACGGTCGATGGTAATATCGTTAGAATTGCCATTCCTCCAATGGATGAGCAAATCAGAAAAGATATGAGTAAAAAGTGTAGAGAAAAATCTGAAAATGCCAAAGTAAAAGTTAGAGAAATTAGAAGAAAATTTAACGAACAAGTTAGAAAGCAAAAACAAGATGGGGATATCCCAGAAGATATAATGAAAAAAGAAGAGAAAATGATTCAAGAAATGACAGATAGATTTTGCAAAGATGTCGATTGTTTATGCTCAGAAAAAGAAAAAGAAGTTTTAGAGGTTTAATAAAACCTTGAAAATTTTAAATCTTTGATTTAAAATTATGTACAAATATAAATGGCCCCATCGTCCAGCCCGGCCTAGGACACCAGGTTTTCATCCTGATAACAGGGGTTCGAATCCCCTTGGGGTCAAGATATAAAGAGTTTTTAAAAAGCTCAAAGAGGCATTAGCTCAGTTGGTAGAGCATCTCCCTTTTAAGGAGAGGGTCAATGGTTCGAGCCCATTATGCCTCATTCTCTCGAGTCCTATATTTTAAAACATTAGATAACACTGTAGATTTTCAAAAAAGCTTTTACTTTTTAACTTTTATAATAGATCCGCTATAAGAGTCATCTTTTAAGATGCCAATAATTTTTTTTGATACCTCTTTGGGATCTAATAAAAGGTTTTTATCCTCATTAGGAAAATACTCTTTTCTCATTGGAGTATCAGTTCTCTGGGGTGCTATAGTATTAATTTTTAGATCTAATAATTCTTGAGATAAACTTTGAGTAAAGTTTACAACCGCAGCTTTCGTTGCTGAATATATCCCATAATTTTTTCTCCCAACTAAATATGAAGAAGAGGAGATGTTTATGATATGGCCATTTTTTTTGATCTTAGCTTCTTTGCAACTATATATAAGACCAAGTAGATTTACCTTGATTAACTTTTCAATTTCTTCATTTGAGACTTTTTTGAAAGGTTTAACCAAAAAAAAGCCAGCCGCATTAATGAGACCATCAATATTCCCATATTCTTTATAAATTTTATCAAAGGTTTTTTGAATGCTATTTACATCTTCGATATCGGTTTTATAAGTGGAAGATCTTGAGATTTCTAAGACTATAGCTTTTTCTTTTTTTAAAAGCTTTACTACCTCTTTTCCTATTCCTCCTGTTGCACCAACAACAGCAAATATTTTGTTTTGCAAACTTTTTTTTGTCTTTATTGAAATCTGATCTTTTTTTAATCCAAATAAAAAATCAGCCAGAAGCAGATCAGATTTGGTAGTAATTTTGATGTTGTTAGAACTGCCTTCAACTATATGAACCTTCGTTTTTTTCATCACTAGCTGACAATCATCTGTAGCATTTGTGATACCATTTTTTAAAGCCTCGACATGTGCATCTAAAATCAAGTTATACTCAAAAGTTTGTGGGGTTTGTCCTCTATATAATTTTGATCTGTCAACGACTTTTGAAATTTTATTTTGATCATCTATCTCAACTAAAGTATCTGTCGACTTGATGCAGGTGTTAACAGCTCTGTACTTTATAACAGTATCTAGGTTATCTAAGATGATTTTTTTAGTCACAAAGGGCCTCACCGCATCATGAAACATCACAAAATCAGTAGTTTTTATAGCTTTTAGACCAAGATAAGAAGACTCTTGCCTTTCTTTGCCCCCTTGAATTACTTTTATATTTTTGTAAATACAGGTCTCTTTTTCAACTGTTTTTATCCAATCCCTATGCGTGACAATGATAAGTTCATCAAAAATATTTAAATTATAAAATGTATCTAAAGTATGTAAATATATTTTTTTACCAGCCAACATATGGAATTGCTTTGGGGTATCGCTTTTAAATCTAGATCCCTTTCCGCCAAGTAGTAAAAGTAAAGATACTTTAAATTTTTTATACATAGATATTTCCTATAGCTAAATATTATATAAAACTCTAAAATTAATACCTAAAACTATTAAAAAAGAAAAAAATCTTTATATATTTTGTGGGGTTGTATGTCAGAAATAGCTGAAAATAAAATTAGAAAAAATTGGTTATATGCATTTTTGATTTCATATGGGTTAGGTTTGATTGGAATGCTCTTTTCCATTTTATTTACAAAATCACAGGTTACTCAGGTTCTAGGAAAAAAAATAATAATTTTAATGTTGATTTTTCAATTAGTTTTTATATCTGGTTGGGGCTATTTGTATTACCATTGCGCTTATAAAAAGCCAGGCAGAAAACTACTTGCCTTTCATTTGATAATAACTCCACTTTCATATCTTTATATAGTTTTGTATAAGCTAAACTTTCTTCCTTTTGCTCCAAGAATTGATCATCCTAACGTAATCTTTGAAAGAACTACGTTAATGGTGGGACTTCTTGTTTCTATATTTTTATATGTTTTTACCCTGAAACTTTTTAAACTAAATAAAGAGCTTAAAAAAAGATTGGTTAAGATTGATAAAGATTAATTTGAAGATTTTTTGTACCCAATCCCATGAATTGTAAGTAGATTATTGATTATTTCATATTTAGCATTTAAAAATTTTTCGATAAGCCAAAGATTTGTTTCAATATGTTCTGTCATTCTAGGGATGATATAGGTAGATGTGCCTTTAGCAAGAGCGCTGTAGATGATTAATTGATCGGCGGTATATCTATCAAGAGTGGCTTTAGCATTAAAATCTTCGAAGAGTTGCTTTGCTACCATCTGTCCAATTTTTTCAGATGATCTACCGATTTTTCCAGCGACATCCATACCTATTAAACAATTCTGAGTAGTTTCTATAAAGCAGGTTAAAGATGCGCCCTTTTGATGAGCAGTTTCATCGTAGATAAGTTTTATATCGCTTTTGATATTTTTTTTCATTTTATCAATCTCATTTTGAAAACTTACCATCATCCTATCGCTGACATTTTGACTTTCTAAATTGGAGGAGAGAGCTATGCCTTTAATATTTTTTATTTCCCCTCTTTTCTCTAAATTGATGGGCTCGATATAGTCTTTGATGGGTTTTATATGGAGTTGTATTATACCTTGACCCTGAGGAACATAACCGGGTTTAATAATTTTAATGGAGACATCTATTTTCATTCTTTTTAAAAGAGGCAAAACAATTAACTCTAGATGGTGAGCAGCTGGCGCAAAATCTTGAAAAAGCCCACCTGTTATTTCAACAATTGAGGGTTTATTAGCAAATAATAAAATGGGGATTATTGTTTGAGAGAGCATAGTGGTGGAGCCAGCTGTTGTAATATCGAAAAAATATTTTCCACCATGAATATTTTTTCCAGGAGTGTAGTAGATCTCATCGGATTGGACATAGGCATTTTTTAAAGAACCTTTGGTGATTTCATTGCAGGCTTGAATCGCTTTTAAGTGTTGTGGCCTTAGACCTTTTTTCTCTCTTTTTTGTCTGATATTAAATAGATGTAGATTTTTTTTGAGTATTGATGATAGCGCAGCTGAATATCGAAGTATTGTACCTGAGCCGGATTTTTGAGAGCCATCAATTTCAAAAAAACTCATTTTATATCAAAGGATTTGATTATTTTCTTTTTATATCTTTTCATAAGAAGAGAATTAGTAACAACAGATACTGAGCTAAAAGCCATAGCAACGGCGGCTATCATTGGATTTAGTAAAAAGCCAGTAAATGGATATAAAATACCAGCAGCTATTGGAATAGCTGCTACGTTATAGAAAAAAGCCCAAAAAAGATTTTGTTTAATCTTTCGAATAACATATTTAGATAAGATTATAGCTTTATAAACATCTCTAATATCATCTTTCATTAAAACAACGTCAGCAGATTCTATTGCCACATCTGTGCCTCTGCCAATTGCAATACCAACATCTGATTGAGCGAGAGCTGGAGCGTCATTTATACCATCGCCAACCATGGAAACAATTAGATTTTTTTGCTGCAATTTTTTAACCTCTTTTGCTTTGTCTTGAGGCAGAACTTCAGCTATAATCTCTTCATATTCTAACTTGGATTTAATACCAATTGCATGAGCTGTTTTTTTATTATCACCAGTGATCATTAAAATATGATCAACTATAGTTCTAAGTTTTGTAACAGCTTCTTTGACATGGGGTTTTACAGTATCTGCAATACCGATAAGGCCTACTAATTTATTATCTATCACTAATAGAATAGTTGTTTTACCTTCATTCATCAAGTGATCGATATCGATTTGGGAAGATGAGATATCGATACCATTCTCTTTAATGAACTGGGGATTGCCGATTAGAATAGTTTCATTCTCTATTTTTGCTTTAGCGCCTTTGCCTGAAATTTCTTCAAAATTTGAAACATCTTTTAGCTTTAAATCTCTTTTTTTGGCATCTTCAACGACAGCATCTGCGAGTGGATGTAATGATTTTTTTTCAATACTGGCGGCATAGGTTAATATTTCATTATCACTTTTTGTGTAAGGGACTATGTTGGTAACTTTAGGTTTACCCTCTGTTAGAGTTCCTGTTTTATCGAAAATGATAGTATCTATTTTTTTTAATTTTTGAAGAGCTTCTGCGTTTTTTATCAAAATGCCAAGCTGTGCGCCCATACCCGTTCCAACCATAATAGCTGTTGGAGTAGCAAGACCAAGTGCGCAAGGACAAGCAATAATTAAAACCGAGATAAAAATAGTTAAAGAAAAAACAAAGCCTTTGCCTATAAAAAACCAAAGTCCAAAAGTTAATATCGCTACGATTAAAACAATTGGTACAAAATATGAAGCTATAAAATCAACGAGTTTTTGAATAGGAGCTTTTGAGCTTTGCGCCTCTTCAACAAGTTTAATGATTTGAGATAGTACAGTATCTTTTCCAATTTTTGTCGTTTTAAAATTAAAAGAACCTGTTTTATTTATCGTACCACCGATAACTTTAGCCTCTTTTTCTTTTTCAATTGGAATGCTCTCACCGGTTATCATAGATTCATCAACGGAAGAATGACCTTCAACTACAACACCATCGACAGGTATTTTTTCGCCCGGCCGAACAACAATGATATCGTCTAATTTCACATCAGAGATAGCTATTTTTGTCTCTTTTCCATCTTTGATAACAAGCGCTGTTTTTGGCTGCAAGCCCATTAACTTTTTAATAGCATCAGAGGTTTTGCCCTTTGCAATCGCTTCTAAATATCTACCGAGCAAAATAAAGGTAATTAAAAATGCTGCTATTTCAAAATATAGGTTTCGATGAGAGAAATTTTGATTGCCCAGCCAGATATTTATAGCTGCGACTATACTATATATATAGGCGGCAGATACTCCAAGAGCTATTAAGGTGTCCATGTTAGCTCTTTTAGTCTTGTAAATAGCAAATAGCCCTCTAGTAAAAAATTCATATCCAACAATTACAACAGGGGTAGCTAAGAGAAACTGAATCAAACTTAAATGTTTTATGAAAGTTTCAGGAATAAAAGCGGAGGTCATTGCTAAATACATCAAAGGAATAGAAAAGATTAAGGCTATTGTAAATTTTATTTTTAAACTTTTTATCTCCTTTTGTTTTTTTGCTTTATGAGGATCCTCTATTGATGGTTCATAACCAGCTTTTCTGACAGCTTCAAAAACATCTTCAATTTTTAGTTTTGTATCATCGAACTCAACAAAACCTTTTTGCATAGCAAAATTGACATTAGCTTTATTTATCCCATCTAATTTTTTAATCTCTTGTTCGATCGTATTAACACAGCTAGAGCAATGCATGCCTGAGATTGAAAAATTAATTTTTTTTGTCATAAAAATTATCCTTTAGCGCACTTGTTTTTGTTGCAATATGTTGGCCCAAATAAATGTCAAAATCAAATTTATATCTTAACTTATTTTTTTTCCTCAAATAATATTTTATATATTATTTTTGTTTTTGCTCACAGGGGATTTTGTAAACTATTTTATTTCATTGGTTTTTTATATGTGAAATAACTATTCTTTTTCGCTTCTTTTAACAAAGGATTTTATAATATGAAAGTTAGTGAAAAACATCCAGATGACTTATCAACTCTTAGTGGGGTTTTTTCAGCTGAAAAAGATAAAGATAGCCCTGAGGTCACAACAGAGGTGCTTTCTTTAGATAGTTTTGAAGCAGAGATTTTAAAAGATGTAGTATCTAAATTAGAGAGTTTACAAGAAAAACTAGATCCTGCCCAATCCTTATTTAAACGCTTATCTGGAGCAAAAGAAGATGTTGATAAAAAAATAACGAGTCAGGGAAAACATCTTAAAAAATTAGAATCAAATATAAGAGTATGTAAGAGAGGTAAATCTGGAAAAGCTAGACAACAAACTTTTATCAGGCAACAAAAAGACCTAAAAAATCTTTTATCTGCTTTCAAAAAGCAATCAGATAAATTGAAAAAAGAACTAGATGAAGCATCAGACCAACTCTCTAAATTGAGTGAAGAAAAGGCTTCATTATTAGAAGAAAAATCAACATTATCCGGATCTATATAATCTATTGATTAAAAAATAGGTAAGAGAGAAATATTTTTTAATTTTTGAAATTTTAGATTTTTTTGCTATCATGTCGGTTTATCATACAAATATTTAGAGGAAAAAAAATGTTTTGTTATCAATGTGAACAAACAAAAGACGCTAAAGCTTGTGATAAGGATGTTGGAATCTGTGGAAAAGATGCTACAGTTGCAGATTTGCAGGATGTATTGATTTATCTTGTTAAGGGAATCTCTATGTACGCTAGCAGGGCTGCTTTTTTAAAAGCATCTGATGAAGAGATTGATCTTTTTGTAATAGAGGCTCTTTTTGCAACAGTTACTAATGTCGATTTCGATGACAAAAGATTTTTAATTTTGATTAAAAAAGGGTTTGAAATTAGAAAAAAAGCAAAAGATTTATATGAAAGTGCTTGTATAAAACAAAATAAGGAAAAAGAAACCCTATCAGGTCCTGCGGTATTTGAAGTAGAAATAGATGAAGAAAAACTACTTACATTTGCTAAAACAATCTCGATTACAAAAGCTTTTGAAAAGTTTGGCAAGGATAAAGAAGGACTACTTGATTTAATACTTTTTGGTCTAAAAGGGGCAGCTTCATATTTAGATCATGCATATCTTTTAGGAAAAAAAGATCAAAAACTTTTTTCGACATTTCATGAAATATTAGATTTTTTAACTAAAGATGAATATGACTTAAATGAAATATTAGAAAAAGCACTAAAAGTCGGCGAAATAAATCTAAAAGTAATGGAACTTTTAGATTTGGCGCATACATCTAGATTTGATCATCCAACGCCTACGAAAGTTAGCATCCTGGCTAAAAAAGGAAAAGCTATCTTAGTCTCAGGTCATGATTTAAATGATTTAGAAGATCTTTTAAAACAAACTAAAGGACTTGGAATTAACATCTATACCCATGGTGAAATGCTGCCAGCGCATGGTTATCCTAAATTAAAAAAATATCCTCATCTAAAAGGAAATTATGGTGGAGCTTGGCAACTTCAAAGAGCCGAGTTTAATAAATTTCCAGGTCCAATTGTTATGACAACCAATTGTGTTATAGAACCTCTCGATTCTTATAAAGACCGCCTATTTACTAAAGGTTTAGTCGGTTGGCCAGGGGTTGAGCATATTGAAAAAAATGATTATTCAAAGGTTATCGAAAAGGCTTTAAAAGAAAAAGGGTTTCAAAAAGATGAAGATGAAAAATATATAACTGTAGGTTTTGGCCATAAAACAGTTTTAGGACTTAGTGATGTTCTTTTAGATAAAATAAAAAGTGGCAAAATAAAACATATTTTTCTAATCGGTGGTTGCGATGGGGCAAAACCAGGTAGAAATTACTACACCGATTTTGCAAAAAATGTGCCCAAAGATTGTATAATTATGACACTTGCATGTGGAAAATATCGTTTTAATAAATTAGATTTTGGCGATATAGATGGTATTCCAAGACTATTAGATGTTGGGCAATGTAATGATGCTTATTCTGCAATCAAGATAGCGCTAGCTTTAGCAGAGGCTTGCAAATGCTCAGTTAATGATTTGCCGCTTTCTTTTGTGCTTTCGTGGTTTGAGCAAAAAGCGGTGGCTATTTTATTAACTCTTTTATATCTAAATATTAAAAATATCAGATTAGGCCCAACGCTTCCGGCTTTTATAACAGGAGATGTTTTCAAAGTTTTGCAAGACAAATTCAATATTATGCCAGTTAAAAAAGCTAAAGAAGATATTAATAGCATTTTAAAAAACTAAAAAAAGCTATTTTTCAATCTAATCAAAGATGCACATCGGTTGCTTTTTTTCAAAATTTAATCCATAATATCTTCAACTCGAACACGTTTTGGAGACATTATGTTAAAAAAGTTTTTTATTACCCTTTTTATAACCACCCTTATTCTAATAACTGCCTGCAGTAAAAATATTGATAAGAAAAACAAGCAGCATTTAACCCTCAACATAGTATCCGAACCGCAAAGTTTAGATCCAAGAAAAGTAAGAGATCTAAATGCTGTAAATTTATCTAAACTCTTATTCGATGGCTTGATGAGGGTTTCTAAAACCAAAGATGTTGAATGTGCAATTGCGAAAAGTTATAAGATTTCAGAGGATAAAAGAACCTATACTTTTACACTCAAAGATGCTTATTGGTCGAATGGGAAAAAATTGACAGCTTATGATTTTGAATATACTTTAAAATCTAATCTTATGCCTGAGTTTGCTTCAAATGCCTCTTCTTTATTTATTTTTAAAGGAGCTAAAAAAGCCAAAAATAGAGAAATTCTCATAGATGATATTGGTATAAAAGCAATAGATGAAAAAACTCTTGTTTTTGAACTTAAAAAGCCATGTCCATATTTTTTAAATCTTTTAACCTGTCCTTCCTTTTTTGCAGTAAATAAAGATATGGATCAAAAAAATCCTAAATGGGCTCAAGACAAAAACAACTTTGTTTCTAATGGAGCATTTACTTTAGATGAGTGGAAACAAAATGATGTGATTACTTGTAAAAAAAATGAATATTACTGGGATAAAGACAAAGTAAAACTTCAAAAACTATCGTTTTTGATGCTCACAAATGATGTTGAGCTTAATATGTTTGAGTTAAATCAGCTAGATATTGCAGGTTCCCCTTATTCTAGTATAACAGTTGATAGTTTGAATGAACTAAAAAAGGATAAAAACTATCATGTCTCTCCCTACTTTGGGACTAGTTTTTTAAGGGTAAATTCTAAAAAAATATCTGATCTTAATTTTAGAAAAGATTTAATAAACGCATTTGATAGAAAAAAAATAACCGAGCATGTTTTGCAGGGTGGACAGTTAGCTACATCAAAACTTATACCTGTAAAAAAAGAGATGGATGTTCCAATTTTTAAAAAAGATTATAGAGCAAAAAAAATTACCTTAACTTATGTAAGTAATGATAGATCGCATATTCTAGCGCAAGCTTTGCAAAGAGATTTTAAAGAAAATCTAAATTTAAATGTTTCTCTCAAAGCCATGGAGAGAAAAACATATTATGAAAAATTAAAAAGCCTAGATTATGAGCTAGCTCTATATTCTTGGATTGCTGATTTTTCTGATCCAATAGATTTCTTAAATGTATTTAAATATAAAGATAGCTCAACTAATAATACCGGTTGGGAAAATGAATCTTTTATTAAACTTTTAGAAGACTCTGAAAATGTTTTAGATGATAAAGAGAGAAAAAAGCTTCTAAAACAAGCTGAAGAAATTCTTCTTAGTGAAGCGCCTATAATTCCTATCTATCATTTAACTCAAAACTTTTTAAAAAAAGAGACTCTAAAAGATATTAATTTATATCCAAGTGGTTTTCTAGATTTAAAGTACGCCTATTTTGAATAGGTAAAGGATTTTTTTTTGATGAAACAAAAAGTGATGAACCTATTTACCTTGATGATGGTGACATCAGCTTTTAATATCAGCATCAGAAACCTTCCAATTATAGCAACTACGCAAATGCAGATGATCTTTTTTGCGCTGCTCACTCTCGCTATTTTTTATATTCCAGTTGCTCTGATTTCAGCCGAGCTTGCCACTGGTTGGCCAAAAATGGGAGGAATAGCTGTTTGGGTAACAGAAGCCTTTGGAAAAAAAATTGGATTTTTAGCTATTTGGCTGCAGTGGATCTTTATGAATATAGGTGTTATTGCGATGCTCTATTTCATATCAGCCTCACTTAGTTTTGTTTTTGCGCCGAGTCTTGTTAATAACAAGTTTTATTTGATATTCATGAACATTTTTTTGATTTGGGCTTTTACGTTTTTTAATCTTAAAGGACTTAAAATTTCATCTAAAATTTCTCAGACCTTTTTTATTACGGGGATTTTAATTCCAGCGATTTTGATAATACTTTTAGGTATTTTATATATTATAAAAGGAAAAACCCTTCAAGTAGATACAAGCCTTACTTTAACAAATTACTTGCCTGATTGGCATTTTACCACCTTGGTTATATTAATAGCTTTTATGAGGGCTTTCGGAGGGGTTGAAGGCTCTGCTGTCCATGCCAATAGTGTTGAAAATCCCAAAGTTAATTATCCTATAGCAATAGCTTTTGCAGTGATATTAGGCTTTTCTATAAATGTTTTTGGATCTCTATCTTTAGCTCTTGTTATTCCTCAAAAAGAGATTAGTCTAATCGGGGGAGTGATGAGCGCTTTTAGTATCTATTTACAAAAATATAATTTAAAAAGTTTGATTCCTATTTTAGGACTTTTAGTAGCTATCGGTCAGATGGGAGGCTTTAGCACTTGGCTAGCCGGTCCTGTCAAAGGCCTTTTAGAAACAGCTCGAGAAGGGGAGCTACCGCCTTTTTGTCAGAGAGTTAATAAATATAACATGCCTTCTAATCTGCTCATTATACAAGCTGTTTTTATAACCATTACCAGTTCTTTTTTTCTACTTTTTGCATCTTCTGTAAATATGTCTTTTTGGATTTCAGTTGCTCTATCTATTATGATTTATGTCTCAATGTATTTTTTGATGATCTTATCTTGTTTATATTTGAGATATAAAAAACCGGATGTGAAAAGAAACTTTAAAATTCCTTTTAAAAATGTTGGAGTTTGGATAGTTGCTCTTATAGGGATGATGACGATGATATTTGCTTTTATCATGGCTCTTTTCCCTCCCAATCAATTAGAGCATGAAAATTATCTAAAATACATCCTAATTTTAAGTATTTCCATCATTATTATTTTTATGATTCCTCTAATCATTCATAGATTAAAAAAACCGTCTTGGAATATAATAAATAAATAAAGTTTGATTTTTGACAAATTTCTTTTTTTGCTTTAAAAATGTAATTAGGTCATAAAAAATAAAATATTCCAGCATATGAAAAATAATAAATCTATGAGCTTATTCTACTTGATAATGGTCTCATCAGCGCTCGTTATCAGTGTCAGAAACCTTCCAACTATCGCAGCTTCTCAATTTCAGATGATCTTTTTTGGTCTTGTAACAACTGTAGTGTTTTTAATTCCAAGTGCCCTGGTTTCATCAGAGCTAGCAACAGGCTGGCCCCATATGGGAGGGATAGCTGTTTGGACGAAAGAAGCTTTTGGAAAAAAATGGGGACTTGTAGCTAGTTGGCTACAGTGGACATATGCAATTATTAGTGTTATTTCGATGGTTTATTTTGTTGGAGCCTCTCTAGCATATATTTTTAATAAGGACCTTGCTGAAAACAAAATATATATGGCGATCATCGAGCTTGTTTTAATCTGGGTTTTTACTTTTATCAATTTGAAAGGCCTTAAAATTTCAAAAATAGTCTCTACAATCGGCTATTTAGCAGGAGTGTTATTTCCCGCTATTTTAATAATAATTTTATGTGCCATATATATCATTAAAGGTAATCCTATCCATTTAGATTTATCGTTAACTAAAAAAAATATTTTCCCTGATTTTAAAAATATATCCACCTTAGTTTTATGGATAGGATTTATTAGAGCTGTTGCTGGAATTGAAGTATCAGCTGCCCATGCGAATGAAGTTGAAAAGCCTAAAAAAAACTATCCTATTGCTCTATTTGTTGTAGTCGCATTAGCTGTTTTAATTAATATTATTGGTTCTATGTCTGTCGCTATTGTAATTCCTCTAAAGGATTTAAATCTTAGCTCAGGTGTGATGGAAGCTTTTCAAAATATTTTTGAAAAATTTAATCTAACTATTTTAATTCCTTGTATTGCTCTATTAGTAGCGGCAGGTCAAACAGGAGGATTTAGCACGTGGCTGCTCGGTCCTGTTAAAGGGATATATGTCATTGCAAAATCAGGAGAGCTGCCTCCTTTTTTTCAAAAGGTTAATAAACATGATGTGCCTGTAAATTTAATGATTATCCAAGCTATTGTTATCTCAATTTTAGGAACATTTTTACTTCTTTTCACAAACTCTATCGATGTTGCTTTTTGGATATCTGTTGCACTATCGATGCTGATATATGTGACTATGTATATCTTAATGTATCTATCAGCCATTTATCTAAGATATAAAAAACCAGATGTTAAAAGATCATTCAAAATACCTTTTAAAAATATTGGGATGTGGATCGTATGTGTTATAGGAATAATTGCTATGCTAGCATCTTTTGTTATCGCCTTTTTCCCTCCAGCTGAATTTCCCCCTGAGCATAAAACTCTATACTTTTCTATTTTAATTATCGGAACAATTGTTATTTTCATCTCACCTTTTATTATTAACGCTTTTAAAAAACCTCATTGGATTTCAAAAAAATCAAAAAAATTGAATGATGAAAACGATCTTCAATAGTTTTTGTAAATTTAAAAAAAAATTAATGAGTATGATTATTATCAAGTTCCTTCTGAAAGAATGTCTATATATTCCCAATAAGAAAATCTCTTATCTCTTTTTTTTCCTGTAATTTCTTTTAATATTCCATTTTTTAAAAATTGAGAAATTATTGCTTTAGCACTTTGAAAAGAAATACTAAATTCTTTGGCAATATTATTGATGGAAACATGTGGTTTTTTAAATAAATAATCATGAAGAGCAATTGCATAGGGGGTTGATATTTTTTTTGTAATTAATATCTTTTTGTGTTGTTCTTTTAAATTTAGAATATTTTTTATAGTTAATAGGGCTGATTCGGAAGTCCAAATAACGCCTTTAAGAAAAAAAGATATCCATTGTTCATAATCTCCATTTTCTCTAACTAAATTAAGTCGATCATAATACTCTTGTCTGTAAATTTTAAAAAAATAACTTAAATAAAGCAATGGATGTTGAAGAGATCTTTTCCAAAAAAGATAAAATGTAATCAACAGACGACCAAGTCTTCCATTGCCATCCAAAAAGGGATGAATAGTTTCAAATTGATAATGGATTAGCGCGCAATTAATCAAGAGAGGGAGGTTAGAATCTTCATGTAAATATTTTTCAAGATTACTCATGGCTTCTAAAGCATCATGAGGAGGAGGTGGAACAAATGTTGCACTAGTTAAAGTAGAACCTGGTGGTCCTATCCAATTTTGTGATTTTTTAAATTCTCCAGGTGTTTTATTATTGCCTCTAGTTTCCTCGAGTAAAATTTTATGAATTTCTTTTATTAATCGGATGCTCATTGGAAACTTATTGATTCTTTCCATTCCATACGTTAAAGCTTTTATATAATTAACTACCTCTTTGACATCATTTACATTTTTTAAAGGAATTTTACTTTCATATTCAAAAATATCTTCAAGTGAAGCTTGAGTCCCTTCAATCTGAGAACTTAACAAAGCCTCTTTTCGCACATACATGGCAATAATATATTCTAAATTAGGAACAAGATATCCCATTGTATCCAATTTCCCAATAGCTATATTTGCATCTGTTAACAGATGTTGGACTCCGTCATCTAATGAAATAGAGGGTTTTGGAGGAGGGTTTGTTGGTATAAATGCCTTATATCCAGATGTTTGAGTTATATATTTCCCGCTTCTCATACTTTTTTCCTTTGCTTATTCAATTATACTTGAATAACGGCTTAAAAAAAAGGCAGTTATTCAAGTTTCCTTTAATAACGTATCATTTTTTAGACAGTTATTCAAGTATAATTGAATAACGGCTTAAAAAAAGGGTGGTTATTCAAGTTTCCTTTAATAAAAAAAATAGTTTATGGCAAAAAAAGCTATAAAATGAAAGTTTATGGTTTATTATTTTTTTTATGTTTATGAATCTCAATATGATGATGATTTATACGGATAGTTTGCCAAAGATGGATCTTTTCTTCTTCGGAATGCTCAAAGATTTGAATGAGCTTCGTTGGCTTGATTTTAATAATATATGAGATAGATCCACCGATAATGATTAAAATGGCTCCGATCACAGTTAGATAGCCAGGTGGTTGTTTAAATATAATCCAAGATAAAAAGGCGGTAAAAATTATAGCGGAATAAGAAATTGGTGACAAAAAGGCAGCTGTACCATGCTTATAGGCTGTTGTTAAAAAGAGCTGAGCTAGCGCCATTACTAGACCGATAGATACCAAAAATAATATTTCAATTTTATTTGGAGTTTGCCAATAAAGAATTGCAAAAGGCAAAGTCAAGAGTGTGCTTAGAAGAAAATAAAAAAATAGAGTTCTTGTTAGACATTCCATTTTTTGATTTAAAAGTTTTATCGACACTAAAGCAACAGAGGCTAAAACACCAGCCGATATCCCTATAAATGAGCCTATTTTTAAAAGATGATTAGAAGGTTTTAAAATTAAAGCTATCCCAATAAAACCTAAAATTATTGTCCACCAAACACCTTTTTCTATTTTCTCTTTTGTCCAAAGCAGCCAAATAAGTGGGGTATAAAAAGGTGCGGTATAAGTCAAAACACTAGCATCAATTAAATTCATTTTTTTGATCGCAAAAAAATAACAAAAAAAACTGGCAACACCAGATACTGATCTAACTAAATGGAGAGGGATTAATTTTTTTTGGACTTTGTAGAGTTTTCTTTTAATAAATATAGGCATAACAATTATAAGAGATATTAGACTTTGAAAAAAAAGGATTTCCATCGTGGGAAAGCTAGGATTAAAGCTTCTAACAATAGCGGCAACAATAGAAAAACAAAGATATGCGCCAAGAGTTACTATAATACCATATGTGAGATTTGGCTCAGCTGGGGCTATTTTCATAAAAATTCTTCCTCTAATTTAAAAAGTAGCTTAAGAATTATTTTCTGTTAAGAAAATTTATTAAAAAATATTTATTATTTTTGCAAAAAATTAGATTTTTCATTAAAAAAGAGTAAAACAAAACTTATAAAAAAAGGCTTGATAGATGCAGTTTGAAAAAGGCAGATTAGAGTGGCTAGAATATGATCTTTTAAAAGACTATGATATTTTAGATGCTAAAACTTATCTTCGCCATGGCGGGGCTAGTGAAAAACATTTTTTTTCCTTAAATTTATCCAATCAAGTTGGTGATAAACCAGATGCTGTTAAAATCAATAGAGAAGTGATTTTAAAAGATTTAAACAGCCCACAACTTGTTTTTGCAAATCAAATTCACTCGGATAACATAGCAATAATTACTAAAGATAATCTTGATAAAAAGATAGATTGTGATGCTCTTATCACCCAAGAAAAAAATGTGGCCCTTGCAATTACCCACGCAGATTGTCAAGCATCTCTTTTCTTCGATCCAGAAAATAAAGTCATAGCAGCTCTTCACGCTGGATGGAAAGGCCTTTTTAAAAATATCTACAAAAAAACTATCGATGTTATGAAAGATAATTTCAATTCAAAACCCGAAAATATATTAGCATGTATATCACCGAGTTTATGCCCCAAACATGCTGAGTTTAGAAATTATAAAACAGAAGTTCCTAAAAATCTTTGGTCTTACCAAACAGAGCCTTTTCATTTTGATCTTAAAAAAATTGCTCAAGATGAGCTAAAAGAAGCTGGTTTAAAAGAGGATAATATCGAACTTGCCAATGACTGCACCTATTGCAATGAAAAAGATTATTACTCTTTTAGACGTGATAAAGATACTGGCAGAAATGCCAGTGTTATTTGTCTGAAAAAATAATTTTTTTTAAGCATTTTTATTTTTTGTTATTCCTCTGATTTTTTCACAAAAGTCTTTGAAATTTTAATAGAATATTTATCTTTAGCCTATTTAAAAAAATAAGTTGACTGCAAAAAAATAAAAACACAAAATCTTTTTTTTGTTTTAACCAAAAAAGGATACTCATGTTCAAATTTATCAATAAAAAGTGTCTTATAATTTTTATAACTTTGATAAGCTTTTCTCTTTTTGCAGAAAACTTTAATGTTTCAACTCCGAAAGATATCAGTGC
>JAAKFJ010000019.1 GCA_011064745.1 Candidatus Anoxychlamydiales bacterium | reverse complement strand
TCATTATCTAAGATTAATTTAAACACTTCATCACTACCATCAACTGCATAGTGCAAAGTTGATCTACCATTACTATCAGAAATGTCTGGATCTGCTCCAGCATTTAATAACATTATAGTTATTTCAGGATCTTCTACATACCGCATGAGAACTACTATCCCACCCTGATCTTGTAGATTCGGATCAGCTCCGTTTTTAAGCAATAATTCAATAGCTTCTTTTCTGAATTTTTGTGTCCCGAATGGCGCGTGCATATTTTCAGCAACAAGGTGAAGCGCTGTTTGCCCTCGACTATTTCTAGCATTTGGATCACTACGATTAGCTGGATCTACTTCATCATCTAATAATTTTTCGATAAACTCAATATCACTTGATAGCACAGATGCCATAAGAGGCGTTATGTTATGAGTTATCGGTATGCTTTCATTTGCTTTTCTTCTGCGCAGCTCTTCTATTGTTTCTTCAAGTTTGCCATGTAAGATCTTTTCTGAATTTAAATATGTAGCAAAGATATAGCTACCCAAAGAAAAAAATTCTAAAAGCTCTTCAGTAGTCATTTTATTGGAAATTATTTCAAGAAAAACATCAATACCTTCTGCTATCTTTCCTCCTATGTTTACTCTAAATAGCTTATAAGAGACAACATCTAAAAGAGTCTTTGAGACAGTTTTCATTCCAGATAATAAGACTGTAACACCAAAAAATGGGGTAATTCGACGTTTTTCTGTTCTTGTATTAATTTCAGCGCCGATAGAGGATAAATAATTCAATGATTCTTTTTGTGAAAATAATAAATTTAAAAATAGTGAAAAAGCTTGAAGGTCTTTTTCATCTTTTATTACATCTTCAAAATCAGTGCCATATCTTTCAAATATTCTGAGCATTTCAAAATTATTAGAAATAGTAGCTATTATTAAAGCAATTTTTTCAGCTGTAAGTTTAGTATCCGATATATCATCACTATGGGGTAAAAAACTAAGATCGAAAGAAAGCTCTTTTTTAGCTCCATTTTGCAGCAAAAATTCAACAGTTTCATTTTTCCCAGCAAAAGTGGCAACTATTAAAGGAGGAAGTTTAGAGCATTCATGAGAATTCATATCAACCAATTTTCTTTCAATTAAGTATTTTATTATATGAGTATGTCCTAGAAATGCTGATGTTTTCAAAACTAAATAAAGTTCTCTTGAATCTGTATTTTCATTGATTAGTAACTTAAGAATATCAAGATTACCATCGATTGCAGCTATTTGCAGAGGTCGCATTGGTAAAGTCTCTCTAGGGTGAGGTGGATGCTCAACAGAATATGTAATGCTATCTGCTGGTATAGTTTCAACAATTTTATCAATTAATGAAGGCAGTCTTTCAAATAAATTAAAATCTAACTTTTCACTTTTTAATTTTTCTTTAATAACTTTCACAAGCTCTTCAGGACTCATGTCAAATTTGCTCTTGAGCTTATCTTTAAATAAATTGAAAAAATTTAAGATTTTTTCATCATCTAAGCTTGCATAAATCTTTTCTTTATTTTTTTCTATTTGATCTGAAAATGTTTTATTAAAAATATTAAATAAAGGCTTTGTTAAATCAATTAGTTGTTGTTTATTTTTTGATAGCAATATTTTTATAAAATAATTTCCTAATACCATGCAATTTTGATTTGGATCTACTTCTGCTCGAATTAATCTTCCTACCATGTCTGGGTTTTGATTCAATACAGCATACATCAAAGGTGTCATACCTTTTGTATCTTTCCAATTCACATCAATTTCTATCGGATATTTATCTAAGAGTTGATTTGCAAGTTGATATTTTTTATCTCTTACAGCTATTAAAAAAAGGGATGAAAGAGTCTCTTTATCTTCTTTTAAGGTGTTTTCATAAAAACCAACATTTATTAAATCGATTAAAGTATCCTCAGACATGTCGGAAAACTGTTCAATCGATTGAAATTCTTTTTGAGCTGAAGAGCCCCATATTGAGTGAAAGAAATTTGAAGTATGAGCGGTTATTTTACTTGTTACCGAATCGAGAAAATTCCATCTGAAAAGACTTCCTGCATTTGCATGGCTATTGGTTTGGGCTCTTGTTCTTGATCCTACAGTTGGCCGTTTCATCCAAACCATCTTCTTTTTTGATTCAAGGGGGTGTTTTTCTAGATATGATTTTTTATCAATCAAGATAACATCTCTAAGCTTTTTAGAGCCATCATCATAATTTGGTACAACTCGATCTATAAAAAAGTCAACATATGCTTTTTCTAAATCAGAGGAGTGCATCGAAAACCTAAACTTTTCTAGTTCTTCGGCTCTCTTTCTCATTGTCACTTCATCTAAAAGATCAGGCTCATCATCTTCTCTTTTAGACAATATTTCACTCGATAAAACTTCTCTCTCATCATCATCACAATGTATTGGTAAATTATTAAGAGCAAGGGTTCTAGCCGCCAATGCTTTTAATCTTGGAATTTCGCCTATTTTTGCCCTAACTTCCTGATCATGTGAAGTCTCGAACAGATTTGTTTCTTCAGGTATTTCTTGTCCCAAAAAACTGTCCTCTTCAAACTTGCCCTCAGAAGCTTTATTACCAGGACCTCCAATTGATGCCATAAACTATTATTCCTATAATTAAAAAAATATTTTAGATAAAACTGTAATTAATAGCAGATTATTAATAAAGAAAAATAAATAATAAATAAAATTAATTATAAAAATTTAATTTTGTTTTTCTTAATATTTAAGATTTATTCAACAGCATGAGATATGATTTTTGAATCGAATTTTCTTTGCTCTTATTTGCAATAGTTGGGTAAATCAAAACTTTAATCTTTTATTTTTTTTATTAAATGATACAATTAGGATAACGATATAAAAATATTGAGAGAGATTTTTTATGCCTGATGCTAAAACGGTTGATAATTTAGGACCCGAAGCACATCAACGTTACATTAATGATACAAAGCTCTTATCGGAAGAAGAAGTCCAAAGAGTCTTCAAAACACCAAATGTTGCGACTAGAGTTGAAGTTTTAAAGGTAGCACCTCAAGTCTCGGAAATCGAACAGTTAATGGGGGTATCCGAGAATTTTTCATCACCATTTGCCCCTCCGCCACAGGAAACCTTAACATCTTCTATATTTACTTTTCAAATAATCCCAAATTTTGGACCAATAAATGAGCTTATTGAAAAGTTAAAATCGTTTGAAGTTAAAAAGGGGGGAAAGAAGAAACTAACAAAAGAAGAAGAGAAAGAAGAAAAACAAAGAAAATCTCTTTTAAAATTTGCAGCTCTTTTAAGTACCTTAAATAAGATATCATCTGAGATTCAAAATAGAAAAGATGAGTATCACAAAGGATAGAGATATGGATTGGAAAAGTTATTTAGAGCTGAGTAATGATAGCGTTGAAGATTTAAGATACGTTGGCTACTTATATGTTAAACAAGGCTGTTATGATATCGCTTTAGAGTTTTTCAATACTCTATTAATTTTAGATCCTAAAAATAGTTATGACCTTCAAACCCTTGGGGCTTTATATCTTCAAAAGGGCAAATATTTAGAAGCTTTAGAGCATTTGGATGAAGTTATTAAAATAGAGCCAACGAACCCTTTAGTTTTATTAAATAAAGCAAGAGCACTACTTTCTTTAGGTTATAGAAGAGAAGGTATTGATCAAGCAAGAATTGTTGCGACTAACAAAGACAAAAAACTATCTAGCCAAGCAATGGCATTAATTAGCGCTTATTTATAGTAAAAAAAAACTCTCATTTTTTAAGACTTAAGCACTTAAAAAATATCTAAAAACCAATCATTTTAAATTTGTTGCAAGCTATCAAATTTAGTGGTAGATTAAAATTTACTATTAGCTTCTTAAAGCCACTTTTGAAGAGCTAATTTAATTTTTTTAAAAGAGATTTTTTTTTGATGTTAACTTGTAAAAGTCAAGATGTTTGGTCAGAGTTTTTAAAATTTATTGAACAAAGAATTTCCAAAACAGAATATAAAAATTGGTTTGCTCATATTAAGGTAATAGAGACTCAAGATGATGGTTTAACTTTAGAAATGCCAAATATCTTTGTCCAGGAATACATTTTGGATAACTATAAAAAAGATATGCTACTTTTTCTGCCCACTACACAAGATGGTGATCTAGCAATTAACTTTGTTATTCAAGAGAAGAAAAAAAAGAAGATAAGATCGCCTATTTTACCAAATGCAGTTTATGAAAAAGATGAGGCGAAATTCAACACACACTATACCTTTGAAAATTTTATAGAAGGTCCTTCTAATCAATTTGTAAAATCAGCCGCGCTCGGCGTTGCTCAAAGACCTGGCAAGTCATTCAATCCCCTATTTATTCATGGAGGTGTGGGACTTGGAAAAACCCATCTTTTACATGCTATTGGACATTTTGTAAAAAAACACCATCGTAGATTTACTATTAAAAGTATCACAACAGAAGCTTTTATCAATGATTTGGTTTCTAATTTAAGAAACAAGTCAGTTGATAAGATGAAAAGATTCTATAGAAATTTGAATGTTTTGATAGTCGATGATATTCAGTTTTTACAGAATAGATTAAATTTTGAAGAAGAGTTTTGTAATACTTTTGAGAGTTTAATCCATCAAAATAAACAGGTCATTATTGCATCTGATAACCCCCCTTCTCACTTAAAATTATCACCTCGTTTAATAGCTAGAATGGAATGGGGCCTTGTTGCTCATTTAGCAGTACCTGATTTAGAGACTAGAGTGGCTATCTTAAAACAAAAAGCCAGCTCTATAAATTTAAATCTATCTGACGATGTTGCTTTTTATATAGCTGAGAGAATTTTTAATAACATTCGTCAACTAGAAGGAGCTATTAATAGACTCGCCGCTTATTCTAGATTGATAAAGGCTGATTTAACTAAAGATTTAGTTCGAAATCTCCTCCAAGAGATGCTCTCCTTTACTCCTCAAAAAAGGATCTCGGTTGAAAACATTTTAAAAAGTGTAGCTGCACTTTTTGAGATTAAAGTATCTGAGATCAAAGGAGAATCTAGATTACAAAAAATTGCTAAAGCTCGCCAAGTTGCGATGTATTTAGCGAAAGAATTAATCAAAGATTCTCTTCAAAAAATAGCTTCCTCTTTTGGAGGAAAAACCCACTCGACACTTCTTCATGGTTGGAAAAAAATATCTAATGAGATCAAAACAAATTCGACACTACTCAGACAGATTGAAATCATCAAAAAAAACATCGAAGCATAGAGCTAAACAAAATATTTTTTTATACAAAATTTTAGATTTAAAATTTTCAAACTTTTTGAAATTCAGAGTATCGCTAATTACTAGAACTGTATCTCTTGAAGTTGTCTTTTTGACTATAGGTCGTTTAAAAAATATAGCCACTTCTTTTGAAAGATCAAAGATATGATTTTTTAAAAACTTTTTTTCCATCATTGGAACAATTACATCCGGAATATCCCATTTTAATTTAAAATGCTCTACAACCAAAAAAGCTGCTACAATTTTAAAAATAGAAAACAGATTTTTATTTTTCATCTCTTTTAAAAAAGTTAAAATAGGTCCAATATTTTCAAAAACAGCTGAGAAATTTAAAGATGGGTTTGGTTTAAAATAATCAAAATACATGAGACAATTTTTACAAAAATAAAAATAGTTTTTTTCTATTTTTTTTGAGCAATGAAGACAAAGATGAGGATAAAAAAGATCTAAAAAACTTTCAAAAATTTTATTTCTTAAAATCATCTATTTATTTTTTGTATAAAACCCACTTTATCAATAAACTCCATTATCTAATTGATTTAAAAAGATATGGACCTTATCAGAAATAAATCTGATTTCATTTGAAGAGAAATCTATATATTTTAAGTTTTTCAAACGAACGATATCACTTTCAATAGTATCTAATATGCAGTTTGAAGCTAATAATTTTTCTAACTTGGTTAATGAAAAAACTTCTTGAGAAATTACATATAAATTATTATTAGAAAGATTTAATTCTCTAAGATTTTTAAGGTATGAAATTTCTTGAGGAATTTTTGATAGGCCTAAATTGCTTAAATCTAAATTTGTAATTTTAAGTAACTTTTCTTGCTTATTCTCTAACTTGCGTTCGAGATACTCTATCATAAGAGGATAATCATAAAAAACAATTTCATTTTCATCTAAAAAGCGGGCTATCCGATTAAAAAATATGATTAAATTATTTGTCTCCTGGTCTGTTTTCTTCTCTGTTGGCTCTAATGCACCGCTTGAAACGTCATTAGACGGCCACAACCATTGATAAATACCCGTAAGAGTCGAGAACATATAACTCCTATTTAAGTTTAAAAAATACTTCAAAGATCATACAGCATCTCATTGATCTAAAAACTCTATAACTTCAGAAGATAAATCTGTTATATTGTTATCAGATATATTTATCTTTTTTAGATTACTCGAAACAATCGTCGGGGGAATTTCTTGTAAACCACAATTCATTGCTGTTAAGGTCTTTAGGCTTGCCATTATAAAAAGGAATTCAGGCAAACTCTTAATTGCATTATCAGATATATCTAATTCTTTAAGATTCTCAAGATAGATTAATTCTAATGGAATCGCACTCAAAGAGAGTCCGCTCAAATCCAAGCCCAATATTTTTTTTAAGTCTTCATGTATGTCGGGCAACTTCTTTTTAAGCTCATTTGCTAATTCGACTTTTGATCCGGGATATAACAAATCGGGTTCATTATCAGGAAATAAAGTATAATAAAATATCAAAAAATTATCAGCCCACATAATCATATCTGAATCATAATGAGAAAAATCAGATCTCTGATATTCAAAAACAGAATGATTTGCGCCTGATTGTTGACATACTTTAAGCATAAAAACCTCAATTTTAAAAAAAAGATATCAATGAAATCTTTTCTAGCAAAGGTTTTTAATTAAAAAAACCTCTTTTTTTCTTGAGATTACACTCTGGGTCTTGAAGATTACCTCTAATAGAGATTGCGAAAGATTCAGTAAATTTAAACAAAACATATTGCTTCATAGCAATGTTTAGATAAATATTACCATCGAAATCTATGTATGGTCTCTTGCCTTTATCAAGCAAGAAAAATTTAGATCTTTGACCTTCTGAAAAAGAATCTTCTAGTTTAGTTAAGTTAAACTTAGCATCATTAACAGAAAACTCCATCTTGCCATTAACAGGCGTTAAAAGCTCTTGATCAATACCTACAATACGGCTTAAAACATCGGCAGGGAAATCAAAAACAGAATGGCCTCTTTTAAATGAGTTAATAAAATAAAAATGCCCAGACCCTGTAAATGAATTTTTAGAGTTTAAATTGCCTTTAAAATCATTTAAGATGAGCTCTCTTATTAGAAAAGGTGTCATCTCATCTAATGGCACTCCAACCCCTTGCATCAAAGAGGGTCTTAGATCTTTAATTTTTAAATGAGGCATATCAAGCTGCCAAATATTATTGTTCTTTTCAAGGGCCAGCTCGTTGATAGTTACAATGGCTGACTGATCACTGATTTTAAAATCGGTTACTTTTATTAAATTTGGCTTTATTAAAATTTTAGAAAACATCGTTTTGAATTGAAAACCTAACATTTCAAAATCTTTACCTGAAAAAAGTCCCTCAAAACTAAAATTTTTGTTTTTTGAAAAATCCAAATTTAATAAACCACTTATCTCATAACCGCTACCGATATTATAATGGGAGAGGCTATCTTCAATATTTTTCGGTAAGATGTTTTTTAATTTTGAATTATCAATTTTTATGCTTCCAAAGAGTTGATTAGAGTTTATGTTTTCAACGTTTTCTTGAAGCATAAAATCCAGACCAGAAAAAGAACCTACAATCTCTTTAATTTTAATTTCATTATTTTCATCAATATTCCAGCTAACAGCTAAGGGGTGCTCTGCTATCTGATTTTTTTCTTTAAATAAGGTTTTAGCCCGAGTTATATTATCTAATTTAAAATTGTTTTGAATCGTGTAATAATTATTTTTATGCAAATAATCAAACATTAAAAAAGAATCTTTTTCTTTGATTTGAAAAAAGATATTCTTAAATTCATGTTTTTTAGAACTAATAGAAAAATTGGCATCTTTCGCTAGAACTTTAATTTTTGATAAATCAGACAAAAGCTCAACATCACAATTTAGATCAATATCATCATCGATTTGAAAGTACTTAAGGGCATTTTTTAATTTATCAATTTTTTCAAACGAGCTTTTTAAACTAGCAGGAATATAGATATTAGTATCTTTGAAACGCCATTTATTATTATCTAAACTATAAGCCACTTTACCAACTTTACAGCTCAAATATGAAAGATCAAAATCTTTGCTATAAAAGCTAAGATCTAAACCCTGTAATAAAAGCCCTTTATCAGAAAAATTAGCATTGATAGCCCCGTTATTGTAAAGGCGAACTTTTTGAATGGTTAAGTTACTTGGTTGAAAATCTAAATCAACAAAGTAATTCCCATTAATAGGTAAATTAATTTGGCAAATCCCAGAGCCTTTTAAATATCCTTCTATAGCAATTGATGGCAGTTTCACAAAATTAGCTAAAAAAGGATCTATTTTTTTAAGATCAATTTTAATATCTGAAATTGTTGTATTTAAAACAGAAGCTTTTGAATCATAAACCCCATTCATCTTTAAAAAAAGCTCATCTTTTTTCTTAAAAACACAATCTTCAATCTTTAAAGCTTCTTTTAATGTATTTAAGGCTAAAGATGCTTCAAAATCATCGAGTTTAAACTTTTGAACTTCGATTTGATCGCCTGACTTTTTACCTTTGACTATAAATTTATTAAATTTCCTATTCAAAATCATAAGATTTTTAGATAAGACATCAAAGGCTAAAACATTTTTTTCATCTAATGAAAAAGCAATGTCTAAATCTCCTGCATGCTTAGATTGGATATAGGTAAATAAATCGACGTTATTTATTGGACAAATACCAGAATCTAACAAAAATTGCAGCCCTGATATGAAAGCAAAAGAGTTAAGTTTTAAATTAGCTTCAAGTGATTCAATATTAAACTTTTCATCTATTAGGATATTAAAGTCTTTAAATTTATGGGAAAAAATATGGGTATTGTCTTTATCTACATTTAAACAAAAAACATTTTGTTTTTTAAAAAAATTACCTTTAAATCTAAAAAGATCAAAAACATTATTTTCCAATCTAAGATCAAAATCCAAAACATCTTTAGTTTTATTTAGTTTTGGACAGGTAAGAGTGTATGATTTGTTTTCTAGTTTAAGATTGGCGATCAGATCCGAAAAAACAAAATCCTGATTTGATGAATAAGACAAAGAGGTTTTTAAATTCTCAATATCTGTTTTATCATTTATTTTATATGCTCCATCAAAAATATTAAAATTTACTTGATAAAATGCTTTTGTATCATCTTCAAAAGAGGTAATTATCTTACTATTACCTGTAATGGATCCGAGAATGTTTTCATCACTCGAGAAATCAAAATGTTTTAATAGCTTTTGCATAGATATAATATCAGATGAAATGTCTTTAATATCGATAGTCAAAAGAGGGTATTTTTTTGAAAAATCAAAAAGGATATCTCCATTTAAAGTCACATCTTGAGAGACACTTTTTACCTTGGCTTTTAAAATATTTTTATTAACTACTAACTTAGCCTCTTTCAAATCTAATAATAGACCGAATTTTGGCAAAAAACACTGCCCGCTAAATGCTGGAAGATCACAAGATAATTGATCTTTTTCAAAAGTAGCTTTTATATACCCGTTTCCTTCAAAAATAAAATCATTTACATTTCCAATTTTATCAATTTTTATATTTATATATGGATTCTTAAATGCGAGCTTCTCACCTTTGATTTGCAGAGACAGCTTCTTTTTATTATAAAAAGCCGCAATATTTGCTAACCCATCTAATATTATATCTTGATCTAAAATTTTAGGCCATTTATGCAAAAATATTTTTTCAGCTCTTATCCAAGCCTTGGTTAGATGTTTTTGAAAATCTTTAAAATCTAGAATGAGTAGTTTGTCTAGATCAAAACCAAAAACAGCTTCCTGGGCATCCGATATTTGAATATTGCCATAAAATAAATAATTATTCTTTTTTCTTTTACAAGAAACGGTTGATGAAAAAGTATCATCCAAACCTTTAATTTTGCCGTCTAAATTTAATAAAACATCAAACTCTTTAATATGTCCTTTGATAGTAGCTAAAGATTTAATTTCATTAATATCGCAAGAAACTGTGCTAGATTGAAAAAAGCCATCTAAAATAAATATTTTGGCATTTAAATCTTTTATCTTTTTGTCGGCAATCTCAAAAGAAGCTTCTGTTATTTTTAAATCAGAAAAAAACTTATCGAAAATATTTTTTTCACTTAGATCAAAAGAGCTTTTCCCATCAATATGGTGGATAAAACCCTTTATTTCATTTTTTTGAAAATCAAAGTCGTTTCCTGTTAAATCTGTTACAAAAACTTTATCAATCCCTTTTTTATTAACCCGACTATCTATACAAAAACTGATATTTCCATCATTAAAATTAAAATCATCAATTTGCCTTACGGATTTAGAGAGCAGATCTTGAAAAGCTTGAAAAATATGCGATCTCACATTATCAAATAAAAGATGTAAATTATAAAAATCATCGGCTTGTTTAACGCTCACAAATACTTTAGTTTTGTCATCATCAAGCAAAAGATCTAAATCTAACCAATTAGAATAAGAGCTAGCGATGTAAGCTTTTGAAGCTATTTGAAAATCAAAGGTTTTTTCATTTTCAATTTTACCTTCAATATCCATTTTAGAGCCAAGATTCGGATTATATGAAAAAGAACCGTTGATATTGGAAAAGCTAGATTTTTTTGAGGTTAAAATAGTTAAATCATCAAAGTTCAATCTTATTTTTGAGTTTTTCAAAAAATCATATTTTATTAAGTCTAATAATAGATTTTTATTTTTACATAAAAAATCAGGGTAACTCATTTCTATTCTAAGAGATTTAAAATTGAAACTTAGATCTGTAGTAGTGTTGATAAAACTAAAATTCAATAAATCTAAATTAGTAAAAAATTTTGCTATCTTGTTTTTTTCTATCCCAAAAACTACTACCCCCCTCGCAAAGCCCTTCATATTTTGAAAAAGATCTATATTGAAAAATTCTAATATATCGCTTACATGAGAAGTATCGAGCTCATCTAAATGGCAAGAAAAATCTTTATCTTCACCTGTTTGATTAATATCGATCGTAACTTTTTTGTTTACTTCCTCATCAAAAAAAAGATCTAGTTTTGAAACAGACGTAAAATGATGAGAAAAATCAAAATTAACTTTTTTTAGTTTTGTTTTATTATCAACAAAATCTATTACTCCTTTATCGATATTTAAAAAAAATGATAAAAACGAACCCCCTTTTTGAGAAGGTAAGTTAATATCCCAACTTTTATTTTTATATATTGTTAATTTAGGGCTATCGCAATATATATCAGCTTTTATTTTTGGCTTAAATAATTGAAACTCAAGTTCAATATCTAGTTTATCAGCCTCGATATCAAAAAAACCTTTCGATTTGATATTTACTTTGTTTAAAACAATCTTTCTATGTTTTAGCTCAAAGTTTTTAAACTTTATTTCCCCCCCAATCGTATTTTTCGTAGCAACTCTCAAAAGAGCTCTGACACCATAGGAAAAAATAGGTTTAGAAAATAAAACAATCAAACAAATAATAGCTATTAGAATAGATATAATGAAAAAGTTTTTTCTTTTTCTTTTGCGAGTTGGCATAAACTTATTTTTTTATTATCTAAATTGAATTATAGCATAACATAGAGAAAAAAAAGACATCTTATTCAGAGACTTTTTTTTCATATTCTTCGAGGCTCATTAAATTTTCATATTCACTTTTATCATTTATCTTTACTTTGAAAAGCCAGCCTTGATCTTCTGGGGATTTATTTAAGATAGATAGATCGTTTTTTAGCTTATCGTTTACCTCTACAATCTCACCTGTTAGCGGGCTATGTAGATCGACAGCAGCTTTATTTGACTCGATAACACAAACCTCTTGATCTTTAGAAACGTTTTTCCCAACTTCAGGTAGCCCAATATTTACGACGTCACCAAGATGCATTCTTCCGAAATTAGTAACTCCAATTGTGGCAATATCCCCATTTAGCTCCGCCCATTCATGGGTCGCAGAAAATTTCATAAAAAACTCCTATATGATTCATAGTTATGATATCTTTCAACATTTTTATTTTCTAGCAGAAAAATCTATGAAATATAAGATTATTTTTTTAAATCCATTTTTGCCCAAAGATGTGGGCTTTTTTCGATATTATGCTCAAAAGAGCTAACATTAAAATGTATAGGATACATTTGATATCGATTGATTTTATATGAAAAAGATAAATAGTTTATCTCATGAGGATTAAACCCAAAAAGAGAAAAATGAGGAATTTCAATATTCAAAATATACCCTTTTGGTTTAACAATAGAATCTACTTTTAAATCTTTAGCATCAGAGAGCTCATGCATATCATCTAATCTAAATCTGGTAATCTCTTTTGCTCTATAGCCTTTAATATCTTGAGGCATATAAACGAAATGATGACAAAATTTCGTTATATAACCTTTTGTTTTTAAAGATCTAGTATCTATAAAAATCTCTATAGAATCTGCTCTTTTATAATCTTGTATACTTAGTTTTGATGTATTTGCATCTTCCATATTAGCCTTAACATCGAAGATAAAAAAAAGACCTTTCTCTGACCATGACATATAAACTTTAGCTGCATCATCTTCTTCTAACATGGAAGAAAAAGAGGGTAGTTTATATTTTTTATTTATCAATAATTTGGCTTTAGAATCTAGCTTATTGCAATCAACTTTCAGATCAAAAAAATTCAGTATTTTAAGATTTGGGAAATTTTCATCAAATGCGTTCATCTTTTTTTTTCCTAGTCGGCAAAATTATTGAGTTTTTCTCGATAAATTGTTTTAAAAGTTTTCTTCCTAAAAGATTGGCCGCCTCTGATGATATCGCATTTTTAGCTATTTCTACTTTTTTAGAAGAGTTATCGAAAATATCTATTGAATCTAAATAGATAAATTCAATATTTCCATCATCTGATAAATTTAGAGGTGAAAACTTTCTCGGTTGCATTGAAAAAGCTAATATTTCCATCCAATTTGGATTTTTGGATCGCAGAACTTCTATCTCTTTTAAAGCTAACTTGAATGGTCCTTTAATCGATTGATAGTAACCAGGATCTTTAGAAACATTTTGTAAAAAATTCTCAGCATATAAATAGAATCTATATTTAGAGAGGTTATTTAACGAATTATCTTGGCTCAAATTCATTGATTGCAATTGCTCTATTACATCTTTAAAAACAACTTGAGCGATCTCTAATCTAACGGATTCAAAAGGCAAAAAACTCCCCTCTTCATCTTGGTATTTGTAAGATATTTCTTCATTTTCTTGAATTTTTAGATATTCATTTTTTAGATAGTTGTTTAAAAGGGAATCTAAAATTCTATTAGATTTGGCTTTCTCAAATGACATAAGCTGATTTTCATCGCCTCTTTTATAGACCTCAATTGAATAAAAATTCTCATTATCATCTGTATATTTTTCAATTTTATCTTTTTTATCGATAAGGCTCATAAATCTAGCTCTATCTTTAATCATAATGGGAAAGCTAGGATTTTTTCTGGCTATATTTACATCATATTTTTTTTCTTCCCCAGATATTAGAGCTTCATCAATCAATTTTGGATTTTCTTTAACCATTTCAGATCTTGAGAAAGCATCTACTTGAGCTTTTTGAGCATTTTCAAGATTGTCTAAAACTTCTAACTTTTTACTTCTCTCATTTGCAAATGATAAAAAGTTATAATTAGCTCTTAGCTTGTTATAGCTTTTATCATCTAATTGCCAAGAAAACATATCTTTTAGGTTAACCTTTAGGGCTGCCTTTTGTAGATCAGCGCTTTTAACTCCTAAGACATAGTTTTTTTCGATTAGATCGGGATATTTTTTTTCTATTTGAGCCAAAGAGATTGTTTCACTTGGAACATCAAGTAAGTTCTCTTTTTTAGTTGTTGCTTTTAGATACATCTCAAATTTCATCAAGTCTTCAAAATTACTTAACTTTAACTCGTTTGGCAGAGAATATAGTTTTACTTTAGCTTTAGTATTAGAAAATTTATTAAACTCTTGATTGGCTAAATTATCGATTAGAGTGTTGTTAGAAACATCTTGAAAGTACCTTCTGAAAAGTAAAACTTTTTGCCAGATAGTTGCCGCGCTTTTTTCATCAAGTCTAAGATAAGCTAAAGCATTTTTGTAGTAAGTTGATACTGGCTCTTTTACTTGATGAGTTGCAACGGCTTTTTTAACATTAGACTGCATATCAGACAACGCTTCATTTATAGTAACTGTATAGCCTTTTTGTTTAGCTAAAGCCGCTGTATTGATAATAAACTCTGAGATGGCATCTAAAAAGTCTTTACCAAACCAATCTAAAGCATTTTCATAACCGAAAAGAGCTAAACTATCTTGATAAAGTCTTTGATCCATCTGAGTTTCATTTTGCTTTTCTTTAAACATCAAAATTTTTCTAAGCATCTCTGGATGAAGTCTCATCTGCTCTTTATATAAATCTACATATAGCTTGAAAAAATTTTGATCGATCTCTTTCTTAGCTTTAAGCTCAGATAAAAGAGATATTATATTTGGATTATAAAGCTGCCAAATACTCTTGGAAGATATTGATTGGTCATAAAAATGCACAAAAGGTGTGTATCTTTTAACTCTCTCAAATCTTTTTTCAAAAGAGGGCAGAAGTTTATCTAAATACTTTTCAAAAAAAACAGTTGCTAATCCCGTTTTAAAAAAGTCATTTTTCAAAACCCCATCATTGAGCAAATTAGGCATTAAATGAGATTCTTTAATAGAAATATCTTCGCTATCTGTAGCTAAAAAAAGAGTCATATTATCTACATCAGAGAGCATTATTTTAGAGCCATCGATAGCTTTTGTGATACAAAGATCTTTCTCTGTTGCAACTTTTCCCAAAACACCTTGAGTTCCAAAAAATGCAAAAGTCACAATTATAAAAAAAGCAATAAAACCAAAAAATATTTTTTGATATGTTCTAAAAAATTTCAGCATAGTAAAAAACTCCTTTTAATAAGCTTTTGCAAAAATGACTTTTGATTTTGTCTTTTTTGAACAAAATATACATTTTTTTTCTTCCTTTTCATCTTCTATGATACATCTAACACTAACAGATAGATCTTCTTTAATTTTTTCTTCTTGATTTCGATCCAAACAAAAATAAACTTTAGCAAATCCAGCATGGATCTCAGGTTTCTCAATATTTTTGGGTGTGAAAAACTTATAAAACTCATCTTTTTCAAAAATTTCTTTTGTATTCTCATCTAGATGCCTTTTTGCTTTTTCATACATCTGATCTTGGATATCATCTAAGATCTTGGTAATATTTTTTACAAAATCTCCCGTTTTTATACTATTTTTTTCTAAAGTATTCCTTCTCATCATAAAAACAGATTCTTTTTCGATATCTTTAGGTCCAATCTCTAAAATTATCGGGACTCCTTTCTTGATCCATGACCATTTTTTTTCGCCCCCTCTGAGATCTCTGGTATCGATTTCAACTACTATGTTTTTATTATGATAAACAACTTTTTCTAGATCTTCTTTTAGCTTTTCACAAACTTTTATTATTTTATCTTTAACTTCATCAGAATGCACAACAGGTATTATCACAATTTGAGATGGAGCGACTTTTGGAGGGATAATAAAACCATCATCATCAGAGTGTACCATCACAAGCGCGCCTATTACTCTTGTAGTAAGCCCCCAAGAAGTTGTCCATGCATATTCAACTTTTCCATTTTCATCATTGAACTTTATATCTGAAGCTTTAGAAAAGTTTTGGCCTAAAAAATGTGAAGTGCATGCTTGAAGAGCTTTCTTGTCTTGCATCATTGTCTCTAAAGCATAGGTATCAACAGCCCCTGGAAATTTTTCCATTTCACTTTTTCTACCCATAAAGCATGGAATCGCTAAATAGTTTTCTAAAAAATCTTTATATTCCCCTAGCATCTTAAAAACTTCAACTTCAGCTTCTTTTTTAGTTCTATGTGCTGTATGCCCTTCCTGCCATAAAAACTCAGTCGTTCTTAAAAATAGTCTCGTTCTCATCTCCCATCTAACTATATTGGCCCATTGATTGATCAAAAGCGGTAAATCTCTATAAGACTTTATCCATTTTGAGAACATCTCACCTATTATCGTCTCAGAGGTTGGTCTCACTATCAAAGGCTCTTCTAGCTTAGAATCTTTAGCCGGTTCTAACTTGCCATTGACCATCTCTAATCTATGATGAGTTACAACTGCGCACTCTTTTGCAAACCCCTCTACATGGCTAGCCTCTTTTTGCAGAAAAGAGAGCGGTACAAACAGAGGAAAGTAAGCATTTTTATGCCCTGTATCTTTAATCTTTTTATCTAAAATCCTTTGAATGTTTTCCCAAAGACCATACCCCCACGGCTTTATTACCATACATCCCCTAACCGGTGCATGCTCAGCTAAATCTGCCGCCTTGACAACTTCTTGATACCAAGAAGCGTAATCTTCATCTCTCGTTGGGGTAATAGCGCTTTTTTTGGACATGAGCCAGCCTTTAAAATTTTTACTTAAAACCCATCAGTATATACCATCATTAATATATTGAAAAGAAAAGCAGCTAAATCTGTAAACCCTATTTGATAACTATTTTGAAAAAGTCATCTTCTCCAAGTATTTTTTTTATTAATGTGCGTTCTAATTTCTCATCTAAAATCTTAAAGAAATTATTTTAGTTTATTTTTAAAACATCAAAATTTTTCCAGCCTTTAAAAATGCAACTCATTTAAAAACAATATGCTACATAAAAAGAGGTTCAAAAAAAATCCGCACCAAATCGTCTTTTTCTTATTTGGTGCGGATTTTTTGGCTAAACTTTTCCGCACCAAATAATGTTTTTGTTGATTTGGTGCGGATAAATGAGTTATTATAATCGCAAAATATTAGAGGCATTATGAATCAATTTTTTGGAAGAGAAGCAGAGATGAAAGGATTAAAAGACCTTTTAAGAAAAAAAACTTCAAGTCTAGTTGTTCTTCGAGGACGTCGTCGTATCGGTAAAAGCTCTTTAGCAGAAGAGTTTTCCAAATTATTTCCTACCCATTATATGTTTACGGGTTTACCTCTTTCGAAAAATCCAAATGCAAAAGCTCAATATAAAGAATTTCGTAGACAACTGACCGAGCAAGGAATCCCAAGTTACGATTCAACCGATTGGGGGGATCTTTTCTCAATTTTAGCAAAACATGCTCAAGAAGGACAGGTTTTAATTGTTTTAGATGAAATTACCTGGATGGGGTCTAAAGATCCAGATTTTTTAGGTAAATTAAAAATTGCTTGGGATCTATATTTCAAGAAAAATCCTAAATTAATCTTGATAATCTCTGGATCAAATTCTGCCTGGATTGAAAAAAACATTCTCAGTTCGACAGGATTTATGGGACGGGTATCACATAAGATATTACTCAAAGAATTGCCCCTGCATGTTTGCAATAAATTTTGGGGAATAAAAAAAGATCTCATTTCACCCTATGAAAAATTTAAGATTCTAGCTCTAACAGGTGGCGTCCCAAGATACCTAGAAGAAATTTTAATAGATATGACAGCTGAAGAAAACATCTCGAGGCTTGGTTTTGTCAATTCAGGAATTTTGTTTACAGAATTTGAGAATATTTTCTCAGACTTATTTAATGGTAGACATAAAAAATATCGATCAGTTGTGAAATGTTTAGCAAACGGAAGTGCTTCTTTAGATCAGCTTTCAAAAAAATTAAAAAAAAGCAAAGGAGGAGATCTTTCATCAGCTCTTAAAGATCTTGAAGAAAGTGGTTTTTTATCTAGAGACTTTACTTGGCAAATTAAAGATGGCATCCCATCGAAACTATCTCAATACCGACTATCTGATAATTACTTACGCTTCTATTTAAAATTTATTGAGCCAAATAAAAAGACAATCGAAAAACAAACATTTAGAGGTCTTCCAATTTCTTGGCTTTCTATAATGGGTCTGCAGTTTGAAAACCTTGTTTTAAATAACCTTAATCGAATTATCGATATTCTCAATATTCCATCTCATGATCTCCTTACATCAAGCCCATATTTACAAACCAAAACAATTAAACGAAAAAAATGTCAAATTGATTTAATGATTCAAACAAAATTTAATCAACTCTATATTTGTGAAATAAAATTCTCAAAAAATGAGCTCGGAAATGAA
>JAAKFJ010000018.1 GCA_011064745.1 Candidatus Anoxychlamydiales bacterium | reverse complement strand
ATCTAACTCTAAACCTTTGTAATGAAGCTTTTTATTTTTAAACTTAAGTCCGGCTATATTTGATTTACCCTCTATTGATGAAAATCTATTTTCATTTTTAAAGCGGGGTTTGCCTCCCTTTCTCTTTAAATATTTATCTAATGCTAAATAGGCTCTTGTTGCTATTTTTTGACATACATGAGTATCTAGATGGGTTTTTATGTTGCAGCTGTTTTTGGTCTTTATCGCAAAACTCTGTAGAGAATAATCTGAAAAATCATAAAGCTTATTTAGATCATTATATAGCTTATAGTTTTTTTCTTTTTTTGCTTTTGTAGATAGCTTTGAGTCTTTTATTAACTTTAATCTTTTTAGGCCTTCACCTAGCAGTGCATTATACAGATATCTAGCTAACTGAAGAATTATATTTAATGTTTTTTCTTCTTGAGGTGTTGTTTTTAGCTGAAATGTATGAATAAATGTTTTAGACATACTTTTGCTCTTCTATATATTTTTTTACCATATTTAAAGGAGCCCCTCCAATAATACCTTTCGTCTATATTTTTGACACCAAATTACATGATATTTACAAGAATATATTACATGTCTATTTGATTTATAATTTTTTTCATAACAAAAATTATATAACATAAGAGTATATATTTAAAAATATTTTTTTAAATTTCTGGGCACGGCTAACCTCACAGCTAAAGCAGGAGGCTTGCGCCGTGTCCCTTTTTGGTCATTATACATAATATAAAAAAAAACCTTTTTTTATCATTTCTTATCCTTAAATTTGCATCCTTTTAAAATAAGATCATCTATATAATTTAGATTATAATTACCTTTGATAAAGTTTTCATCTGCTAACATATATAGATGAAAATCTATAGTAGACTTGACTCCTTGAATATGAAATTCTTTGAGTGCTCTTTTTGCTACTTGGATAGCCTCTGCTCTATCTCTACCCCTAACAATTAGTTTAGCTATCATAGAATCATAATAAGGTGGAATTTCATAACCACTATAGCAAGCGCTATCAAGTCTTACATTCGGTCCTCCTGGAGGAATATAATATTTCAAAACTCCAGGAGATGGCATAAAATCATTTGATGGATCTTCAGCATTTATTCTAAATTCAAATACATGCCCATCAAAATGAATTTTGTTTTGTTTAAAAGTAAGTTTTTTTCCCATGGCAACTTTTATCTGAGCTTTTACTAAATCAATCCCAGTTAGCATCTCTGATATAGTATGCTCAACTTGGATGCGGGTATTCATTTCCATGAAATAATAGTTATTTTCTTCATCGACTAAAAATTCAACAGTTCCACAAGAGAAATACTTAGCCGCTTTGGCAATATTTATTGCCGCTGTTGTCATTTTTTTTCTAAGATGATTAGAGATTTTAGGTGCTGGTGTTTCTTCAATTAGTTTTTGTCTTTTTCTTTGAATAGAACAATCTCTTTCTCCTAGATGAAAATAGTTACCATGTTTATCTGCAATAATTTGGACTTCAACATGTCTTGGATTCATGATCATTTTTTCTAAATAGATATCTGAATTATTAAAACAAGCTTCAGCCTCTCTTTGAGCTATGATGAAATTTTTAACAAAATCTTTTTCTGATTTTGCAACTCTAATCCCTTTTCCACCACCACCAGCAGAAGCTTTAATAAAAAGTGGAAAACCAATCTTTTTCGCCTCTTTTAAACCTTGTACAACATCCTTGACAATTCCAGCAGTTCCCGGAATAACCGGGCATTTAACTTTTTTAGCAATAGCTTTCGCTTGAGATTTATTACCAAGCTTTTCTATCGCAGAGGCTGATGGTCCAATAAAGATAAGCTCACTGCTTTCACAAATAGCTGCAAATTTAGCATTTTCTGCTAAAAAGCCATAACCTGGATGGATAGCATCTGCGCCTGTAATTTCACAAGCTGATAATATATTCGATATTTTTAGATATGACTTAGCAGAAGGCCCTTCTCCAATACAGATAGCCTCATCCGCTAAAAGAACATGTAAAGAGGTTGCATCAGCCTCAGAATAGACGGCAACAGTAGCAAGACCAAGATCATGGCAAGCTCTAATAATTCTGACAGCTATTTCACCTCTATTGGCAATTAATACTTTCATGACTCTATCACAAAAAGTTTAGTTCCGAATTCAACAGGACTTGCATTATCTACTAAAATTTCTTTAATAACCCCTTTTTTTCCAGCTTTAATCTCATTCATCACTTTCATAGCCTCGATTATACAAATTACCGTGTTTTCATTAACGGCATCTCCAACTTTAACAAATTGGGACTGATCTGGCGCACTAGATGCATAATAAGTTCCTACCATTGGCGATAAGACATAATCATTTTCATCAATTTCAATTTTCTCTTCTTTTTCAATCTCTTTTGGTATTCTTTTTTCTTTATGAACAGATGGGCCCTTTTTCTCTGAACTATCTTTTTCTAAAGAAATTTCAAAATCACCATCTCTTAAATGAATTTTTTTTAGATTACTCTCTTCTAAAAGAGCAATAATTTTTTTAATAATATTTATTTCCATAAAAAATCCTTATATCCTTTGAACGAATTCATCTTCAGCTGTATCTACTTTTATTATATCTCCCACTTCAACAAAAAGCGGCACTTCAATCTTAGCACCGGTTTCTAAAATTGCTTGTTTAGTAGAATTAGAAACAGTTAACTTATCCTCAGCCGATTTAGTTTTAATAACCATTAGTTCCAAATACTGCGGCAGATCAATTGAAAAAACTGAGTTACCATAAAAAAAAGCGCTTACTCTAATTCCTTCTTTGAGATAGTTAATTTTACTCGCTAAAACATCCGATGACACCAAAACATGCTCTAATGTGCCTACATCTAAAAACATATAATCTTTGCCTTCAATGTAGAGATATTCAAGATCATGTTCAACAAGCGCTACCTCTTGGATCTTTTGACCTAATTTAAAGTTTTTTTCGATTAACTCTTCTGTTATCAAATTTCTAAGTTTCGTTTTGATAAAAGGAGTTCCTTTTGTAACACTAACTTTCACACAAGACTCTACTCGATATATTTTTTTATCTATGTTTATTGTCATACCCGGTGACAATTGATTACTCGTTGGCATAATTTTTACCTCAATTTTTCATCTAAAATTTTTTTAACTTCCTCTAATGAATTAATCGTATAATCCACATAGGTTTTATTTATATTTTTTTTCCTTCCCCAATTCATACAAATAGTAATGCATCCAAGCTCTTTGGCAGGAACAAGATCTACCTCTATCTTATCTCCACATACATATGTATTATTTGATTTATAACCAAGCTCATCCATTATTTTTTTATAATAAAAACCTTTATTCGCTACTTTTGTTATGACTATTTTACTAAAAATAGCCCTATCAATGCCAGCTTTTTCCATCTTATCAAATTGTAATTTTACAGCCCCTTGGCTCACCAATGCAAGGCTATGGCGCTCTGATAGATACTTTAAGACATCTATCGCATTATGTAGAGTAAAAATTTTAATATCACCATCTAAAGGTAGGTACATTGAGTTTATTGCTATATCATAAAAATTTTTATCAGCTTTTTGCTCATATAAAAATTTTTTGATAGTTTGTTTAGATCCAATAGAGGTTTTATCTATCTTTAGAATTTTTTGATAAGCTCTCTTTTCATCATCGATTTTTAGACCTTTTTTGATCATCACCTTTAAAGTTTTTAACAAAATTATCGGTGTTAATCTATTTGTCGTATCTATTAATGTGTCATCGAGATCAAATATTATTAACAATTGCAATAATCTCTTTTGCTAGTTTTTTGGAATCATGTCTGATTAAACTTCTTTTAATTAAATCATTTTTTGCCACTGAAGCGAGAGGTCCTAATAGATCTGCCGCTATTACTCTTTCATCTTTGTTAATATCATTTTCAACTAAATCCCCTTCTTCAGAATAATTTTGAATAAGTTCTTGCGATGGCTTGCTTTTATTAACTAAAATATAATCAAAGATATCCTTGCCTAAAAATTTAACAAGCTCTATTAACCTATCAGAAACCTTATGAGTGGTAAATTGACCTTTTCGGTTCATAAGATTTACTACAAATACCTTTTTAGCCAAAGTCTTTTGCAAAGCCTCTGTTACTCCTTCAACCAATAAATTAGGGATTAAAGATGTGTAAAAACCACCAGGTCCTAGTACAACTAGATCAGCATTCATAATCTCATCGATAACTCTAGGATTAACGGTTGGGTATGGTTCTAAATAAATACTTTTATAACCTTGATATATCTCTTGAGAAAGATAAATTTCACCTTCGCCATCTAGCATCTTGCTATTTTTCAAAATCATTTTGAGATGGACCTGATTCAAAGTAACAGGAATTACTTTTCCCTTAATATATAAAATTCTTCCAGCCTCTTCTACCGCTCTCTCAAAACTACCTGTAACCTTCTCCAAAGCTGAAAGTAAAAGATTGCCAAAATTGTGCCCCCCTAAATTACCATTTTCAAATCGATAATTCATAAGACTTCTCATCACTCTAGATGAATTAGAAAGAGCCACTAAACACTGTCTGACATCACCAGGTGGCAGCACTCCTAGCTCATCTCTTAAAATCCCTGTACTACCCCCACTATCGGCCATAGCAACAATGGCGCTAAGATCAACATCGTATTTTTTTAAACCTCTTAAAATAACAAAATTACCGGTACCACCCCCGATAACTACGATTTTCTTTCTCATTTCCCTCAACAATTTTTAAGATCTAACACAGCCTTTTTCATATCTTTCTCACCAAAAAGATATGTCCCTGCAACTAAAAAATTAGCGCCCATCTTTTTACATCTAGAGCCTGTCTCTAAATTTATTCCACCATCCACTTGAATATCATATTTTAGGCTCATATCTTCTTTTAAATTCTTAGCAAGCTTTATTTTTTCTAAAACAGATGGTATAAATTTTTTGCCACCAAAGCCCGGATGCACTGACATAAATAAAACTAAATCACATTTTTCTAAATACTTTGTAGCCATGGAAAAAGCTGTCTCAGGATTAAACGCCAACCCCGCTTTAACACCACACTTCTTTATATAATTTATAGTATCTTCAACATCTTCCGTCGCTTCAAAATGAAATGTTATTAAATCGGCGCCCGCCTCCACAAATTTTTCAATATAATCAAAAGGATTATAAATCATTAAATGCACATCTAAAAACATATCAGTTGTTCTATTGATCGCAGCAACTACTTTAGGTCCCATAGTTAAATTCGGCACAAAATGCCCATCCATAATATCTAGATGAATAGCATCAGAGAGCGATTTTTCAACCTTTATAACTTCGTCTTTTAAATTTGCAAAATCTGCTGATAAAATGGAAGGTGCTACTTTGATTTTTTCTTTCATGAAAATATTTCATTTTTTCTAAAAGAATAGTTGGAAATTTTTCAAAAGTCAAGAGATTCAAAATTATGTAAAATTTAAAAGTTTTAATTTAAATATATGCGTAGGAAAACTCTGAAAATATTTTTCATTCATATTTGTTTTAGAAGAAAGATCTTCAATACCCCATATATTCATCTAGAGAGCTTCTGTTTTAAAAGATTTCAAGACACTAGAAACATGTAAGAAGTTTTGATTTGAAAAAACAGCTTTTGTACTCATAAATGCTTAAACTTCTTTTTAAAAGCCCAGTTAAGCCATATATATTTATTATTCTTCAACTAAATTGTCTTTCATTAAAAAAAATTAAATATTATAATATTTTTTCATACAATTGTTGAAATTTTCGAGATATTCACGGCCCATATTTGCAATCTTTGCCCAACACTTTTCTTGATCTGATAGTTTGATATCAAAAAGTTTTCTTTCTATTGTTCTTACAGTTTCATAAAACGGTTCATTTTTTTTTCTATAGTATTCACATTTCGAGTTTCTTTTTCCATCAATCAATGGAGGCTTATTGTATATATATTTACACTCTGAATCCCAATACTTGATCCAGACATCTTTATAATTTTGCTTTATCTTTGCACACTCGGCTAAATTATATTTTTTATCTAAACCCTTTTTAGGATCTATTGGCCATATATCCATATCATTTTTAAGCCTTTCACTCTCGTTAGCAAAGAGCTCCTTCTTTGGATCACAGTTTGAATCCCAGTAATCAGACCAGGCTTCTTCAAGATTTTCCTTAGCCTTTGCAATGCTAGTAGAACCTTTATAAAAGATTTTTTGCATACTTTTTTGATTTGAATAAGATTCTACACCAAACTTTATCCCTATTATAGCAGCTAATGCACCGATAAGAATTATTTTTCCTCTGTGGTTTGCCCAGATGTTATTTACTTTTTCAATAATACCTTGTTTTTGAACACCTTGGAAAATATCTCTCCTATGTCTCATCAGGGAGGTATTAGGCCCAACCCCAAAAAATGTTAAAACTTTATTTGAAAAAACCACAAATATTGCTCCAATTTATTTTATTATTTTAGCGAGCGTTTTATCCTTGGCCACTATTGTAGTGGTTAGCTTTGACCATCCTTGAGGAGTAGCTACTAAATTCGCTCTTATAACTGTTTTTAATTATATTTATTTATAAAGAATTATAACATTTAATGGCATAATTAACCAATTAATTCAAATTTATAATAAGCACACATAACTAACAAGAAACTAATGACAGTTTAGTAAAAAAAAATATTTAAAAAAAACAACAATAATTAAAATTTTAACTATAGTTAAATAAATTATTTAAGAGAGTTTTGAATAGTTTCAAAAAACATCTTTTGAGTGGCTTTATTTTCATTGATAAAGACATAGCCAAGATATGAAACATCATGAGAAGATAGACTAAATGAAATTAGCTCAGATGATACAATATTTAAGTTATCGATGGCCTCTTTCATTTGTTTTTTCTTATCTTGATTAGGATCAGGAATAATGATGTATAACTGTTTTAGATCTTGTTTAAATAAAAGATCGGTATTCTTTTTTACCTTTGTCTCTTCTCTTTTAATGGTATTAATAAGCATTAAAAAGAGATTTTTCAAAATATCTGGCTTAACTATGGCTGTCATTTCAACGGGTTTAATAGCATAGAAATATTTTTCAAGAAGACTATCGTAGTGCTTGCCAATTTGACCTAAAATAGCCTTTAAGGATAGATAAGCTTCATTTTGTTTAAAGATCATTCCACCGTTGTAGTCTCTCACCTCTCCAAAGAGTCTATGAAGCTCATTTAAAATATCTGATCTAGCCCTGTTAATATCAACACTATGATCAGATCTTAAATAAGCAGAGCTCTCTAAGGTAATGCTAAAGACATTGGCCTCTTTTAAGTATTTTCTTCTAATAATACCGACTTTTTTAACTTTTTCTAAAGTAAATCTAAAAGAGGGTTTGGTTTTTTTGAAAAGATCCTTGATGGGACAATCAAGCGGTCTTAAAACTCTAAGAAGAACTACATTAAAAATTAGCTCAATATGCGTTTGTTTATCAAAGGAGATAATCACTTGAGGGATATCATGAACGTATTTAAGTTGGTTGGATAAAGTTAGCATATTTTTTACTATTTCTTCTTCATTTCTGGGCATGAAGATTGGGTGAATTAAATGTTCGATATTACCTTTTAGATATGTGGGAAGTTCATTTTTTAAAACTTGAATCTCTTCGTTTGTAAAATCAAGGCCTGATGGCTTTTCAATTTCAATATAGCAAGTCTGAATTTTGTTTTTTGTAGTCTTATCTAAAAAAAATGAATTTTCAACTATTTTAACATCAGGCAGAAAATTAAAAATAGCTTTTGAGAGATGTTTTTTCTCAAAAACTTCATGTTCTTTTAAAAAGTTAAGACCAACTAAAATTCCTAAAACCGTTTTCTCTTGATTATTGTTAGATTTTAATTTCGTTTTCAAAAACTTTAAAATGATTTGTCTTTTATCTGGGGTCTCATCGATATTTTGTTTAATCAGTTTTCTAATCATGTATAAAATTGAGATTATCCGACTGATATGGTGATAATCTCTTTGGCTTTTAAACTCATCTCGAGACATGATTAAAAACTGCTGCATCTCTGAGAAGATGTTTTTTCCAAAATCTTTGGGTCTTTTTTGCATCAAAGATCCAATTTTTTCTTGAACCATTGCGGTTTTTCTATCAGATGAGAGACCTTTAAATTCAATGATTCTTTTAGCATGAAAATCAGAGGCAATACCTAATCTAATCTCAGTTTCAAAGGTTCTTTTATTTTTTTCTATATCTTCAAAATCTTCTTCAGACTCTATTGGTAAAATAGCTTCCATGAGCATAAATTTTTCATCTGATAGCTCTTGAATAGTAAAGTCTGCTGAAAAGAAAAATTCAACATTTAACTTTTTTTGAGAAATTAACCAACGGCTAACCATATCATAGAAAAAATTGGTAGCATTTTTTCTATGTTTGCACATTAGGGTTATGCAGCAAGATTTAGTTTTTTCATTTCTTGACCATTTTAAGATTGGTAAATTTTCATTAAAAAAAAGCTCAGCTTTTTTCAAACCATTTTTTTCTAAAAAAATGTCATCAGTGACAAGCTTTTTTAAAAGAGATTTTAAAGTGTTTTCAAGATAAGAATCTTCTTCTAGAAGTGTTGTTGTAGAAGAATTTTTTAAAAAATCGAGTTGAAGTTGCATATCTAAAGCTACTTTTTAAAAGGCCCTAAATAAGCTCGTATACATTCTTTACAACTTTTTTAAAAGTCTTCTTTGAAATAATTGTAAATTTTTTTTGTTTTTTAAAATTTTTAAAACTTTTTACAGTCAAGCTTAGGTTGTTATCTAAGGCTAATTTTATACATCTTGGATGTAAAACTGGATGGGAACTTTTTTGAATAATTTTTAAGGCTTTTTCAAATGATAATTTTTGAAAAAATTTTGCATTTTTATTTTTTTTAGGATCTAGATCATAAATACCTGCAACATCTTTATAAAATTCAACAAAATCAGCCCTTAGAGCTACAGCAATAGCAACTGCTGAAGTATCAGAACCACCCCTACCTAAAGTTGTAATCTCTTTTTGCTCGCTTACGCCTTGAAACCCCGCCACAATAACAATATTATCATCTTCCAAAGCCTTGACAATTCTTTTAGGCCTAATATCTATTATTTTTGCGTCTAAATGATTTGAAGAGGTAATAATCCCAGATTGACTTCCAGTAAAAGAGATCGATTTTTTGCCTTTTTTTTGAAGCGCCATTGAAAGCAAAGACATCGATATTCTCTCTCCAACAGAGATCAACATATCCTGCTCTCTTTTGGGAGGATTATCATCGATAGTTCTAGCAAGTTTTAAAAGTTTATTGGTAGTCTTTCCCATCGCGGATATGACAACAACTATTTTTTTAAATTCTTTCGATCTCTCAATAATAATTTCGGCAATTTTTAAAAAACTTTTTGCTCCATTTACACTCGCTCCCCCAAATTTCATTATTAAAACGCTCATCTAAAACTCCCTAGAAATAACTCTTACATTTTATTAAAATTTTAATATTAAAAAGAATAATTTTCAATGTTGATTATATGCAATTAATCCACTAAAATATAAAGCGTTTTAAATAAAAAAAATATATGTCTGATTTAAAAATAAAAATTACCAATGCTAAAAATATTGATCAGCTCGCAACTGCTTTAGAAAATACCTATGTAAAAGTCTCTTTTTTGGGGACCAGAGAAGTGAAAAAAGAGATGGATCTTAAAAAAAAAGCATCAGATCCCGGCCCCATCAAGTTGAAATTGATCACCCAAAAGGCTATGAAACTTCTAAGACCTTTTTTAAAAGATTGGAATTATTCCATCCAAGATAGAAGAAACATCAAAAAAATCACTCAAAGAATTGATAGTTTTTATGAAAAAAGCGATGAGATTTTAGAAAAATCTAATGTAATTACAATATTGTTTAATAATATTCAAAAGTTTTTTGCTCTGTTTTTTTGTGTTTTTTATACCACTCGAGGTAAATGGACTCAGCTTTCAAACTTAGGCCTCTCATATTGCTATTCTGAAAAACAATACGAGTTAAGTTTTCCAAGAAATGAGCTGCCTAAAGAGGTTGACGAAAAGTATAAAAATATCAATTTATATTTTAAACCTGACTTAATAAATCGCAATTTAGCTCAAAAAATTGCAGGTTATAGTAACTAAAGTTTTTTAGATTTTTAAAAGAATTATATTTTTTTTCTTAAACTGTTTCTTTTGAAAAAAAATAAAAACATTATTAATAATATTTTTCTTTAACCATTGCCTTTATTAGTTATTTTTTGCTATTCTTTTTGCATAAAACATATAACAGGAGTAACCTTTAAAATGAAACAACCAACCCAAGATTGGGGCAACCATAACATTTTAGATGACGTCGATTACAAAGAAGAAGACGCCAAACAATTTAAATCTCTGCTTGGAGTGAAAGAAGAAAAACAAGAAGCTTTTTCTATGATGAAAGCCGGTCAACTTCTAGCCGGTACAATTGTTGAAATCAGTAAAGAGTTTGCTGTTGTTGATGTCGGATTGAAATCAGAGGGTTTAGTCCCCATTTCAGAGTTTGCTGATCCTGAAGAGTTAGAACTTGGAAAAACTGTCGAGGTTCTACTTGATAAAACTGAAGGTCCAGATGGACAGATCGTTCTATCTTTAGAAAAAGCTCGAAAACATAGAAGGTGGGAACATATCTTAAAATCCTACAAAGAAGGCTCGGTAATAGAAGGAAGAGTAGCGAGAAAAGTTAAAGGTGGTCTCATGGTTGATATCGGTATTGAAGCCTTTTTACCTGGATCTCAAGTCGATAATAAAAGAATTAAAAACCTCGATGATTTCGTTGGCAAGAAATATGATTTTAAGATTTTAAAAATCAATGTTGAAAGAAAAAATATTGTTGTTTCTAGAAGAGAGCTTTTAGAAGAAGAAAGAGCTTCTAAAAAATCTGAACTTCTAGAAAGCATTCAAGAAGGTGATTTAAAAAAAGGAATAGTTAAAAATATCACTGATTTTGGTGTGTTTTTAGATCTAGATGGTATCGATGGTCTACTTCATATCACTGATATGACCTGGAAAAGAATCAGACATCCCTCTGAGATGGTTACTCTTGGCCAGGAACTTGAAGTAGTTATTTTAAGTGTCGATCGAGAAAAAGGAAGAGTCGCTCTAGGCCTTAAACAAAAAGATCAAAATCCTTGGGAAGAGATCGAGAAAAAGTTCCCTCAAGGCACCAAAGTTACAGGAAAAATTACTAACCTAGTTTCTTATGGAGCTTTCATTGAGCTAGAACCTGGTATCGAAGGACTTATCCATGTCTCAGAGATGAGTTGGACTAAAAATGTTACAGAACCATCTGAGATGGTTAATATAGGTGATGAAGTCGAAGCAATTGTCCTATCCATCCAGAAAGATGAAGGTAAAATTTCTCTTGGGATGAAACAGACTGAGCACAATCCTTGGGAAGATATTGAAAATAAATATCCAATTGGACAAGTTGTTGAAGCTGAAATCAGAAACCTAACAAATTATGGAGCTTTTGTAGAACTAGAACCTGGTGTGGATGGACTTATTCACATTTCTGATCTTAGTTGGACTAAAAAAGTCTCTCATCCATCAGAAGTTTTGAAAAAAAATGAAAAAGTAAAAGCTATTGTCCTATCAGTTGATAAAGAAAGTAAAAAAATTACTTTAGGCGTTAAACAACTGACAAAAAACCCTTGGGAATCTATTGAAAAAACGATGAAGATAGGTACTACAATGAAGGGTATTGTAACAAAAATCACGGCTTTCGGAATTTTTCTTCAACTCGAAAATGGGATTGAAGGGTTGATCCATGTAACAGAACTATCTGATCAGCCGTTTGGAAAAGTTGAAGATATCGTCTCTGTCGGTGATGAAGTAACTGCTAGAATTGTTAAGGTTGATTCAGAACATAAAAAGATCTCCCTTTCTTTAAAAGCTGAAGGTGAAAATGATGAGATCGTTGTTAGTAAAAAAAGAAAAAAAACAAAGCCAACTGAGAAAGAGTAAAATTATTTCTCTTTTTAGTAAGACAAAAATTTGTTTTGGCTTGTTTGTAAATTTTAATAAAAAGGTAATTGATGAATAAAGATTTAATTGCAATTTTCGAATATTTAGAAAGAGAAAAAGGCATCAAAAGAGAAATTGTTATCCAGGCTATCGAAGAATCTTTAAAAGCTGCTGCAAGAAAAAGCATTAAAGGCGGAGAAAATGTTGATGTCCAAATCGATTCAAAAACTGGTGAGATTGATGTTTTTATAAGAAAAACCATTGTAGGGACTATCGAAGATCCTGAAACAGAAATTTCTCTAGAAGAAGCGTTGATTCTCGCACCCGATTGTAAAATTGGACAAAGGCTAGAGATTTCACTGCCTCCTCAAGATTTTGGTAGGATTGCAGCTCAGACAGCTCGTCAGATAATTACTCAAAAACTCAAAGGCGCTGAAAAAGATGTTATTTATGAAGAATATAGGCATCGAGTTGGAGAAATTATTTCTGGAACGGTAAAAAGAATAGGTAAAAGAAGAACTGTAATAGTTGACCTTGGTAAAGTAGAAGCTTTGCTTCCAGAGAGAAACATTCCTAGAATGGAAAGGCCTCATATCGGGGAGAGATTACAAGCCCTGCTATATGAAGTTAGAGACACTGACATGGGAGGAGCTGAAGTGATCCTATCGCGCACACACCCAGAATTTGTTGCAGCACTCTTCCGCCAAGAAGTTCCAGAACTTGAAGATGATGTAATTAGAATTGAAAAGATTGTTAGAGAGGCCGGCTATAGAACAAAACTTGCTGTTAGTTCATCTGATAATAGAGTCGATCCAGTTGGAACCTGTGTTGGAGTTAGAGGAACCAGGATTAAAAATATTATTCGAGAAATTAACAATGAAAAGATCGATGTTATTCCATATGCTGATGATAAAGTACAACTTCTTGAAAACGCTTTATATCCTTTGCAAATACAACGTTTAAAAATGAACGACAAAGTAATTGTTGTAGTAAACGATGAAGATTATCCGATTGCAATTGGAAAAAAAGGAATGAATGCGAGACTGATTGCAAGACTAATCGATCAAGAAGTAGACTTTCAAAAGCTTACAGAATATCAAAAACTAGTCGCGATTCAGATGATTGAACTATCTGATAGCGATAATCCTGCTTTAGATGAACCTCTAAAAATACAGGGCTTAAGCTCCCTATTAGTCCAAGGATTAATCGCCGCTGGTTATGATACTATTAGAAAAGTACTTTCAGAAAAACCTGCAGAACTTGTCACAAAAGTGCCTGGAATAAATTATTTAGATTTAGCAGATAAAATTTTAGAACAAAACAAATAGGTAATATTTTGGCGAAAGATTTAAAATTAAACATCAAAAATGCCCAGATTGCCGCAGCATTAAGCAAATTTAAGAAAAAACCTGTATTATCTGCTAAAAAAGAAACATCTCTAAAAAAGAGCAAAGCTAAAACAGTAGAAAAAGAGACTTCCAAAGCTGCGCCAAAAAGAACAGCTAGAATTCTGCCGCCTGAAGAAAAAAAGCCTAAAGTTATTAAAGAGAAAAAAGTTACAAAGAAAAAACCAATAAACGCCAAAAAAGAAAAAGCACTTACAGAGAAAGAAGAAAAAGTTGAAATTGAAAAGAAAGCTCAAATTGCCGCTAAAGAGACAAAAGCTGAAGAGAAACCAACAAAAGAAGAGATAAAGCCAAAAGAAGAGATTAAAAAGTCAGCTCCAGCAAAAGCAGTAGAAGAAGAGAAGAAAAAAAGCTTTAAAAGTTATAAAGATTTTAAAGCTGCAAAAAAACCAGAAATTACAAGAGCTTTTGATAAACGTGATAGATTGGGTTTGAGATCTGCTGATGACATAAGATGGAGAAAACGACGTTATCATAAAGCTAAAAAGACTAAAGAGATCATCCCTGTTATTAGGCCGACTTCTTTAAAAGTTAGAGTTCCTATTACTCTTAAAGATTTAGCTCAAGCTATGAAATTAAAAGCGTCAGAGCTTATTCAAAAGCTATTTATGCAAGGCGTTACTTTAACTCTAAACGATTATCTTGAGGATGAAACTACACTTCAATTATTAGGTCATGAATTTAATTGTGAAATAACCATCGATTATACTGAAGAAGAAAGACTTCAAATTACTGAAATGAGCATTAAAGAAGAGATATCAAAAACTTCCAAAGAAGATCTTCTTGTTAGACCATCAGTTATAACTTTTATGGGACATGTTGATCATGGTAAAACATCTTTGATCGATTCGATTAGAAAATCAAATATCGCTGCCTTAGAAGCTGGGAAAATCACCCAGCATATCGGTGCATTTAGTGCTAAAACAAAATTTGGCCCTATTACAATTTTAGATACCCCTGGACATGAAGCTTTTTCTGAAATGAGACTTAGAGGTGCTAACGTAACAGATATAGTAGTTTTAGTAATAGCTGGTGATGAAGGAATGAGAGAGCAAACTATTGAAGCTATGAACCAAGCTAAAGAAGCCAAAGTTCCGATTGTTGTAGCGATCAACAAATCTGACAAAGAAGGTTTTGATCAAGAAAAAATCTATCGTCAACTATCTGATCATTCACTGCTTCCTGAGGCTTGGGGAGGAACAACTATTACCATTAATTGTTCAGCTAAAACAGGTGATGGGATAGAAACTTTACTTGAAATGTTATCACTTCAAGCAGAGATTTTAGAATTGAGAGCCAATCCAAAAGCGAGAGCAAGAGGAACGGTCTTAGAATCTGAAATGCATAAAGGTCTTGGAGCTATTGCTAATGTCCTGGTCCAAAATGGAACTTTAAAAATCTCAAATGCTATTGTGTTTTCAGATAGATGGGGCCGAATTAAAACGATGCACGATCAATTTGACAATCCTATTACAGAAGCTGGTCCATCTGTTCCAGTAAAGATTACAGGACTATCTGATCTAGCAGAAGCAGGATCTGAGTTTATAGTAGTCGACAACGAGAAAAAAGCAAAAGAGCTCGCTACTGCCAGATCGGAAAAAATCAAACTGACAAATCTTCAAAAAGTCAAAAAATTTAGTTTAGAAAATTATGCTAAAAAAGAACTGAAAGTTCTTCCAATTATTTTAAGAGCTGATGTTCAAGGCTCATTAGAAGCCTTAAAAACTTCTCTTTTAAGAATTCAATCTGAAAAAGCCGAACTAAATATCGTCAGTGCAGAAGTTGGAGAAATATCTGAATCAGACATCCGCCTCGCTGCGGCATCTAAAGCGATTATTTTAGGCTTTCATACTAAAATTGAAACTCATGCCGAGTCTTTGATAAAAGAATTAAAAGTAATCGTTAGACTACACGACATAATTTACCATGCTATAGACGAGGTAAAAGAGTTAATGAGAAGCACTTTAGATAAGGTAGAAGAGCATCACGATATTGGAAAAGCTCAAGTTATAGCTCTTTTTAAATCTTCACAATTAGGCCTTATAGCCGGTTGCTTAGTCTCCGATGGCATCATCAAAAGAAATTCTTACGTTAGAATTATTAGAGATGGAGATGAGATTTTTAAAACAAAGATAGGCTCTTTAAAAAGAGTAAACGACGATGTCAAAGAAGTCTCTAAAGGCGCTGAGTGTGGAATAATTTTAGAAAACTTTCCGGATGTTAAAAAAGATGATATTTTTGAAGCGTACGATATTACCTTTTTGGAGCAAGAATTATAAAATATGGCAAATCCCAAAAGAGTCTTTCGTTTAAATTCACTCCTTCGAGAAGTAATATCTGAGGTTATCCGAAAGGATGTTAATAATCCTCATATTTCAGAGTTTACTTCCGTTGTGTCTGTCGATATAACTCCTGATCTAAGATTTGCCAAAGTTTTAATCAGCATTATTGGAACGGATGAAGAGAAAAAAGAAACTATTACTGCTTTGAATCAAGCCGCTGGTTTTATCGGTGTAAATTCAGCTAAAAAAGTCACAATGAGATATTTTCCAACTCTCAGCTTTGAATTAGACCTAACAGTAGAAAAACAGATGAAAATAGACAAAATTCTAACTGACATAAAAAAAGAAAAAGAAAAAAGATCTAATCCAAAAGATGAATAATCAAACAGGCATTTTATTAGTTAACAAAGCTGCCAATAAAACATCTTTTAGCCTTGTATCTATATTAAGAAAACTAACAAATATCAAAAAGATTGGTCATGCGGGCACTTTAGATCCCTTTGCAACTGGATTAATGATAATGCTAATTGGCAAAGACTACACCAAAAAATCTGATAAATTTATTAATCATGGCAAAGAATATTTATGCACCCTTCATTTAGGTTATACAACTGAAACATTTGATACTGAATCTGAAAAAGTTCTTGTATCTAAAAAAGTTCCAACTTTTGATGAGATAAAAAAAGTCATTGATCTTTTTCAAGGAGAGCAAAAACAGATCCCTCCAATGTATTCTGCTAAAAAAATCAAAGGCCAAAAACTCTATGATCTTGCAAGAAAAGGTATTAGCATTAAAAGAGAGCCGATAAATGTTAATATCGAGATAAAAATAGAGAACTACTCATATCCATACCTTGATCTCAAAGTAAGCTCATCCAAAGGAACATATATAAGAACTCTCGCAAATGACATCGGAGAAAAGCTCAAAACCGGCGCGTATCTTACAAAACTAATCAGAACTAGATGTGGCCCCTTTCATCTAAAAGATGCGATAGATCAAGAAAAGTTGAGTGCAAATATAAATTTAACTCCCCTACTTATTAAATGAAGATTTTAAATTTTGCATCAGATTTTAAAAAAGTAATTTTTCCTTGCAATATCACTATAGGTGTTTTCGATGGTCTACATTTAGGCCATAGACTAATTTTAAAAAAATTAAAAGAAAAAAAAGGTTTATCGATCGTTATTACTTTTGAAAATCACCCCTTAGATATTCTTAATCCTGAAATAAAAATAAAAACTATTTATAACCTAGATGAAAAACTTGAGCTATTAAAATCTTTTGATATAGATATGGTTGTTTTGATTAAGTTTAGCAAAAAATTTGCATCTCTTAGCTATCTAGATTTTTTAAAAGAGTTAAAAAACAGATTTGCTTTTAAATATTTAGTAGTCGGCGATGATGTAAAAATTGGTAAAAACCAAGAAGGTAATAAAGACAAAATTAAATCTTTAGAAAATGTTTTAGATTTCAAAACTGAATTTATTGAAAAAGTAAAATATGAAAACAAAGTAATCTCTAGTAATTGGATAAGAGAATTAATAGATGAAAAAAATTACTCACTTGTGAGCAAATTATTAAATAAAAAGGTAAAAAAATGGCAAAAGATCAATCAACTAATCTCTCTTGCGGAATAGTCGGTCTTCCAAATGTTGGAAAATCAACTCTTTTCTCAGCAATCACCAGAAAAAAAGTTTCAGCTGAAAATTACCCTTTTTGCACTATCGATCCCAATATTGGCATTGTTGAGGTTGCAGATCAAAGATTAATTGAGCTTTCCAAGCTTTCTAACTCTAAAAAAACTGTTTATGCCACTATTTCTTTTGTCGATATAGCCGGCCTTGTTGAAGGAGCTTCTAAAGGTGAGGGCCTCGGAAATAAATTCTTATCCAATATCAGAGATACCGATGCGATTATTCATGTAGTTAGATGTTTTGAAGATGAAGAGCTTATTCATGTAAGTGGCCGAATCGATCCTCTCTCTGATATAGAAACCATAAATCTAGAGTTAATTTTATCTGATCTACAAACAGCTGAAAATATAAAGGTTAAATTAGAGAAAAAAGCAAGATTTACAAAAGATAAAACCGAAATGAACTTAATCGATAAAATAATCGATCATCTCAATCAAAATCAAGTGCTTCGATTAATTTCATTTACGTTAGAAGAAAAAGAGTTTTTAAAAAACTGGGCTTTTTTAACATTGAAAAAAGTTATCTACGTCGCCAATATCAAAGAAGAAGAACTAAATGATTTGGAAACTAATAAAAATATTCAAATAGTTAAAGAATACACCAAAAAAGAAAACTCTACTCTTATTTGTATCTCAGCTAAAATAGAACAAGAAATAGCCACTCTGGAACCCGATGATGCCAAAGAGTTTTTGAAAGAACTAGGCCTTAAAGATTCAGGGTTAAATCAGCTTATTAAAGCCTCTTTTAATCTTTTACATCTAATAAGCTTTATCACAACAGGAGAAATCGAAACCAGAGCCTGGACAATTGTTAAAGGCACCAGCGCCAAAGAAGCCGCTGGAAAGATTCACACAGATATAGAAAAAGGTTTTATTAGAGCTGAGGTTGTTTCTTACACAGATATAATACAATATAAAGGCAGAGTCCAAGCCAGAGAGGCGGGAAAAGCCCTCTCTCAAGGAAAAGAATATATCGTTCAAGATGGCGATGTAATATTATTCTTCCATGCGTGATAAGATCCCATTCCTATCTTTTTCACTCAAATAAGATAGGAGATCTTTTGTAAGCTTTTCATTATCTTTTGCAATATCTAAAGCATTTAACTTATGGATATTTTTCGATA
>JAAKFJ010000017.1 GCA_011064745.1 Candidatus Anoxychlamydiales bacterium | reverse complement strand
CCTCAAATAGGGCGCGCTTTTGTTTCAGACATTGCTATGGGGATATTAAAAGAATCTTATGGATTTTCTGCAGCCTTAGGATATCATTGGTTTACTAATTTTATGATAAATTCATCTTTTTTTCTTTCTTGTTAAAAAAAGCTTTTCTCTTTTTTTAGAAACCAATTTTTTCAAACACAAAATAGTTTAACTGCTAACTTTTTCAAGACTAAGTTTTGTTTCCCATCTTTTGATGAAATTCAAAAGATGCGTTTTACTTGGATGTTGATGGATAAAATTTAGGGTCTCTTCATTTCTGGTTAGATGGGCTATTTTAGCAAGAAGATGTAAGTGTCTTTTATCATCGCAGGCAAATAAGAAAAAAAGTGTTTTTACTTTTTCACCATCTAAAGAGCCGTATTCGATTGGTTTATTTAAATAGACAACAGAGACTACATCATAGGTTTTGGGAAGTAAAAAATCTCTGGTATGAGGAACAGCAACCCCATGATTTAGGGCTGTTGGCATTAGATTTTCTCTATCTAAGAGAAGATCTGTTAAAACATCTGCGTCTAGAGATAGATTTTTGGCTATTACTTTAACAGAAGATTTAATAACTTCTTCTTTGGTGTCACCTTTGATATTATTTATAACAGTGCCTTTGTATAAAGCTCTGAAAAGAGAAAAGGCTTGAGTTCCTATTTTTTTTGCGACTAATTTTTTTGCTTTTTCACTTTTTAGGTTAATTAGATTACTATCTTTCTCTTTTTGCATTTTAGAATTTAGCATCCAATCTTCTATTTCAGTTCTAGAAAATCTAATTTTATTTTCTAATTTATAAGCTGGCATTTTACCTTCTCCAACCCATTTTTTAATTGTTTTTTCAGATACATTTAAAAGCTCAGATACATCTTTAATTTCCAAATCCATATTTATAAAACCTCATCAAATTAAAACTAACTTATCTTAGATATCATAAAATTAAAAACAATTGAAGAGTTTTTTTGAAAAAAATCAAAAATGTCTAAAGAGTTTTATTATTTCTTCTTTGGTAGTTGCCTTTAAAAGATTTCTTCTAAAATGATCATTTTTCAGTGCCATGGTTAGTTTAGAGAGCAGTTGTAAATACTCGTTTTGTTTTTCTTCCGGACCTCCGATCATAAAAACTAATCTAATCGGCAATTTGTCTATAGAGTTCCAATTAATTTTATATTCTTTTTGAACACCTATAGCTAGAAAAAAATCATCTAAATTAGCGAGTTTAGCATGGGGAATAGCAACTCCCATTCCAATACCGGTTGAGATAATTTTTTCTCTTTCGATTATTTTTTTATAAAATTCATCTTTTTGTGTAAGAGTCTTAGATTTTTCCAAAAGATCGATAAGTTCTAAAATAATATCGTTTTTATTTTTTGATTCTAAAAAGGAGATGTTATCAACATTTAAAAAATCAGATATTTTTAGGGCTGATTTTTTCTTAAAACGATTTAAAAAATCCATAAAGCTTGTTGCTTTTTTAATGCGTCCCAGAATGGCCAAAACCCCCCTCCCCTCTAGTTGATATAGACAGTTCTTGAGTTTTTACAAATTCCGCCTGATATGTTGGTGCTAATACCATTTGACCTATTCTCATTTTAGGCTCAATGATAAAGTTTTGTTTGGAATGATTTATTAAGATGACCTTAATCTCTCCTCTATAATCAGCATCGATGGTACCAGGTGTATTTAAAACTGTAATTGAGTTTTTTAAAGCCAGGCCACTTCTTGGTCTTATTTGCGCTTCAAATCCAGTGGGTATTTCTAAAAAGATGCCGGTTGGAACAAGTTTAGACTCTCCAGGTGCTAAAGTTATGTTATCAGAAATATTTGCTTTTAAATCTGCTCCGGCTGCATCTAAAGTAGCATAGGTTGGAATACAATCATTATCTTCAGTAATAATTTTAACTTTGATTTTTTTGTTCATTTTTCTTATTTGCTTTTACAGCTATGTGTTCATCCGTTTTTTTTGAAGCTGCCACCTTTAAAAGCTGTTTTAATCTTTTAGGCATCTTCTCACTTGTTATATCTTTTGGATTATGCATTAAAAAATCAACAAAAAAAGAAATTTTCTTTTTTAACTCATCTCTTTTTACAATTAAATCAATCATACCTTTTTCTAATAAAAATTCAGATTTTTGAGCGCCATCGGGCAGTTTTTGATTGATAGTTTGCTCTACAACTCTAGGTCCTGCAAAAGCTATTAAAGCATTAGGTTCTGCTATAATAATATCACCTAAAGAAGCAAAAGAAGCTGTCACCCCACCAGTTGTTGGATTAGTTAAGATAGAAATATAGGGTAGTCTTTTTTTATGAAGCCGGGTTAGAGCTGCCGATGTTTTAGCCATTTGCATCAAAGATAGAATTGATTCTTGCATTCTAGCGCCACCAGAGGCTGAAACAATAATTAAAGGAAGACTTTTTTTAGTTGCATGCTCGATTAGCAAAGTAATTTTCTCCCCGACAACAGAACCCATAGATCCTCCCATAAAACTAAAGTCCATAATACCTATTGCCACTTTTTTAGAATTGACAAAAGCAACGCCCACTATTATCGCCTCATCAGAGTTAGTCTTTTCTTGAGCAGCTTTTAATCTTTTTGAATATTTTTGTGAATCCACAAATTTTAAGGGATCTTTAGGCATAATATTGGTAAATAGTTCAATAAAACTATTATCATCTAAAAGAAGATTCATTCTTTGCTTAACATTTAACCGGTAATGATAAGAGCATTTTGGACAACAATTTAAATTGTCTTGAAGCTCATTAGCATGGATCATCTCAAAGCAGTGTGAGCATTTTATCCATCCACTATAACTATCTTTTTTGGTGTTCTCTACTTTTATCTTGGGTTGTGATCTAGAAAAAAGTCCCATAGTCTTTAATTTGGTTTAATTAATTTAGTGTTAATTTTACCTTATTTGGTCTAATTTAACAAGTTTAATAATGCCCAATACTAACATAAGCTATTATCAGTAAATAGCTTATACTAAGATATCAGTAATAAAAAATTTATTAGTTAAAAAGGTTAACTAATAATTTTTTTATAACGATTTTCAATCTCTTTCCAGTTTAAAATTTTCCAAATATCTTGTACAAAAGAGGGTCTTAAATTTTTATATTTCAAATAATAAGCATGCTCCCAAACATCGATACAAAAAATTGGAAAAATACCTCTCGCACTTAAAAGATCGTGATTCTGAGAGGTCTGAATAGTTAAACTTTTATTTTGACGATTATATCCCAACCAACCCCAACCAGAGCCTTGAACTTTAGTAGTTTGAGCATTCAAGGTCTCTTGAAAATTTTCAAAAGAGGTAAAATATGTTTCAATTGCTTTATAAATAGAAGAGTTTTTATCTACTACTCCTCCTCCATTTTTAATTGGCGCTAGGATTTGCCAAAAAATTGAATGGTTTATGTGGCCACCGCCGTTAAATTTTATAGCTGATTGAAGCCCAACCATTTTCTCAGCATCTTTTTTCTTCTCAGCTTCATGATATTTTTCTAAAGCAGCATTTAAATTATTGACATACGCTCTATGATGCTTATCATGATGAATCTCAAGCATTTGGGCTGTCATTACAGGTTCTAGATCTCCATAATCATAATCTAGATCTGGCAACTGATAATTTGACATTTATAAAAACTCCTATTTATTAAAAAATAAATTTAATAGTTAAAAAATAATCCTAATATAAGCTGAAACTTTAATATACATAGCAAAAATTGTAAATATTATAATATCTGAAACTAATGAAAAGAGCAGCTAACTAGAATATCTGCTCTTCAAAAAACCAAAATCGCTTTAAAACATTCAGCTAATTTTTAATATACAATTTTATTTTAAAATGTTTTCGTAATTTGCATGTTTAATAAAATTAAACTTTATTATATAATATATATTATCAATATAACTTTTAAACTCATAAAAAATGATATTTTATATAAAAAAATAAGGCACATTTATGTTAACAGCTGTAATACGAAAAAAAGTTGATATATTCACTCAAACTCAAGATCTCCCAAATACTCAAGATACGAATAGATCAAATATTGAGTTTAGATTAAATCAAATTGAAGCAGAGCTAGAAAACTCAAAAAAATACAATATTAAAGAAACTGCAGCTTTAAGTATTATAACTTATGGAGTTTGTAGCTCAATTTTTCTAGCTATTGGCAATGATAGCCCTCTTCTAAACGCTTTTATCCCAACAACCGGTTTTGTAATTTCAACTTTTGTCAAAGACAAGATTTTTAATTTATTTCAGAGAGCAAAAAACTGTTTGAACTGTTTTAGATCATCTAACAAGCAAGAATCTGATATAGAACAAATTGTTTAAACCTTTTTTTAATCACACTTAACATATCAATTTCTTAGATTTTTTATTGATTCATAAGTGAAACCTTTTTAGGAAATAAGAGTCTTGTAGCATTTACAAATTTTGGTATTCTAGTACTCAGATCATCATTAAGCCAGAATCCATAAACATATTTACCAAAAAGATTCAACGCTAGATTCGTAAATGTTTTTGATGTTGCTTCTGGAGAACTTGTTAATGTAGTGGCAAGCTCAAAGCTATTGCCAAAATCAGTTGAAACGCTCATTAATACATTAAAAGTAGAATCATTCCAAATTACATAAACATACTGGCCAGTAATATCAGTTGCTAATTTAGGAGTAGCTGAAGTTGAGCTCGATCTCAATCCTAACACTTTTGCAGGCTTAAAATTTGCACCAAAATCTGAAGATGAGCGCACTTGAACTTTAGCAGTACCATCCGTCCAGAGTGCATGAACAAATTGCCCAGTTTTATCAGTTGCTATTTCTGGTCTAGATTGAGAGATAGAAGAACCCAACTCGATCGATGTTGTCCAATTAACTCCAAAATCTGATGATGTTGATACTTTTAATCTCGTCGAGTCTTCCCAAATAGCATAACCAAATTGCCCATCGCTATTTGTTGTTATATCTGGAGTTAAAGAACCTCCTGGTGCCAATTCAGCAGAAGATGCAAAACTCTCCCCAAAGTCTGAAGATACTCGCACTTGAATTTTATCAGAACTATCTTCCCAAATTGCATAAACATATCTGCCACTATTATCTGTTGATATCTTAGGTGGGGATGAAGGTCCTCCTGTAGAACCCATGGTAATTATTGGATACCATCTATGCCCGAAATCAGAAGATGCTCTCAAATGAATAATACCAGCATCCCAAATTCCATAGACAAACTGTCCAGATCTGCTAGCAGTTAAAAGAGGGTTATTTGAATCAATGTCTACCGATATTGCTGAAGAAAAGTTAGCTCCAAAATCGGAAGAAAAACTAGTAAGTGTTGTTGCACCATTCGCCCAGATAACATTTGCAAATTGGCCCGTATCATTAGTAATAATTTGGGGAATTACAAGTATTCCATCAAGCACTACAGGATCCGAAAAAGTTCTTCCAAAATCAGATGAAACAAAAATATTTAAATTATTAAAAGGAACTACATTATCTCCAATTGCAAGATAGACATACTGTCCGGTATCATTGGTTGTAATACCTATTTCAAAAGCTGTTATAAATTCTTGTGCAGGCAAAGTGTAAAAAACATTAGCAAAAACATCTTTTTGAGAAAAAAAAGATATAAAAAAGGATAAAACTAAAAAACATTTAATCTTAAATTTCATTTCAAACCTTTAAATATTTTAGATTGAAAAAAGATTAGTATAAAAATATTTTTTTAAGCAATTTTTTTTTTGCTTAAAAAAACTCTAGCAGTGTTAATTTTTGAGAATAATTATTATTTCCATGCTCCAAAGAGTTTTTAAATATCTTTAGAAATCGAGTCTAAAACTTGTAGTTAATCCATGCAAGAAAAGATCGCCAGGTTTTACTAATACTGTTGAGACATTACCGGCCACTTCTACAGAAAAAGTCTGGGCATATCTACTCATAAAGTTTGTTTGCGAGTATTTTTGAGCTTCATAGGCCAAGATTAAATCATAGTACCAATTCTTTTTAGCTGAATACTTGCCCCAACCAAACCCTATTATAATCTCTTGAACATCTCTTAGAATATATTTTTTATCATCGATTAAATTATAATCATTTATCTGCTCAGAGCCTAAGCCTTTAGTTTTATTAGAAGAGTACATTAAATTGATTGCTCCATTGCCAAAGATTCTAAAATTTTTGGGCAAAAAATATTGCATATTGAGTCCAAATCTAGGTCCAAGAGCCCAAGATATAGATTTAATGGAAACAAATTGCATTGATACCGTTGTTAAAGATAGGCCATATTTTTGATCAAAAAAATGTAGAGATCCGCCTAAATAGGGCCTAAAGATTACTTTGCTGCCCACATAAAAAGGCCGGGCCAACTCTAAATCAATTTTATCCAAATGCATTTTCCAGGTATTATCAATATTACTTGTAATGGTTGGTAGATCATAATTAGAGTTTAGAAAAAACCAAGAAGTATAAAACTCTCCAAAGAAACTCGATGGATCAAAACTTGACCTTTTTGTCATATGAAGAAACGTATATTGAGTATATAGCTCCCAATCATCATAACTAAAATATTTTCCGAAACCAACTTTAAAACCTGGTTTGAAATCAGAAGAACTTTTTGTTCTCACTACTTTAAATTGGTTAACATTATTTAAATTAGCAGTCCCGAGATCTAATTGATTTGAAAGGGGCTCCCAATAGATGAAGCTAAGAATTGTATAATCTTTGCTACCACAAACATCAATTCTAGCCGGCGCTAAATAACCTTTAGGCAGATCATCTGAGCAAATAGCGAGACCTTTCAAAAGCAGGTGCATTCTTATCTATTTGCACATTGCTGCAAGAAGGCTCTGTGCATTCAAGCTCTTCACTACAATAAGAGTCATCGGATGGCTCTTGTACAGTTAGCTCTTGTGCAAACAAGGCAATATTTAATATTAAAAGAACGATCCAAAACAATTGTTTAATAATTTTCAAAGACCACTCCTTTATATATAAAACTAACCCTTTTCTTACTAATAATATTAATTACCATTAATATCAAAATTATTATTCATTGATTATGAATTTTTGATGGGTTTTAAGACAATCTTTCAATTGCTTCATCGACAAGATCGATTGGAATAAGATTTATTTTTTGTTTGATTGAGTTTGTTATTTCTTTTAGATTCTGTTTAGGAAGGATTATATTTTCAAAGCCCATATTAATCGCTTCTTTAATCCGAGACTCAATTCTGGTAACAGCTCTTATCTCTCCTGAAAGTCCAATCTCTCCAATGGCTAAAGTATTTGAATCTAAGCATCGATTAGAAAAAGAAGAGGCGATAGCAAGTAAGATGGCAAGATCTATTGCTGGCTCTTTTATTTTCATACCTCCGGCAACGGAGACAAAAACATCTAAATCCTTTAGATGAAAACGAACTTTTTTTTCTAAAACTGCTAAAAGAAGAGCTAATCTATTTTGATCAAGTCCTGCGCATTTTCTGGTTGGCATTGAAAAGCCCGACGCTGCAACTAAAGCTTGCACTTCGATTAAAATGGCCCTTATACCCTCGATGGTTGCAGCTATTATAGATCCTGATAAGTTTTTGTTTCTTTTTTCTAAAAAAACAGCGGATGGATTAGCTATTTCTTTCAGACCTTTTTCACTCATTTGAAAAAGGGCTATATCATCGGTTGGACCGAATCTATTTTTAACAGAACGAAGGAGTCTAAAGCCATTTTGTTTTTCACCTTCAAAATCTAAAACCACATCGACAATATGTTCTAAAACTCTAGGTCCTGCGATTTCACCTGTTTTTGTTACATGCCCTATTAAAAATGTAGATATACCATAACCTTTAGAAATATGCATAAATTCTGTTGTAAGCTCTCTTACTTGAACAACTGAACCGGGAGAGGCTCCAATTTCGGGTTTATAGATAATTTGGATAGAATCAACAATTAAGATATCTGGTTTTATCTGATCTATTTGCAGTTTTATAGCAGAAAAATTAGTTTCGGAAAAAAGAAAAATATTTTCATTATCAATGCCTATTCTTTGTGCTCTAAGAGAGGTTTGTTCTAAAGATTCTTCGGCAGAAATATATAAAACTTTTTTATTTTGAAGAGCAAAAGTATTAGAGAGCTGAAGTAAAAGGGTTGATTTTCCAATACCAGGAGCGCCTCCTATTAAAATTAAAGAACCTTTAGTGATTCCTCCGCCGAGCAGACGATCAAAACTTCTAAAGTTTGTCTCTAATCTTTTAAAATTGGACATTTTTACATCTTTTAATCGAACAGGTCTCGCATCAGTTTTTTTAGCTTCAAATCTTTTAGCTTTTTCATCTATTTGAATTTTTTCGAAAAATGAGTTCCAAGTTAAACAACTTTGGCAACTACCGGCCCATTTTTTTTGAGTAAATCCACAAGAGGAGCATTCCCAAATTGTTTTATCTTTAATCATTTATTTTTCCAAGCTTTAGATTGTTAAACGCTTCTTCAGCTGCCATTTGCTCTGCTTGTTTTTTTGATTTTCCTTTTCCGCAACCTAGTTTTTTATTATTGATAATAACAACTACGTGAAACTCTTTTAGATGTTCTGGGCCTTCTTCTTTTAAAATTTTATACTCAGGCTGAGTTTGATATTTTTTTTGTGAATATTCTTGAATAGCTCCTTTGTAATCTGCTTCTGGATGAAGAGCAATCTCTTCAAAAAAGTTTTCAAAATTTTTTAAAATAAAATCTTTAACCCCTTCAAAACCTTTATCTAAAAATATTGCTCCAATCAAAGCTTCAAAAGCATCTGAAAAAATGCTAGCTTTACCTCTTTTTTCATCTTTTTCACCCCTGCCAAGAAGCAAAAAGTCTTTTACATCTAAAAGCTTATAGTAGTTTGTACAACTAGTTGCATCAACGAGTCTTGATCTTATATGAGATAGTTTGCCCTCAGGATAATTTGGAAACCTGCTGTATAGATAATGAGACACGACTAAACTTAAAGCAGCGTCACCTAAAAACTCCAACCTTTCATTGTGTTCTTGGATTACTTTCTTATTCTCATTAAAAAAAGATCTATGTACAAAGCTCAAGAGGAGTAAATCTTTATTTTCAAAAGTTAGATTTATCTTTTTTTCAACTTCCCCTATAGACTCTTTCAACTCTAAATATTCATTCATAATTTTTCAAAAAAATCTGTCTATTGTAGTAATATTCCATTTTAGGTATTTTATTACTTTATTAAAATTTTAAAAAAAGCCTTTTATGCCTAATGTTAACCCAGATCTATTAAAACTGAAGAACAATTACTTTTTCAATGAAATTGATAAAAAAGTAAAATTAAAAAACCTAAAAAACCCTTTAAATCTAGGTATCGGCGATATTACCCAGCCCCTGGCTAGCTCAATCATCGAAGCTCTAAAAAAAGCTTCTTTAGAAATGGGCTCAAAAAAAACTCTAAAGGGTTATGGTCCATCAGATGGTTATTTATTTTTAAAAGAAAAAATTAAAGAAAATGATTACTTAAATTTAGACATTGATATTGATGAAATTTTTATCTCAAATGGCATAAAATACAGCGCATCTAATATCGGTGATCTTTTTTCCAAAAAAAGTTTAGTTGGCATCGCAAATCCTTCTTATCCCGTTTACGTCGATGCTAATGTGATAGGTGGTAGAAAACAAAACATTTTATACCTGCCTTTAAAAGAAGAGAATAATTTTGAGCCAATTTGTCCTCAGAGTGCCCTTGATATCATCTACTTATGTTCTCCAAATAACCCAACTGGCATAGCTCAATCTAGACAAAGTCTAGAAATGTGGGTTGATTATGCTAAAAAACATCAAAGTGTCATAATTTTTGATGGCGCCTATGGATCTTTTATTACATCTGATAATATTCCCCGCTCTATTTACGAAATCGAGGGCGCTAAAGATGTGGCTATTGAAATGAGAAGTTTTTCCAAACAAGCCGGTTTTACCTCTCTTAGATGTTCATATTTAGTAATACCAAAAAAATTAAAATCAAAAGATAATTTTTTGATTAACTCACTTTGGAAAAAATATATTGATGTGAGACTCGGTGGAGTATCTTACCCTATTCAAAAAGCTGCAGAAGCTATCTTTTCTAAAACTGGCAAAGTTGAAATCCAAAAAACTATCGATATATACCAGCAAAACACCAAAATATTATTAAATGGCTTAAAAAAATTAGACTACAAAGTTTATGGTGGTATAGACTCTCCCTATGTTTGGTGCAAAAACCCAAATAATTTAACTTCATGGCAGTTTTTTGATAAACTTTTAGATAAAAGCATAATCTCTATTCCTGGATCAGGTTTTGGCACTCTAGGCGAAGGATATATCAGATTTTCAGGTTTTGCTAAAAAAGAGATTATCTTAGAAGCCCTCAATAATTTAAAGGCATTATAAATGAAATTCATCCTTTTAGAATCAGAGCTTAAATTCTTCAAAGAGATGGGGTTTATTGAATTTGATAATATTTTTTCAGAGACTTTGATAGATGATTTAGAGAATACAATCGATAGTCTTCTCTCATCAAAACCTCTCCCTTCAAAGGATGATACAAAACCACTAAGAGATTTATTCAGAAGATCTGATTTTATCAAAAAAACTCTTTTGAATAAAAATTTTAAAAATATTATCAAAATCCTTACCAAGAAAGAAAGATTAAGGCTTGTTTTTGATTTAGCTATCGTTGATACCATAGAGTATCCATTTGAAAAAGAAACTCCCTTAGATAATTTGTTCTCTTTTCAAGGTCTCATCTTAGGAGTTTTGATCAAATTAGATTCAAAAAAAAATTCTGAGATAAATTATCTGCCTAAAAAAAGAGGTAATGCAACTTTTTTTAAAAGTTCATTGCCAATAAATCTAGCTCAGATTTACCATTTAAAAAAGCAAAAATATTTGCTTATAGGATTTGGCGAAGCTAAAACTATTTATAAATTAAATACTAATGATGCTCAGGTTAATTATTTAAAAGAGTTAGGATACTCATTTGGAGATGTACTAAAAGACAAATTCCATCCCCTTATTTTTTAATAACTTAGAGATTAATTTTGTTTTGGTTAAAAAATTATTAATAAAAAGTTTTAAAAATTATTAAAAAATGTTAATTAATAATATAGAAGTAATAATCTAGTAATGCTGTTAAATACGAAAAGAAATATAATGAATCAAAAGTTAAAATTTTTGAATCCTTTGATTGCCCCCCTTTTAAGTTTGGGATTCATAGTTTGTAGCTCCACGCCTTTTTTAACTTATATAAGTTTAAAGCTTCAAGCTGAAAATTTTACAGAAACTATAATCGGTATTATTCAGTCATCTTTTTATTTAGGATTTTTAATCGGCTCTTTGCAATCTGAAAGAATTATAGCCAGAATTGGCTATATCAGATCTTTTGTTTGTTTCTCAGCTATTTTTGGAACAACAATCCTTATTCAAGGGATGGCGATCAATGCTATTTTATGGATTGTTATGCGAATAATATCCGGTATTAGCATCGCAGCTTTATATGTTATAATTGAGAGCTGGATACTCTCTGATAGCTCAGTAAAAACAAGAGGCAGGGTACTATCATTTTATATGATTGCTCTTTATGGCTCTCAATCTTTATCACAGCTAATAATCAGATTTATTAGCTTAGACACCATCACACCTTTTTTACTCTTCGGTGTTATGTGTTACCTCTCGATTATTCCAGTCTCAATAAACTACTCTAAAACTCCAGAAACAAGTCCTGATGTTATTAAAAAGAACTTCTTTGCTGTTTATAAAGCCACTCCCTTAAGTTTTTGGGGATCCTTTATATCGGGCATAATTCTAGGGGCTATCTATAGCTTTTTGCCTATTTATGCTCAGTTAAATTCCCTGCAACCCTCTTATATCATGGCTATAACAATTGCCGGGGGCTTTTTACTCCAATGGCCACTGGGGCATTTATCTGATCTTTTCGATAGAAGAAAGGTTTTAATTGCTAGCAGTTTGTGCGCAGCAATCCCTAGTATACTGATGTTGGTACTGCCTCAAAGTGCAATGCTTTCTTATATTCTTTGTTTCATGATTGGTGGTTTTGCTTTTGTAATATATCCGATCAGTATCTCTCAAGCTTGTGATAAGTTCGATCTGATATATACTCGTTTTGTAGTTGGTCTGATGGCCGCCACATATGGTATTGGCGCGATCTCAGGTCCTTTTATAGCATCTTTGGTCATGGAATGGAAAGTATCCGCTCTTTTTCTTTTCATAGCTACCGTCTCAATTTTGCTCTCGATCTTGGGAATATATTTCAGTATCAAATACCCCAAAATCACCCCAAAAGAAGAAAAAGGCGAATTTATGCCAATCTCTGCTCAAGCCCCTATCGGAGCTGATATAACTTCTAAGACAATTGAACTGAATAAAGAGAATACACTGGAAGAGGCGGCTAAAACAGCCGAAACTAAAACAGATGAAACTAAAAAAGATTCTTCCTCAGATAAACCTGATCTAAAATAAAAATTTACATTTGCGTTTCCTTGGCATGCTGCAAAATAAATAAAATATTTTATTAATATATAAAAAAAACTCCTATTTTGATTTTTTATATCTTTTTGTTTTTTTCAAAAAACCAATTCCCTTATAATTGCAAGCTAATAAATTTGGATAAAAATAAGGAAAAACATGGATCAAAAATCTATACCATCTTTTAAAGATATGTTTGCTAAAGAAAAAGAAGATATATTTTTTACAGAAATGCTCTATGGCTCAAACTGGGGCCAGATCTTAAAAATGTCAAAAGTTTTATTTGAAAAAGAGTCTAAATTTCAAAAGATTTTAATATTCGACAATCCCATTTTTGGAAGAGTTTTAGTTTTAGACAACATCTTGCAAACAACTGAAAATGATGAATTTATATACCATGAGATGCTAACTCATGTACCAATGCTTGCCCATGGAAAGGTAAAAAAAGTGCTTATAATTGGTGGCGCTGACGGTGGGATTTTAAGAGAAGTTTTAAGACATAAAGGGGTTGAAAAAGCAACTATGGTAGAGATCGATGGCATAGCTTTAGATGCTTGCAAAAAATATATGCCAAAACTCTCTAATGGGGCTTTTTCGGATCCTAGAGCTGAGGTGATAGTCGCCGATGGCATTGAATACGTTAAAAATACAGAAGAAAAATTTGATATAATTATTGTAGACTCAACCGATCCAATCGGGCCTGGTCTTGTATTGTTTACTCAAGAATTTTATTCATATTGCAAAAATACTTTAAAGCCATATGGCATAATAGTCACTCAAAATGGTGTGCCTTTTGCGCAAACAAAAGAGCTTATTGACACTTATAATACTCGCACAAAATTATTTAAAGATAACCGCTTTTATATAGCCCCTGTTTTTGGATATATTGGTGGCTTTATGGCCTTGGGTTGGGCAACAGATTGTGTAAAGCAATTTGAAACTCCTATAGATAAACTCCAAGAAAGATTATCGAATATCTCAGGAGAAATGAAATACTATACTCCCGAGGTGCATAAAGCTTGTTTTGCTCTTCCTATGTATATTCAAAACAAGCTCAAATAATTTTTATATTGCAAATTTGATTTTAATAAATATACTCCCAATTAAGGGAGTATTTTTTTATGGCTAAAAAAATTTGCAGAGATATTATAGCTACGATAGTTTTAGTCGTAATCGCCCATATTTTAATGGTGAGCTTGCATGAATTAACTCATTCTCTGATCGCTTGGGCCTTTGGCTTTAAACACAATCCCTTTGATCTACATTTTGGTGATTTTACCCTTTTCTTGGTTGATGATCAGGTTGATTATAAAGCTATGCTTAATCAAAATAGAAACATCTTAGCGGCTATCACAGCTATTACGCCAAATATTTTAAATGCCGTATTATATGTCGTGAGCGCAATACTTTGCTCTTCAAAAAAAGTCCAAGAAAAGGTCTATCTTTATTATTTCTTTTTTTGGTTTATGATCGTGAATATTGGACAGGTTTATAGCTATTTACTTTGGAGAACCTTTGAAACTCATGGAGATATTTCAATATTTTTAGAAGGGCTAAATATTTCACCATATTGGCTTTTTGTGCCTGGTATAATATTTATATTTTTCAGTGTGTACAATATCTTAAACCGCCAAGTTATCAGAGCCTATAAAACTCTTCAGATATCTAAAATTTGGGCCCAAGCTGTATTTTTACTGGTGGTCCTTTTGATCTTATTTGGGTATTTTGGTGGTCTTATTTATAACATCGTAGTTCAAAAATATTACTATTTGATCTACCCGATCTTACTGATTATTTTGTTCTATCTGATTTGTTTCCCCAAAAACCGTTGGGTTCAAAACAGATTAAAAGAGCTTTAAGCATTGATTTCACTTGCCACAAAACTCATTAAAGCAGACGGCAATATCCATTTATTATCTTCTTTTATCATATCGAATCTCTCACCTTGAAGTTTCCAAATAATCTGGTTGATTTTTTGTTTTGTTTTTTCATCGACTTTTTCAAAAAGATTTTTAGCTTTTTTTAAATCACCATACATAAACATTTTCGAAATCCAGACAAGATCCATTAAATCATCGATTTTGTTGGTTATAAATTCAGCATTTTTAGGATCTTTTTTTTGCATCTCACTCGCCATCAATACAAGTCTATGTGCATAAGAGCTTTTGTTTTCGTCTAATTCTTCAACGATTGGAAAATCAAATCTAAAATGCAGATCAACAAGTTTTTGTTTGATAGTTTTGATCATTGGCAAAATAAATCTATCATCATATGGTTTTGTTTGATCTATGCTCTCAACTTGCTCATCTAATTGCATCAATATAGTTTCTATATCATCAAAAGCTAAATTAGAAAAACTAAGCTCAAGATAATCAATTTTAAATGACATTTGATGAAGTGTTTTTAATATTTTTTCATCATCCATATGTCTACTATCTTCTATCTCTTGCATTCTTGAGAACATATTTTCAACTCGATTAGAAATATTACTTGCGCCAGCTTTGGCAAAGATATTTTTAGATTTTTCTTGAATTTTCATTGATGTTTCAGTGATCTCATCTAACATATCTGCAATAGTTAAAATATCTGATTTATTTAATTGATTTTCATCTATCAAATGCTTTTTGATCTCTTTTAGAGTGCTCGAGAGTTCATGAATATTATATATATTATTACCCATATTAACCTCTTTTATTATATTAGGTTTGGGTTGTTAATTTGGTATTACTACCTTTTCTTCCCCTATTAATATTATAATAAAAACAAACTTATTTGTCAAGCCACATCTATAAAGAAATAATTTCAATATTATTAAAAATAGTTTTATTAAACGACATAATAGACTGCTTTTTAGTTAAATAAGTCTTTTTAAAATGCTTTCAATATTAAAACCAAATTCTTCTCTCAATCGAGCCTCTGGAGCAGATTTGCCAAAGGTATTAACCGATATTGCAATGCCATCAATCCCTATATATTTATGCCAACCCATCTCAGAGCCAGCTTCAATAGAGACTCTTTTTCCAATATCACCTTTTAAAATTGAATCTTTATATTCTTTTGATTGTTTTTCAAAGATCTCAAAACAGGGAAAAGATACAACTCTTACATTTTTTTGATGTGATTTTTCTAGCTGATCTGCAATTTTTATTGCCATTTCTAGCTCTGAACCGGTGGCAAAAAAAGTAAAATCAATCTTTTTATTATTATTTTTATTTTCTTCTTTCACAATGTAAGCACCTTTAGATAACCCTTTTTCAAAAGAGATATTAGTTTCATTTAGAGTTGTTAGTTTTTGTCTAGATAAGATTAAAGCTGTGGGACCTTTATAAGTTAAAGCCGCAAGCCACGCCATTTTCACTTCATTGCTATCTGCTGGTCTAATAACTTGCAGATTTGGGATAGCTCTTAAACTTGCTATTTGTTCAACCGCTTGGTGAGTCGGTCCATCTTCGCCTAAAAATATTGAATCATGGGTATAATGATAAATAACTTGCAGGTTTGAGAGCGCTGCTAAACGAATCGCATTTCTCATATAATCTGAAAAAACTAAAAAAGTTCCGCAAACAGGAATAAAAGTATCAACTAGTGAAAGACCGTTTGAAATGGTTCCCATTGCAAACTCTCTTACACCAAATTTGAAATTTCTGCCTTTAAAATTAGAAAATGAAATAAGTTCATAATTGGTCAAATAAGTTTTATCAGAAGATGATAGATCTGCTGAGCCTGAATAAATAAAAGGTAAAATATCAGCTAAATAATTTAAAACAACTGAAGAGGACTCTCTTGATGCAATCGGTGTTTTTATTTCAATATTTCTTAAAACATCTTCGATATCGGGCATAAGAGTTTTATTTTGCATTTTTTTAAACTCTTCAAATAGCTTGGGATTTTCTTTGGCCCAAGAAGAGAAATCTTCATTCCACTTATCTTCTAATTTTTTTTGTTCTTTTAGTTTTTCTTCAAAAAAACTTTGCACCTCATTTGGCACATAAAATTCATCTTTTGGAAGATCTATAGCTTTTTTGGTAGCTAAAACCTCTTCTTGTCCAAGTGGAGATCCATGCACTTTATGCGAACCTGCCATATGAGGCGAGCCTTTTCCAATTATAGTATTGGCCATAATTAGAACGGGTTTTTCTTGTTTTTGCTTAATTTCTCTAAACGTTGCATCAATAGCATCTAAATCATGCCCATCGATTTCAAAAACATCAAAACCATATGCTCTGTATCTTGCTCTAGTATCTTCAGAAGTGCTCTCAGATATTGGCCCATCTAAGGATATCTTGTTTGCATCATAAATAATCACTAAATTATCTAATCTAAGATGACCCGCTATAGCGGACGCTTCAGAAACCGCCCCTTCCATCATACACCCATCTCCCGCGAGGGTATAAATTTTGTTCTCAAAAAGTTTATGTTTATCGGTATTAAATTTTGCTTTTAATATTTTCATCCCGATCGCCATACCAACTGCGTTTCCAATACCATGTCCCAGAGGTCCTGTTGTAGCTTCTACCCCATCTGTTATATGAACTTCTGGATGACCTGGCGTTTTAGAGCCTAGTTGTCTAAAAAATTTAATCTCTTTTAGAGAAACTTTAAAACCCGCTAGATGAAGAGCCGAGTATAAGAGCATTGAGCCATGACCAGCTGAGAGTACAAATCGATCTCTATTTATCCAATTTGAATTTTTAGGATTATGATTTAAAACTTCAGCGTATAGATAAGCGCCAAGCTCCGCGCAACCAAGCGGCAGACCTGGATGCCCTGATTTTGCTTTTTCTATAGCTTCAATAGAAAGACCTCTAATCGTTTTAGCAATCTTTTGAACAATCTCTTTTTGTTTTGTATCCATTTTTAAAAAATCCTTTAAAATTTGATAAATGAAATAAATAGTTTGAAATAGAACTTAAAAATTTACAAGGAAAAAGGTTTTTAAAAAAAATTATGAAAATTAAAAAGCCTCAATTTTTAATCAAATTGAGACTTTTATTTAAGATATGACATTTAACATGCTATCAATAAAAGTGGCAATAGAGCTAGGGCATTGATAGTTGCGCCTGCAAGTCCAGCAATATTATCAAGTCTTTCTTTCATTTTCGGATCTTTTGTCAATAATTTTGCTAAATGCGGTAAATTTATCACTACAGCTCCAACTAAAAAAGTAGAAGAAAATATTCCTAAAGCTGTTAATAAAGTTGTAGCTACAATAGATTGAATTTTATTATTTATACTATCAGTTGATTTATCACCCTTAATAGCTTTATAAACTTTTTTAGTTAACCCTAAAGCACCTATAGCACCTACAGACACAGAGCTCATAGCTGCTGTTCCAACAAATGCTCCAATCGCACCCATATAACACATTTTTCTTCCTCCTTATTTATATATTTTGATTGTTTGCAAATAGTATAAGTAACAGGTGTGATATTTGCAAGTAACAACAATTTATTAACAAAGTTAATTAATATTATTAATAAAAAAATATTAACTATAATTAACAGTGTAAATAAAAATTTACTTTCAATAGTTAATATTATCTAGAAAAATTCATTTCATTATGATATTATATAAATGTTTTTTAAAAAATTATTTACTATTAACTCAATAAAATGGTTATTAAAAAAAACTTAATTGAGTTATAAAAAAAAAGGAGAAAATTAAATGGCTCATCCAATTAGATCTGATGGAGATAATCCTGTAAGTCGTTTTGAAACTTTGAGAAACTATTGCGGCTGTGGCTGTCTAATTGCTGGACTTTTACCAGTTGCTTTGATCGGTTTTAGAGCAGGGTATGATTTTACAGAATCAACGATAGGGCAACTGCCTTTAGTTATATTAAATAGCACCAAAAATGCCGCCGGAAGCGCAATAGTTGGTGCAAGTAAGTTTATCGCATATGATTATGTACCAGCTATGGTTAGATATACTACTGGACAAGCTAAAGCAACAGGAGATGTTACATCTTTAGTAATAGGTACAGCTATTGCGGCAAGCGCAATGTTTTTAGGCTGCCTTTGTTTTGGAACTCAAAAAAATAAATCCGACGAATAAAT